>JBEKVD010000106.1:0-6686 GCA_049514315.1 Candidatus Limnocylindrales bacterium | reverse complement strand
GAGGCCTGCGACGCCCTGATCGACAACGGTCGGCGGGGGCGGGCCATCGCCGGCACCGGCAACCACCGCCTCAAGAGCCTGTCCGACATGCTCAAGGGCAAGCAGGGCCGGTTCCGCCAGAACCTGCTCGGCAAGCGCGTGGACTACTCGGGTCGCTCGGTCATCGTCGTCGGTCCGGAGCTGAAGCTCCACCAGTGCGGCCTGCCCAAGAAGATGGCGCTCGAGCTGTTCAAGCCGTTCGTGATGCGCCTGCTCGTGGAGAAGGGCTTCGCCCACAACATCAAGAGCGCCAAGCGGATCGTCGAGCGCGTCCGGCCCGAGGTCTGGGACGTCCTCGAGGAAGTCATCAAGGACCACCCGGTGCTGCTGAACCGCGCCCCCACGCTCCATCGGCTGGGCATCCAGGCCTTCATGCCGGTCCTCGTGGAGGGCTCCGCGATCCAGATTCACCCCCTGGTCTGCACTGCCTTCAACGCCGACTTCGACGGCGACCAGATGGCCGTTCACGTCCCGCTCTCCACTGCCGCGCAGGAAGAAGCGCGGACGATGATGCTCTCGACCGCGAACCTTCTCTCGCCCGCGGACGGGAGCCCGGTCGTGGCTCCGACCCAGGACATGGTCCTCGGCTGCTTCTACCTGACGATGAAGAAGCCCCAGGTCGAGGGCAAGAAGATGCGCCTCTTCTCGAGCGAGGGTGAGGCCATCCTCACCTACCAGCTCCGCGAGGTCACCCTTCACGAGCCGGTCGTGGCGATGGTCAAGGCCTGGGACGAGGCGGCCGGAGCGGCCGTCGACACCCGGGTCGAGACGACCGTCGGCCGGATCATCTTCAACCAGATCGTGCCGGACCGGCTTCGCTTCAAGAACGTGGACATGAAGCGGACCGAGCTGCGGCGCCTCGTCGACGAGTGCTATCGCATCCTCGGCCCGGCGGAGACCGCCAACGTGGTCGACGGCGTCAAAGGAGTCGGCTTCGAGTACGCGACCCGCGGCGGCATGACGATCGCCGTCAACGACATCGTCATTCCGCTCGACAAGGCCGCGCGGCTCGCCGGCGCCGACAGGGACGTCGACCAGATCGACCGCCAGTTCCAGCGCGGCCTGATCACCGACGACGAGCGCTACGAGCAGGTCGTCGACGTCTGGCAGAAGACGACGAACGACCTCTCCACCGCGATGATGGACGGCCTCGACCCGTTCGGCTCGGTCCGGATGATGTCCGATTCGGGCGCCCGAGGCAACAAAGGCCAGATCAGCCAGCTCGGCGGTATGCGCGGTCTCATGGCCGATCCATCGGGCCGAATCATCGACGTCCCCGTCCGGAGCAACTTCCGCGAGGGCATGACCGTTCTTGAGTACTTCATCTCCACTCACGGCGCCCGCAAGGGTCTCGCCGACACGGCTCTCCGGACCGCCGACTCGGGCTACCTGACGCGCCGCCTGGTGGATGTCGCGCAGGATGTGATCAGCCGCGAAGAAGACTGCGGCACCCAGGAAGGCTCCTGGATCACCCGGGCCGAGTCGGCCGAGATCACCAGCAACGAGAAGGGCGCCTACCAGAAGCGAATGGTCGGCCGGCTGTCGGCCGCCGATCTTCTCGACCCGAGGACCGGCGAGCTGATAATCGATCGCAACCAGGAGATCACCGAGGCCATCGCGCTGGCGATCGACGAGTCCGGGATCGACGAGGTCCTGGTCCGCTCACCGCTCTCCTGCGAGGCGCGCCACGGCGTGTGCCGGATGTGCTACGGCCGCAATCTCGCGACCGGGTCACTGGTGGGCATCGGCGAGGCCGTCGGCATCATCGCCGCCCAGTCGATCGGTGAACCTGGCACGCAGCTGACCATGCGCACGTTCCACACGGGTGGCGTCGCCGGCCTCGACATCACTGCCGGTCTGCCGCGCGTCGAGGAGCTGTTCGAGGGCCGCATCCCCAAGGGCAAGGCCGAGATCAGCCACATCGACGGCATCGTCGAGATTGTCCGAGGCGATACGGGCACTCGCGTCAAGGTCACAAGCCGGGAGCAGTACGACACTCACCTGTCCCTGCCCGCCGGCGCCGAGCTGCTTGCGGCCGCCGGAGACCTGGTCGAATCGGGCCAGGTCATCGCTCGCGCCGAAGGTGGCGACAAGGCGAACGACGTGACGGCTCCCGCCAAGGGGTTCCTGGGCCGCGAGGGCGACCACGTCGTAGTGCGGTCCGAAGACACGGTCGAGCGTGAGTACGCGATCCCGCACAACGCCAAGCTCATGGTCGAGAACGGCGCGGAGATCCGGGCTGGCGATGCCATCACCGACGGCCCGATCAACCCTCAGGAGTACCTCGAGACGCGGGGCAAGGATGCCGTCCAGCGCTACCTGGTCAAGGAAGTCCAGAAGGTCTACCGCAGCCAGGGTGTGACGATCAACGACAAGCACATCGAGATCATCGTCCGCCAGATGCTCCGGAAGGTCCGCATCGACCAGCCGGGCGACACCGAACTCCTGCCGACCGAGCTGATCGATCGCCTCGACTTCGAGGAGGTCAACAACCGCGTTCTGGCCGAAGGCGGCGAGCCTGCGACTGCCCAGACGGTCCTGCTCGGTGTGACCAAGGCCTCGCTCAACACGTCCTCGTTCCTGGCGGCCGCTTCCTTCCAGGAGACGACCCGGGTGCTCACCGAGGCTGCCATCAACGGCTCCAAGGACCACCTGATCGGCCTGAAGGAGAACGTCATCATCGGCAAGCTCATCCCGGCTGGGACGGGCGCGCCGGCCAACATCGCCGCCGCCCGCGAGCGGGCGCGCCGGGCCGCCGAGGAGGCGCTGGCCGGCGAATCGATCGAGAGGCTGCGCGGTCCCGAGTACGAGTACAACCCGTTCCTGGAGGAGGCCGGGGCCCTGCCGTCCGAGGAAACCGCGGACCTGGCTTCGCTGCTGTCCGCCAGCGTTGGGGGCGAGACTCGCGAGGACGATATCGACTCCATCAACCCCTTCCTGGCCACGCTCGGCGGCGAGTCCGGGGCCGAGGGTGAGCCGTCGGACACCGAAGGCATCGAGGAGCTTCTCGGCGCGCTGGACAAGGGAGACGAGTAGCTCCCGTCTGCGGGGCCGTTGCGTTCAAACTGCCGGGCCCTCTCGTTTGACTTGCCGGTGGGCCCGCTGCTAAACTCCGCCTTCGTGGCTTCGCCGGAAGCCGCGATTGGCATGTGCCAGTCGCGACGGTCGAGGAGCCACCCGGACGGTAGAAGCCGCTCGCGACAACCGGCTTGGGCCGGCTCGTGGACGGCCCGCCAGACCATCGAAGCGATCCGCGCCAGACAGATCGCCTCCATGTAGCGACAGGGTCCGCTGCGGCGGGCCCATCGGACGCCGGAGGCCACCGCAGAGGCGCAGGTTCCCGTCGATCGGGCTCGCGCCGGGCCCAACCAGGGCGCGGGAGCCGCGCGACGGTCGGGTCGCTACACAGCTGTGACCACTCAGCATCGCAAGCGAAAGGAGCAGCGTCTCCGTGCCGACGATCAGCCAGCTCGTGCGGCATGGCCGCCAGCCGAAGATCGGGAAGATCAAGGCGCCGGCCATGCGCAAGAACTGGAACAGCCTTCGCCAGCGCCAGGTGCCCATTCTGGGTGCACCCCAGAAGCGTGGCGTCTGCCTGCAGGTGCGCACGATGACGCCGAAGAAGCCGAACTCGGCTCTTCGTAAGATCGCCCGCGTCCGCCTCACCAACCAGATGGAGGTTACGGCCTACATCCCCGGGATCGGCCACAACCTCCAGGAGCACTCCGTGGTCCTGGTCCGCGGCGGCCGCGTGAAGGACCTTCCGTCGGTCAAGTACCACATCATCAGGGGCACGCTGGACGCCGCCGGCGTCAAGGATCGCAAACAGGGTCGCTCGAAGTACGGCGCGAAGGCCGCCCAGCAGAAGGGCAAGAAGTAACGATGCCCCGTCGCCACACGATCGCCCGCAAGACAAAGTACCAGGGTGCCCCGTCGACGCGCCTCAGCAGCCGCTTTGCGACCAAGCTGATGATGGACGGCAAGCGCCATCTCTCGGAGCGCATCCTGCGAGAGGCCCTGGCTCGCGCCGAGGCCCAGGCTCGCCGGCCCGGCGTCGAGGTCCTCGAGTCGGCCATGCGCAACGCCACGCCCATCATCGAAGTCAAACCGCGCCGCGTCGGTGGCGCGACCTACCAGGTTCCGGTCGAGATCCGGGGCGATCGCCGCATATCGCTCGGCGTCCGCTGGCTGGTCCAGGCGGCCCGAAAACGGAACGGCAAGAGCATGTCGGAGAAGCTCGCCGCCGAGCTCGTCGATGCAATGAACGGCCTCGGCGCGGCGGTCAAGCGGCGCGAGGACACCCACAAGATGGCTGATGCCAACAGGGCCTTCAGCCACTTCAAGTGGTAAGGCGCAAGCAGGAGAGATAGGGAACTCGTGGCACGTCAGGTTCCGCTCGCCAAGACGCGGAACATCGGAATCATCGCCCATATCGACGCCGGGAAGACCACGGTCACCGAGCGGGTCCTCTTCTATACGAAGAAGATCTACAAGATCGGTGAGGTCCATGAGGGCGCTGCCACCATGGACTGGATGCCCCAGGAGCAGGAACGCGGCATCACGATCACTGCCGCGGCTACGACCTGCTTCTGGAACGATCATCGAATCAACATCATCGATACGCCCGGGCACGTGGACTTTACGGTCGAGGTCGAACGCAGCCTGCGGGTCCTCGACGGTGCGGTCGTGGTCTTCGACGGCGTCGCCGGCGTGGAGCCCCAGTCCGAGACGGTGTGGCGGCAGGCCGACCGGTATCGCGTGCCGCGCATCTGCTTCATCAACAAGCTCGACCGGACAGGCGCCGACTTCTGGCGCTGCGTGGACATGATTCGAGATCGTCTCGGCGCCCGACCGGTTCCGATTCAGCTGCCGATCGGGTCGGAGGACAAATTCCGCGGCATCGTGGACCTGATAACCATGAAGGCGATCGTCTATCGGGCCGAGGACCTGGGCGCCGAATCCGAGACGATCGAGATCCCCGCCAACCTGCTCGAGGCGGCGAAGGCCGAGCGAGAGAAGATGGTCGAGATCGTCGCCGAGATGGACGAGGAGCTCACCCACAAGTACCTCGAGGGACACACTCTCAGCCCGGAGGACATCAAGCGAGGTCTGCGGCTCGGCACGCTGGAATACCGGATCGTGCCGGTCCTCGCCGGCTCGGCCCTGAAGAACAAGGGAGTGCAGCCTGTTCTCGACGCGGTCGTGGACTATCTGCCGTCGCCCCTCGACGTGCCGCCCGTCATAGGTGAGCGCCCGGTGACTCATGCCGAGGTGGTCCGAACCGCCAACGACAGTGAGCCCTTCAGCGCCCTCGCCTTCAAGATCGCGGCCGACCCTTACGTCGGCAAGCTCGCCTACTTCCGGGTCTACTCCGGGACGCTCAACTCCGGCTCGTACGTGCTCAATGCCACGAAGGGCAAGAAGGAGCGGATCGGACGCATTCTGCAGATGCATGCCAATCACCGCGAAGATATCGAGACCGTGTACGCCGGCGATAT
Source organism: Candidatus Limnocylindrales bacterium (assembly GCA_049514315.1). Classification (GTDB taxonomy): domain Bacteria; phylum Chloroflexota; class Limnocylindria; order Limnocylindrales; family CSP1-4; genus Fen-1039. The sequence continues at coordinate 1,149 of JBEKVD010000106.1, read as the reverse complement.
CGCCGCTGCGGTCGGCTTGAAGGACACGTTCACCGGCGACACGCTGAGCGACCCGGATCATCCCATCGTGCTCGAGTCGATCGTCTTCCCGGAGCCGGTCATCGAAGTTGCCATCGAGCCCAAGACGAAGGCCGATCAGGACAAGCTGGCCCTGGCTTTGCAGCGCCTGGCCGACGAAGACCCCACCTTCCGCGTCCGAACCGACGAGGAAAGCGGCCAGACGCGGATCGCCGGCATGGGCGAGCTGCACCTGGACGTCCTCGTCGACCGAATGGTCCGCGAGTTCAAGGTGGCGGCAAACGTCGGCCGGCCGCGCGTCTCCTACCGGGAGACGATCCGCCGCGCCGCCGAGGGCAACTACCGCCACGTCAAACAGACCGGCGGCAAGGGCCAGTACGGCCACGTCGTCATCAAGATCGAGCCGAACACGCAGGGGGCGGGCTACGAGTTCGTCGACAAGATCGTGGGCGGCATCATCCCGCGCGAATACATCAAGCCCATCGACATGGGGATCCGCGAGGCTCTCGAGACGGGTCCGTACGCCGGCTACCCCATGGTTGACGTGAAGGTGACGCTCTTCGATGGGTCTTTCCACGAAGTCGACTCGAGCGAAATGGCGTTCCGCATCGCCGCCTCGATGGCGCTCAAGGAAGCGGCCCACAGGGCATCGCCGGTTATCCTCGAACCGCTGATGAGGGTCGAGGTCACGCTGCCCGAGCAGTTCCTGGGTGATGTCATCGGCGATATCAATGCTCGCCGCGGCCACGTCGAGGCCATGGAATCGCGTGCCTCCACCCAGGTGGTTCGGGCGAGAGTGCCCCTGGCCGAGATGTTCGGCTACGCGACCGACCTGCGGTCGATGACCCAGGGTCGCGCCAGTTACTCGATGGAGCTGTCTCACTACGCCGAGGTCCCCGCCAGCCTGGCGGCCGAGCTCGTTCAGAAGTCCCGTGTCTGACCAGTCAACCCAGCCCGCAGTAGGAGCGAGGGAGTAGCCGCGATGGCGAAGAAGAAGTTCGAGCGGACCAAGCCGCACGTCAACATCGGCACGATCGGCCACATCGACCACGGCAAGACGACGCTCACCGCGGCGATCACCAAGTACCTCGCTCGGAAGGGTGGAGCTGAGTTCCGCGCCTTCGACTCGAT
>JBEKVD010000105.1:0-6731 GCA_049514315.1 Candidatus Limnocylindrales bacterium | reverse complement strand
GATGGCCGCCCTAGACGCCGCGGTCCGGCAGGGCAAGGCTCTTTACGTCGGGATCTCGTCGTACTCGCCGACGCACGCGCGAGAGGCGGTCGCCATCCTTCGTGAGCTCGGCACGCCGCCGGTCATCGCCCAGCCGTCCTACTCGATGCTCAACCGCTGGATCGAGGGCGGCCTGCTCGATGTCCTCGGCGAAGAAGGGGTCGGCTGCATCGTCTTCTCACCCCTCGCGCAAGGGCTGCTGACCGGCAAGTACCTTGGCGGCATCCCCGCCGGCTCGCGCGCCGCGGCGGGTGGCTCCCTGCCGTCGACTCTCCTCGGCGACGACACCCTGGCCAAGGTCCGTGCGCTCGCCGAGATCGCGAAGCGTCGAGGTCAGAGCCTGGCGCAAATGGCCCTCGCCTGGACACTCCGCGACCCGCGTGTGACCTCGGCGCTCATCGGAGCGGGCAGCGTCGACCAGCTCGAGGAGAACCTCGCCGCGCTCGGGAACCTCGAGTTCTCCGCGACTGAGCTTGCCGAGATCGACCGCCACGCGACGGAGAGCGGGATCAACCTCTGGGCGGCGTCTAGCGAAGCCTGAAGCCAAGCGCCCGAGGTCGCCTGTAAGACGAGCACCTCACCCGGCGTCTTCGATGTCATCGAGGCGTCCTCGAGGTCCGCATGATCGCGAGGGCGGTGGCTGCGGCGAGCAGCCCGACGGCGAGTGCCAGTGCTGCCGATGGACCTGACTTGAGCACGATCGTGGCCCCGACGACCGCACCGCCGAACATGCTCACCACTGACAGTCCGCGCCGAGTCGTCGCTCCCGGCGTAGTTGCACTTCGGCGGTCCGCCATGAGGCCGGTCAGCGTGAGGGTGACGACGGTCGTCGTCAGGTCCGGGACGGCCAGCCGCCGGGCGACCGTATTCTGGATGCTCATCGCGATTGCGACCGTCGCCGCGAGGACGTTGATGGTACCGCCCGTGAGAGCTGGACCCGTCACGAGCGAGACTACGAGAGCGAGGCTGAGCAGCGAGAGTTCGGCAGCGAGGCCGGCCAACAGAACTGACCGACGCTCCTCAATCCTGCGGATGGCAGTGCCGCCGGCTAGTGCCCCGACCAGGAACCCTGCCAGCGCGAACAGCGAAGCCGCCGCCGAGAACCCGGGCGCACCTGCAAGCGCGAAACCGATGAACACGATGTTGCCGGTCATGTTCGCGACGAAGACCCGGCCGAGGCTCAGGATGCTCACGGCATCGACTACGCCCGTGACCCCGGTCATCAGCAGCAGCACCGCCGGCAGTACGCCGTGTTGCGGGTCGGCTACAAGCCAACGCCACGCTCCTCGGCCTCGCTGCTCCACCGGCGGCGACACTTCTATAGATCGCATTTCTCGACGACAACGCCAGAACTGCGCCGCGCGTCGGCCGGGGCGAACATCTCGGTGCGCCGAGTTGGCCACTGGCGGAGAGGCTCTGCTTTCGCTCGCAGCCGACCGCGACGTGAGCCCACCCTGTAGCAGCCGCAGAAGTGCATGGGTCAAGTGGTGCCAGTGGGCGGCAGACTGGCGGTGCGTCGGTAGCGCCTCGCGACTGCGGTGATGTCGAGATCCGCACCGCCAACCATGGCCTCCTCGACCAGCTCGCGCGTCAGTGCCGTCAGCGGAACCGACGCGCCAGAGCGGTGGAAGAACTCAAGCGCCAGGTCGAGATCCTTGCACAGATCGCGCAAGGCGAAGAGCGTCGGCTCGTGCCGATCCTCCATGTATCCGGTGCGTCGTAGCTCCAGGGAGGGGACGAAGCGGGCGAGAACCCAGAAGACGTGCTCCCGGTCGAGGCCGCTGGCATCACCCGCCGCCAGCAGCTCGGCCGCTGCCACCGTGAGATCGGCGAGCATGCTGTTCGCCGCGAGCTTCAGTCGTGCGCCCGACCCGAGCCCGCCGACGTGGCGCACCTCGCCCAGGAGCTCGAGCACCGGCCGCGCGCGCTCCACGTCGGCGGTATCTCCACCGGCCAGGATGGCGAGCCCGCCACGGGCAGCGACCGTCGGGGCTCCCAGCACAGGGGCGTCGATGAGCCGCGACCCGGTCGCCTCGACATCGGGTGCCAGTTCGGCGATGAGGTCGGGGCCCGCAGTGCTCATCTCGACGAAGAGCCTCGTGCCCGTGGCAGCGAGGGCCCCGTCGCGTCCCAGATACGCGGCCCGGACCGCCTCCCGGTTCGTCAGACTCGTGATCACAAGCTCGGCGTCGCGGACGGCCTCAGCCGGCGTCGGGGCGACGGTACCGACCCCCACCTGCTCGGCCCGCTCCCGAGTCCGGTTCCAGAGGCTGAGTCGCAGGTCGGTCCCGGCCGCATCGAGGCGGCGAGCGAACGCCGAACCCATCTTGCCCGTGCCAAGGATGGCGACGTGGGTGATCATGTGCGCACCTCCTCGAGGACCTGAAGCCTGCGATGGCGCCCATCGAGCCAGGCCGCAAGCGTTCGTGCATCTGTCGCCTCGCGGTCCTCGGCCCCCGAAGTCTATGCCCGGGCGCCTCCGACGGATCATGCCGCCAAGTCGCCTTGCAGCGGGCGCATCAACCCTGTGTCGCGACTAACTGCTCATAGCGTCGCACCACGGGCGGCGACTCGAGTCGGGCGTATGAGTTCTTGGCTGTGGTCCGGCCGGACCCCGGGCTCGCGCGAACCCTGACATATACATTCGTTCACGCGAGATCAGCCGATTCGGCGCCTATACCCTTTCCGCGTCGTCCTCCTCATCCGGGGCTTCAACTGTCCCGCCCTGCCGCCCGACGTCTTCCATGAGCCGGGCCATCTCCCTCAACTCCTCGGCGTCCAGGCCCCAATAACCGGCCGCCAGCGCGTCTATCTCGCCGCGGATGGCCGCCAACTCGGCATGATCATGGGCAGACGCGGCTCGATGCGCCAACGCCGACGCATCGGCAAGATCCGAATGCAGCGTGGAAGAAGGGGTGAATCTCTCGATGCGTACGCGGTCGAGGAGGGAACCGGCCCCGAAGCTCTTACCCCCTCGAACGCTACTCCAAACTGCTAGGTAGTTGAGAGGGGTGCTGTTAAGCAGGGCGCAAAGGTAATGACCTTCCACCGCCGAGCCCACCACCGTGAACATGCTCGTGTTCTTGTGCAGTGGCGGCTTGTCGCCAAGAAATGGATCGGACACTGGTTCAATCACCGCCGCTCGAAAGCTCGACCCCATCGTGGCCCAAACCACCCTCACGGGCGCCAGGTTCTCGTGTCCGAAACCGAAGATCGAATAGAACGCCCCGCCCTTCTTCTTGAAGAAACGAATGTAGTCGGCGCGTTGCTCAAGGCTCGACCGGAAGCGCGCGAGATAGTCGTATGTCTTGGGGTGCGTGCGCTGCATTAGCGCCTCGCTGTATCCAGTTCGCGCGACCGGATCCTGGGGGATCAGGACGTGAGACGACGCAGGCGCGGAGAACGGCTGTATGTCGCGCCATTCGACACACGGATACACGAAGTCAGGCTCGAGCGGAACGGTGAGCTTCGGCGGCTTCCGCTTCTTGGCGCGCGACGGGTCATTCTCGAATACGACGAGCCCGTCCGGTCGTCTCGACTTCACGGATCCGTAGTAGATCCCGTCGGCCCAGGTCATGAACCCCGACTTCGCCTCATATGCGCAGCGGCCCGCCATCTTCTGAGCGCCGGCGACGGCCTTCGGGTACCCGATCACCCACGGGGACCAGGTTCTGTCCGCGATCGCTGGGGCAGCATCCAAATCTAGAACGCGCGTGCGCGCGGTTACTTCCGAGCGCGAAGCGTCCTGGGGGATGGCGCCGGCCACAGTCTTGGTGAAGAGGGAGTAAGGCACCGGGTACGCCGTGGTTGACCCCTTGCATCCCACTAGCATTCCCGTCCAGTTTGACGCTCCTTCGAACGGCTGGAGATCCACCAGATCAGCTGCCGACCGGATTCCGACAGGCGTTGAGTCAGCCAGGGTGAAGCGGCGGAAACCATCGCCGGCGGGTGATGTGTGGAGGACTGTTTGGGGCATCAGGAACGCGATGACTCCACCGCTGGCCAGGTAGTAGTCGGCCCCGCAAGCCCAGAAGAGCATTGCGAGATCGCGTTTGGAGCCGCCCAGGAGGGTATCTAGCCCCTTGAGCGTGAACAGTCCATGTAGCGCCCACAGCTGTCGGGTTGACTTTCGGTAGTCGTCGGAAAGGCTCTCCCAGTTGATCCACGGCGGATTCCCCACGACGAAGTCGAACCGTCCGGCGAACGCCGGGGCGAACGCGTTTCGAAGCAAGGTCGCCCAGATATGGTTCTTGCCCGCTGCCTCAAGCGCGGCAACCTTCTCGTAAAGCGATGCCAGTTGCCGTCGAGTCCGGGGCTGCATGATGGCCCGGGAGTGGTCGATTCTGTCGATGAAACCGTCAGCGCCGATGCCAGATCGGATCGCGGCTTTCAACTCGTCGGTAACCAACATCAGCCCATCCGCATCCGCCAACTCGCTCGGGAAGTTGAACGGACCCTCGCTACTCAGGCGAACGTAGTGATCTGAGACTGCGGCCGTAATGGGTCCAGAGATGAGCCTGCTATATGGGAGCGGCGCCAATAGGGAGTCTGCGAGGTACACGGGGAGCGACACCGGGGCGACCTTCCGAATGAGGGTACCGAGTGCCAAGAGGTAGTTAGTCCGGGCTGCAAGAACGGCGACAGGGTTGAGGTCGAACCCGACCACGGTGTCGAGGATCGCGCGGCCCACACGATCGTCGGGAACGAAATCCTCCGCGGCGCGTGCTTTGATTCTCAGGATGGCTCGCATTAGGAACGTGCCGCTGCCGCAACCGGGATCCAGAAACCGCGACCCAAGGCGCCCATCGAACCCGGCCTGGTCCAAGACATAGTCGGCCAGCCAGTCTGGTGTGTAGTACTCACCGAGATCGTGACGGATCTTCTTGGGTACGAGGTATTGATACAGGACCTTCAGCAGGTCATGAACAGCCTCAGGGTCGAGGGTGGATGTCGCCGGCTCGAATTCGCCAAGTTCCTGGGCGACGCGGCGAACGAGGGTATCGATATCGGCGTCCCACGTGTCGAGGTACCACGCGAAGTAGTCGGCCTCCAGGAAGTTGTCAATACCGTACGCACGGAAGAGGTCCCCCGCCTCCAGATCCTGGAGGATCTTTCGCCGCTCCGGCTCGGTCGTCGAGGCTAGCTGAGCGGCCTGTGAGCGGATAAAGGATCCAGCTTGAAGCGAGAGGACCTCAATCGCCAGCAGCTTCATTAGGAGCGCGTAGTAGGTCTGAATAGCGAACAGAAGGGTTTCTAGCTTGGCCACTGGCGACACGCCGTATAGCTGGCAGAGGGTCCTTGCATCGTCGCGGGCTTTCGCCGCGTCCTGTACGTACACCGAGCCGAAGGCTCGGTACCACTCCGCTCTCAGCACGCTGGCCCGAGGCGGCAACGTGGACCCAGCCAGTAGGGACACAAGGTGGGACACGAATTCGGCCGCTAGGTGGCTGCCCCCTTCTGGCCCGAAGGTCGCGGCCACTCCTCGGCCGTCGAGCCGCTTTCGAGCCAGCGCTCGCAGAAAGATGAGCAGTCGATCCACCGAGGCGGCCGAGACCGGATACGGTCCTTCGAGCGCCACCAGGGAGTCGAGCTGATCGGAGAGGCTCTTGGTGCGGTCGTGCGGTCCGGTCGCCCGCAAGAAGCCGATTGAGTGCCCATCGATGATGACCCCGCAGATCGTCGAAGTGCCTCAAGTTCCTTCCCCGACGATCCTTCGGCAGCCAGCCACATATAGTCGCGGGCCTGTTTGGCCGCGTGCGCCACGTTGGCGGCTCGCCGGAGGGACGCCGGGGGCTCGTATTCGATAACGAGTGACCCGTAGATGGTGTCAGCTCGGCCGCGGATGGTGACCGTGGCCGAGGTCTTCGAGAGCGACTTCTCCCGCTCCGGGTCAGCTGTTAGGCCAAGCTCGACGCGAGCCGCGTCTATTGCAGGCTCAATGCGGACCCGCAGGTCGGTTTCATTGGCCGCGTGTGCGGCTTCACGCGTGATGAGTTGGGTGAGCGCATCGAGGTCTACGGACATCGCCACGAGCGTAGCAGCCCGCTCGGCCCTCTGCGGCCCCCGCGCGCCTGGAGGCCAAGCTACATGCACAGTGGGCTCGGGGACACAATCGAGCCGCCCCAGCAGGGCGAGTGGGCAGTATTACGCGGCCGTACTGGGACTGCTTGTAGTCGCCGCGCAGCAGGGTCGGCTATCAGATCGGGGCGTGTGGTTGTTGATCGCCCGCCCTTGCTTCGGCCACGTCCCTTTCCCTCTCGCTGAGCTTATCCGAGGAGAGCTCCACATCTCTGGCCGGAACCCGCCGTATGGCAGAGCAACGACGGACCGGCTCCTCCTCAAGCCCACCACTACGCGAACTTCGTGTCTGACCGTTCAGTTGGAGCCCGGGCCAGAAGTCGGAGGAAGAAGCACGAATCCGTACTGCTCACTCAATCTGAGCAGGCGCTGAGGCCTTCGAGGATGTAACTCCGCTGCAGCATCGGCGAACCTGTGAGGCTACGATGGAATCAGCTTGCGGCCACGACGCCGGCCGTCTGTTGTCGACGCGTCAGTTACCCTAGATGCCCGGCACCCGCGTTGGACGGCAGTAGGGAGTACGAGATGTTCCAGCGCATTGTCGTTGCGGTGGACGGCAGTCACCATTCCCGGCAAGCCGTCCTGACTGCAGCCGCGTTCGCCCGCGAGATGGG
>JBEKVD010000104.1:0-6943 GCA_049514315.1 Candidatus Limnocylindrales bacterium | reverse complement strand
GTCGATCTTGTCCGTCTTGGCGGCCAGGGGTGCCAGGCCCCTCGCCTTGGCCGCGTCGGCTATCTCGACGTCCCAGCCCAACCGCTCCAGGGTGTCGTGGACGAAACGGGCACCGTTCATCGTGACGGTGCTGTGGCAGTCCTGGACGGCAACGAGCTCACCGGCGACGGTCACCCTCAAGGGCGGCGCCACCGTGGCGTTCACCAGTGAAGCCGCGCCCAGCGGCGACGGCAACCTGTATGACACGATCAGCGGGGCGGGCTTCCTGCCCGGCAAGAAGCTCGTCATCATCACCTACGAGTTCGGCACCGCCACCCCGATCGCTCTGGGTGACTATGGCCTGAACCCGACCTCCGCCGCGGACGGGACGTTCACCGTCTCGTTCGAGGAGAACTGCATAGACGGGGATCAAGTCCAGCAGAGGACCGATCTGCCGGTGATCGTCGTGGCGACGGACGGCACGAACACTGCGACCGGTGCGGGCACCATCGTCTGCAGCCAGTACAAGAATGGCTAGTCGGTGTGGGGTGCCATCATCCGGTCGTGAGCTCCGGCGAGCGGGTTTCGCGGGCGATGGCCGGCACGTCCGGAGCGGTTCCGGCGGATGCGACGAACCCCCAGGTAGGGCCCCGGCGTGGTTACCGAGTTGCTGTATCTCCTGACCCGGCGCATGCTCGAACTCGTGGCGCTTCGGTTCCGCTCGGCGCCATCCTAAGGATCTCGAGGTCGTGGTGCTGCGCCAGGAGCTGGCGGTGCTGCGGCGGCAGGTTGCGCGCCCCGAGCTCTCCGACGCCGACCGGATCTTCCTTGCCGCGGCCTCTCGTCTGCTTCCCCGTCGGCGCTGGTCGGGCTTCTTCATCACGCTCGAGACCCTGTTGGGCTGGCACCGGCGCCTGGTGGCAGGCACTGGACCTATCCCCGGAAGCGTCGCGGCCGGCCTCCGATTGATGCTGAACTCGTCGAGCTGATCCTCCGCCTGGCGCGCGAGAACACCCGCCCGGGGTACCTGCGCATCGGGGGCCAGCTGAAAGGTCTCGGCCTGCAGGTCGCGGCGACGACGATCCGCCGTGTGCTCGCGAAAGGAGGGCTCCCGCCCGCCGGAGGTTCGGCCAGTCCCCGCGGGCGTTCCTCCAGACGCAGGCGGCGAGCCTCCTGGCGGCTGACTTTCTCACGGTCGACACCGTGTTCTTCCGGCGCCTGTACGTGCTCGTCTTCATCGAGCTCGACACCGCTGTGGTGCACCTCGCCGGCGTCACCGGTCACCTGACCGCGGAATCGGTCACCGGGCGGGCCCGCAACCTCACCATCCGGCCCGGCGACGCCTTGTGCGCGCGGAAGTTCCTGATCCACGACCGGGACGCGCTCTTCGCAGGATCGTTCGAGGCGGTGTTCCGCTCGGAGGGCCTAGAGTGATAAGGACGCCGGTGCGGGCACCCACTGCAACGCGGTCTGCAAACGCCCGATCGCTCGCTCCGGCGCGAGTCCCCCGACCCGATCCCGATCGTTACCCGCCGTCAGCTCGAGACCGCGGTGCAGGCATACGTCTGCCGCTACGACGCGCACCGACCACACCGCAGTCTCGGGCTCCAAACCTCGGAGGCCGCGCCGACTGGCTCGGCGGGTTGATCCATGAGTACGGCGGACTCACTGCGTGATCGAATCTGGGTTTCCGACACACACCTCAAAAGAGCAGGAGGTAGGAAAAGCTGCGAATTGGGGTGTGCCGGATCGTGCCCGACGCGCCCGACCGGTCGCTGGGATTCAAGGCCGGAAATGAACCGCCCTGGGTCTGATGGAGGCCAGGATTCCCAGGGCGGTTCAGCGGAGTCGACTGCGGTGCGCAGCCCGAGAGGACCACGCAAAGACCGATCACCAAAGCAGGTAGCTTGCCCAGCCCGCTCCTGCCCCTTCCCATAGCACCCTCCTGAGACCTGGGACTGTCCGCGCGCCGCACTCCTCGAAGTCTGAGTCCGAGCAACCCCCCGCATCGCGACCAACTTATCATCGCCTACCAGTGGGCCAGCTGACACCCCGAGCATCCCAACGTCTGTAGCGGTGCGGGCAAGCACGGAGGCAGCGGCAATCGGGACGACACCAAGGGTGCCACTCACCTGGCGTCCGCTCTTGGGCTTACCGGGGATCATGAGCAAGTCCGACCGGCGTGCTAACTGTCCAACGGCAGAGTTGTCCAGTAAGGTGCTCAATCTGAGCGTGACTTGGGGATTGGCTGGCGAGGAAGGATTCGAACCTTCAGTCCCCTGATCCAGAGTCAGGTGCCTTACCGTTAGGCCACTCGCCAGCGAGCCGCGTGATCTTACCCGATTCGGGCCGGCTGGGGCTCACATCCGGCACTTCGCACGCCCGAGTCCGCCTCGACCTCGCGGGCCCGGCGCGCCGATCCGCCCCGGTCCCCTAGCCTTCCTGCCGCCCCTGCGCCTGGAGCTTGGCCCACGTGTCCTTGAGGGTCAGCGTGCGGTTGAAGACGGGGTGGCCGGGAGTCGAGTCCGCGTCCCGGCAGAAGTAGCCAAGCCGCTCGAACTGCACGGTCTCCTGAACCGGCAGCTCGGCGAGAGCCGGCTCCACCAGGCAGCCGTTGAGCACCTTCTCGGAGTCCGGGTTCAGGTCGGCGAAGAGGTCGCCGTCGGCACCCGGGTCGGGGCGGCTGAACAGATGGTCGTACAGCCGGACCTCGGCCGCCATGGCATGAGCGGCGGAGATCCAATGAAGGGTGGCCTTGGGCCGGCGGCCGTCGGGCGAGTCGCCGCCCCGGGTGGCCGGGTCGTAAGTGCACCGCAGCTCGACGATCCTTCCCGCCGCGTCCTTCACGACCGCGCGACAGGTCACGAAGTAGGCGGAGCGCAGTCGCACCTCGCGGCCCGGGGCCAGGCGGAAGAACTTCGCCGGCGGCTCCTCCATGAAGTCGTCGCGCTCGATCCACAGCTCACGCGTGAAGGGCACCGACCGACTCCCGGCGGCCGGGTCCTCCGGGTTGTTGGCGACATCCATGTCCTCGACCCGGCCCTCTGGGTAGTTCTCGATGACCACCTTGAGCGGCTGCAGGACCGCGAAGCGGCGGGGAGCCTTCCGATTGAGGACATCGCGCACGGCATGCTCTAGCTGGCCCACCTCGACGACGCTATCGCTCTTCGCCACCCCAATGACGGCCGCGAAATCGCGGATGCCCTCGGCGGGGAAGCCGCGCCGACGCAGTCCCGAGATGGTCGGCATGCGCGGATCGTCCCATCCGCGAACGTGCCCCTCGTTGACCAGGCGCAGCAGGACGCGCTTGGAGAGGACCGTGTGCGTGATGTTGAGCCGGGCGAACTCGATCTGCCGGGGGCGCGAGGGCACCGGAAGGTTCTCGATGAACCAGTCGTAGAGGGGCCGGTGGGCCTCGAACTCGAGCGTGCAGATGGAGTGCGTGATCCCCTCGATGGCGTCGGACTGGCCGTGCGCGAAGTCGTACATCGGGTAGATGCACCACTCGTCACCAGTGCGCGGATGCGCGGCGTGGAGGATCCGGTACAGCACCGGGTCGCGCAGGTTGATGTTCGGCGAGGCCATGTCGATCCGGGCGCGCAACACCCGCGCACCGTCGGGGAACTCGCCTTTCCGCATCCGTTCGAAGAGATCCAGGTTTTCCTCGATCGAACGGTCCCGGTAGGGGCTGTGCCGGCCGGGCTCGGTCAGCGTGCCGCGGTGCTCGCGGATCTCGTCGGCTGAGAGGTCGTCGACGTAGGCCTTGCCGGCCCTGACCAGGTGGACGGCCCACTCGTAGAGCTGGTGGAAGTAGCCGGAGGCGAAGTAGAGGTGCTCGCCCCAGTCGAACCCGAGCCAGCGGACGTCCGCCTGGATCGCGTCGATGTACTCCTGCTCCTCCTTGGTGGGGTTGGTGTCGTCGAAGCGCAGGTGACAGCGGCCGCCGAACTCCCGGGCTATGCCGAAGTTGAGGCAGATCGACTTGGCGTGACCGATGTGCAGGTAGCCGTTGGGCTCCGGCGGGAAGCGGGTGACGATCGTCCCGTGCCTGCCGTCCCGCAGGTCGGCGGCGACGATCTCACGGATGAAATCGCCTCTTTCCGGGGAGGTTGATGGCTCGATGCTCACGTGGGCGCGGCTCCCGACTCGTGGCTGATAGAAACGCGGCTCGGCGTTACCGGGCGACGCTCTGCCTCATCTGGGCGACTCGCCAGCGAGCGCGGGTGAGTTTACTCCATCGAGGTTCTGTCCGGGCCGTCGAGTGCTCTGCCCGGGCGATCGAGCAGCTGGCGGGCCATCGCCCTGACCGTCTCGGCGTCGCCCGCCGCCAGCGCGCGCCCCGCCAGGTCGTCGAGCTCGGCCCGCGTGACTGCGGCAAGCGCGGCGCGGATGCCGTCGAGCGACCCGGCATCGGCCGACAGCTCGTCCACTCCCAGGCCCACCAGCACCAGGGCCCCGGCCGGGTCGCCCGCCAGCTCACCGCAGACCGCGACCGGAATGTGGCTCCCGTCCGCCCCCGCCACCACGTCCCGGATCAACCGCAGGACGGCGGGGTGAAGAGCGTCCTGGAGGTGGCCCAGGGCGGGGTTGCCGCGGTCGGCCGCCATCGTGTACTGGGTCAGGTCGTTGGTGCCGATCGAGAAGAAATCCACGATCCGTGCCAGCTCGGCGGCAATGAGAGCGGCCGACGGGATCTCGACCATGACCCCGGTGACCATTCCGTCGGGCAGCGGGTCGCCGGTGGCCGCGGCATCGGCCCGGGCCTCGTCGCGCAGTTCCAGCAGCAGCCGCGCGTCGTCGAGGGTCGCGACCATGGGCGCCATGACGTGCGGCGTGACTCCGGCCCGCCCGGCCGCGCGCCAGATCGCCCGCAGCTGCGTCAGCAGCAGCTCCCGGGAGCCGTGTGCCGCCAGCCGGATGGCCCGTACGCCCAGGAACGGATTTGCTTCCGCGGGCAGGTCCAGGTACGGGATCGCCTTGTCGCCGCCGATGTCGGCCAGGCGGACGACGACCGGTCGCTCGGGACCGAAAGCGCTGAACGCAGCCGCATATGCGGCCACCTGCTCGGCCTCGGCCGGCGCCGTCCCGCGCTTCATGAACAGGAATTCCGTGCGGAACAGGCCGACGCCCTCGGCCCCCGCATCCAGCGCCCGCGGCGCATCTTCCGGGCTGCCGATGTTCGCCAGCAGGGCGACCCGCTCACCGTCGGCGGTAGCTCCCGGCCGGCCCCGAAGCGCGGCCGCGGCGCGGCGCGACTCGGCCAGCTTCGCGGCCCGGGCGGCGAACTCGGCCACCTCGCCGGGGTCTGGGTCGAGGACGATCTCGCCGGACGCCCCGTCCACGGCGGCAGTGGTCGCCGAGGCGGCGGCCGCCGTCAACCCCTTCGCGCCGACGATCGCGGGGATGCCGAGGCCTCTGGCCAGGATGACCGCGTGGGCCGTGATCGAGCCGCCCTCCAGCGCCACTCCCAGGAGAAAGCCCGGCGGTATCTCGGCCGCGACGGAGGGCGGAAGGTCGTCGGCAACGGCGACGGAGGGTACGCCCGGGAGATCGATCTCCTCGCCCAGCAGGATCCTGACGATCCGGGCGCCGACGTCGCGCACGTCCGCGGCGCGAGCTGCCAGCAGCTCGTCGGGCAGGGCCGCGAGCGTTGCGCCGGCGGCGTCGGCCGCAGCCCGTACGGCCGAGGCAGGCTCCTCGCCGGCCTCGACCCGGGAGACGGCCTCGTCGAGCAGCTCGGGGTCGGTCGCCATCATCGCCTGGGCTTCGAAGATGCCGGCCTCGTCGGGTCTCCCGAGATCGCGCACGCGGCCGGCCAGGGCCTCCAGCTGACCGGCAGCCTTCAGGGCGGCAGCCTGAACGGCCGATGCCGCGCCGGGCTGCCCTGCCGCCGGCGGCTTCCGCTCCGCTTCTGCGGTCCCGCCTGCGCTGTAGCGCCAGACGGGCCCAACCGCGACGCCTGCAGCGCCCGGCGTGCCTGCGATGGGCGTGCCCACTCCCCTGCCCTCAGCCCCCGACGGCTTCGCCGAAGCCGCCGTCGGCCAGCTTGCGAACGGCCTCGATGGCGGCCTCCTCGTCCTCGCCCTCGGCCGAGACCAGGATCCGATGGCCATTCTCCACGCCGCAGCCCAGCACGCTCAGCAAACTCTTGGCATTTACGGGTTTCGAACCACGGGTCAGGTTCTCGATCGAGACCTTGGATCGAAACGCCGCGGCCGTCTTGACGAACTGGGCCGCCGGACGGGCGTGCAGACCGGACGGGTTTCGGACATCCAGCTCGGCCACCTGCATCGTCTCGCTCCTTTCACGGCCGCGATCGCGTCGCCGCCTCAATCTCCTGCCACCGCCGGGTGCCGGAATAGTGAAGCATGGACCGCCCTGGCCACAAGGCGAAGCCCGCATCCGCCTACGTCACGTCCTTGGGCAGGTGGGCCGCCTCCTCGGCCGCCTCCAGGACGGCCGCCAGGCTGTCGCCGGCCGAGGCCTGGACGGCGGCCACCACGGCGCCCTCGACCAGCGGGCCGCCGCTCAGGCGGGTCCGGGCCGCGATCTCGGGGTCGATCATGTCGAGCGCCAGCTTCGCCGACAGCACGGCGCTCCCCAGGTCTGCCAGCACCACGACCCCGGCGCCGGCGTCGGCCCGCGTGATGGCATCGGCGATTCGGCCCGCGTCGGTGCCAAGAGAGCCGTCTGCCGCGCCGCCGGCGGCGAGCAGCCGCACCTCCGGGCCGGCCATCTGCGCGGCCAGCTCCACGACCCCTTCTGCGATCGTGGCCGAGTGCGACACGACGACGATCCCAACCAGGGGTTCGGGCTGCTCGGCCATGCGGTCCTTCCGTGCCTCGACAGGATCAGTGGTAGGAGGTGATGGTCCAGGTCAGCCACAGGCCGTAGGCGACGATGGCGAGGCCCAGGACGGTGAAGACCCTCGTGATCGCGGTCTCGACCCGGCGGCTCAGGCCGA
>JBEKVD010000103.1:0-8278 GCA_049514315.1 Candidatus Limnocylindrales bacterium | reverse complement strand
TAACGCCTGTGGGCGCCCAGGGGCCGCGCTGGATGCGCCTGTCGGCTACACATTCGACATGCCTGGGGTCTGCCCGTTGTCGGCGCCCCGCCCCACCCCCCGTGGTCACGGTGCGGTTGGTCAGGCTGGCACGGGGGGTCGGCCGGCGCGTGTGAACGCTTTGCGGCTCTGGCCCCGGCGTGATCGACGCGGCAGCGACCGGACCCGACCACCAGTAGACCTCCTGATGAGCCAGCACTGCGCGGGGCGTTCATGCCGCGTACCATGCCAGGACGTCGTCCGTTAACAGCGGGCGGGTCCTCAAGGCCCCTTGGGGGCACTCGTGCTGTTTTTCGAAGAACGGCCTTGCCGGCGGCGTCCAGGTGATGTCCTCCACTTCTAGGTCGTTCACCACGACCCGCTCGACCACAATCCGGCACAGCTCTTCCTGCCTTGCCGGTGAGGCCGCAGCGATGGCCGAAGGCAGGGCCAGGAGCTTCGCTCGGTAGGCGTCGAAGGTCCGGATGCGGTCGCCGTCGGGCAATTGGGCCAGAGCTGCCTGAACCGCGTCGCGCTCGGACTGGTAGTCGCGGTCGCTGATGTCGCCCCAGCCGTGCTGCTTTCGGAGCTGCTCCAGACGGGTCTGAAGCCTTGCCCGTTGGCGACCGGCCGCAACCGTTCCCGGGGTCTCGAGCCGGCCCCGAAGCTCGGTGCGGGCCTTCTCGATAAGAGGGTCGGGCAGGACCGCCGAAGCGATCCTGGACATCACCTTGCCCTCGACCAGATCGGCGGGACAGCGTCTGGCCTTGCAACCCAGGGATGGGCAGCGGTAGTAGCGGATCTCGGTACCGCGTTGGAGATGGGCTTCGCCCCTCATCCGGGTGCCGCAGGAGCAGAACACCAACCCTCGCAGGGCGTAGCTTCGGAACGGTGCGGGCTTGCGGCCCACGCGGGTCCGGGCCGCGACCGCGGCCATCGTCCGGTTGTACTGCGCCTCGGACACGATCGGCTCGTGGCGACCGGGTCGTTCGTCGCGGCCGCGCTTCTCGACCACGAAGCCCAGATAGAGCCGGCCGCGGCGGTAGATGTCCTTGACCGCGTCGCGGGTCCAGAGCGCTCCTCGGGCAGGTACACCTTCGGCGTTGAGGATCTCGGCGACCTCATCGAGCGAGTGGTGCTCCAACTCGGTCCAGACCCGGCCCACGATGGCGGCCTCTTCTGGAACGACCACGAGTTCGCGGGGATGCACCAGGTTGCCGGCTTCATCGTGGCGGCTTTGGTATCCGAGCGGGTCGTGGCCCCGATGCCGGCCTTCCTCGAAGAGATGACGCTGGATGCGGGTCATCCGTTCGGAGTCGAGGTCACGCTGGAACTGGTTGGCGAGGCAGAACTGGCCGAACATGTAGCGCCCCGCGGCGCCGTCGAAACGAGCCCCGGGCAGGTTGGCGACGAGCAGCGGTATCTGGCGGCGCTCGAGTTCGTGGGCGAGATCGAGCATTAGACGGGTATTGCGAGCGAGGCGTGAGAGGTCGTAGACGGCGATCCCGCTCACCGCTCCTGACGCCACAGCCGCGAGGAGGGCTTGGTATCCGTCGCGGTCTGCGGTGTAGCCGGAGTTGTGGCCGCCGCTGTCACTGATCACCCGGACCGAGGCACCGGCAGGAATGAGCGCTCGACAGGCGGCTTCCTGCATCTCGTCGCTGACATCGGCCGCGGTCGCTTCCTTGTAGCTGCGGCGGACGTAGACAAGGTACGGAGCCATGGACACATGAACGCTCTGAGCGGCGGCGAGAGCAAGGGCGCTCATCGCGACGGCTCCGGCGGTCTTGGGCGATCGGTCGCGGCCTCGGCCGACACGTCGGCCAGCCACAGAGCGAGTCGGCGCAACACGTCGTCTTCGGCTGCGGCGCCCGAACCATGTCCGGGCCGCCCCGACCCTGGATGCCGGGCCACCGTGATAGGACAGAGGCTGGCTGGGTTGCGTTCGCCGCTGCCGGTGATCGTGGTGGTCCCGGCCGGCGTCGAGTCGGCCTCCGTCATGGCCCTCACCGCTGGTTCCCTGGGCGCCGGGCCCCGCGCTCCGCTTCCCGCCACTCAGCTCTGGCGGCGCCAGCAAGGCGCTCAATGGCGAAGAGGTGACCGAGTGGATCATGGCCGGCGGCGAGGCGGGTCAGATGGGCCTCGATCCTGGCCACGTACAACGCGGCCAGCTCACTGTCCGCCACTGGGGCGTGGGTGGCACTCATGCCTCAACTCCGGGGTCCGACACAGGAACCGAGAGCCACCTATCGGCCTGCGGGTCGTCCTCACCAGTGTCCGGGTCCCAGGCGGAGCGCGGGTAGTTCTCCTCGACCGCAAGGTCGTCATGCTCGATGCGGCTGGCCGCCTTGAGCAGCACCTCAGCCTCGCCGCGAGGGGGAGCGAATCCACCGTCCGCACCGTCCGCACCGTCCGCGCGATGCATGTTCAGAGCGGGGTCTGCGGACGGTGCGGACGGTTGCTCGCCCACCCTTTCTATGCCGATGATGCGTCGCTTGTCATGGCCGGCCTGTGAGAACGTCATCCGAATGCCCGCCGCGTCAAGTGGCTGGGCCACGCGACGGAGGGCGCCCGACAGCCCGCGTGGAGTCGTTGGCCAGTCCTTCGGTCGGCGCTCGGGAGTGATCGCCTCGAGGAGCTCGGTCGCGGTCCCGGTCCATTGCGCCCGCGAGCTCATCCAGGCGATGACCGCGGCGCCGACCCGGTCACCCTCGGCGGCCTCACGCTGGAGCTCGCCGCGCTGGGCCATGTAGCGGTCTAGCCCGCTCGTCCCAAGGATCGCGTCAACGGCAGCGAGAACCCGGCCGTAATCGGCCATCCGGGGCCGACGTGCGAGCCTGATACTTGGCAGCGTCCGCAGCACCGCCGAGGTGAGATCGAGGACCGCGCCGAGGATGGCGGGATGGGCCGCCCGGAATGCGGCCTCCACCTCGGCATCATCCTGCCGATGCCACTCGTCGATCGCGGTGAGATCGATTGCCAGGAGGCGATCTGCGAGGTCGCCCCGCATCGCCCCGGGGTCGATCCCGGTGAGGATGATTGCCCGGCGGAAGGCAACGACGCTGATCGCAGAGTCGGTGTAGAGCGCCCGGCGCAGGTAGCCCTCCCCGGTCACCGCCCGACAGAGCGCGTCACTCAACCAGCCCGGGATCGTATCGATGTTGTCGAGGACCACGACGTACGACCCGCCCGCCGTAACCGCCCAGCCTTCCGGGTCCTTCGGAACCGAGCGAACCGGTGCCGGGCTGGGGTCGATGGTCCGGGCGAGCGCACGAGCGGCCGACGTCTTCGCGGCACCGGCGGGACCCCGAAAGAGGATGATCGGGACGGGGATGCCCAGCAACGTACCGACCTGGTGGGCGAGCAGCAGGGGGCGGTCGTCGGGCGCGATGTTGAGGAGCGTTGTGAGGTCTGACAAGTCGCCCGACGTCGGCTCGGGCAGGGGGGATGTAAGTTCGGACCGTCGGAATGTGACGGGCGCTCGATTGAGGATCCGCCGCCCATCGGAGGCGACGACGATCGCCTGCCCGGACTCGTCCCCGAGGTCGATGACTACCGAGCCGTCGTCGAGTCGCCCCGATCGCAGCAACAGCGTCCGCCGAGGCAGGCCGAGCGCCCGTCCTTCGAGAACGGCCAAAGCATCGACCAGCGCCTGGGCCGGCGGGACCTTGCCGTACTTCTCAGCGTAGATCGCGGCCAGGGTCGATCGGAGCGATGCCCGGCCGCCGCGGAACATGCGGGCAACGTTCGGCCCGGCGCGATCGATCGCAAAAGGCTCGCCGTCCTCGGCCCGGGCGAGGTCATACCGGTCCATCGCGAGCTCGACGATGAGGTCGGCTGCCGACCGCTTCGTCGGTTTGGCGGATGCCGGTTCCGGTTCGGCAGGGGCGGGTCCGGGGCTTCCGACGGCCGGCAGCGGGCGGGCACCATCGATGAGAGCCTCCACGTCCTCCCGGGTCCCGCCGGCGGTGACGAAGTCAGCGGCATCGCCATGCTCGGGGGCGTCGGGCCAGTTGATGATCGACACGCCCGCGGCGATGCCGATCAACGCGGCTCCGATCCGCTCCATGTGTGCCCGACCAACATCGTCGTTATCCGGCCAGAGAACGATGTACCGACCCGTCAGGTCGGCCAGGACAATTCGGCTTGGAGTCGCCGCGGCTCCGGTGACGGTGCCGACTGCCTGGATGCCGATCGCAAGCAATGCCTCGGCGGCCTTCTCACCCTCGACGAGAACCACGGTGGATGAGCCCCTCAGACGCTCGATCGCGTAGAGCGGCAGATCGGCGAGCGGGAGCCCCCCGAGTCCGGGCCTGCCGTCCGGCTGCTCCCACCACATGCGCTTGCCAGTGGGCCCGTCCTCCCGGCAGTGGGTGGCCAATAGCATCCCGCTCGCGTCCCGGATTGGGTAGCGCGTGACGCGGGCTTGGCCGGCGGGCGCGGGGTTGGACGAAACGAGGCGATCCGTGGCGGGCGATGGCTGCTCCGCCGCGGCGCCCCTACGCTGAGCGCCCACCGTCCGGCTCGCCAGGACGGCCGGCCACATGGCGATCCACGGCGGAGGCTGGGATGCGGCGGAGCTTGCCGAGCTTGATCCACGCGCATTCGCCGCTGGCCAGCATCGCGAAGATCATCGTTCGGCGGACGCCAAGAGCGTCGGCAGCCTGCTCGGGAGAGAGGAGCGGATCCATTCGTTCACCTGCATCTAGACAGAACCACGCGAGTCAGCGTATCCTTTCACGGCGCTCCGTCTATCCGTCAAGCGGCTCAGTTACAGGTTAGGTTACGCACGGAGACATAGTGAACCCTCCGAGACTTGCCGTAGGGGCAGTTTTGCTCCCGCAGGACGTTCGAGTGGTCAAGCGGACACAGCCCAAACTCGGGCAGCCTGGGGATCTGCTGGGGGTCTTCTGGTCAAGGCGGACGAGGGACCCCTTCGAGCGGCGTGCTAATGGCCTCTTGCTAGCCGAAGACTTCGCCCGGCTGGAGCTGTCCAACAAGCCGAGGAAGCTGGCGTCGTTGGCGGAGTGGGTGCAGGAGAACGGCCCCGTGAACGCGCTGGCGCTCTACGGTGGCGAGCCTGGGAAGAATCGTCCCTGGTTGGCCGCGCTCCGGGAACCAGCGAGGGGGTTTCAGGATCACCTCACCGATTGGTTGCTAGAGCAGGAGCGGGTGACCCGCTTTTTGGGCGCGCTGGTCGCCCTGTCTTCGGCGATCGGAGACTCGGGTGTCGCGCGGCCATCGGATTGGGAGGATGCGGTCTACGTGCCAGAAGAGAGCGTCTACTACGCGGCTGACGCCGAACTCGGAGAAGTCGCGGAATGGGAGGACGCGGTTCGCTGGCAAGCGTTCGTGCTCAACCCCTATGTCGAGCGTGCTTTGCAGCCGGAGGTGCAGACGGGTTGGCGGCCGCCTCCGACAGATGATGCAGCCGCTTCGCGCTCACTGCGGGAGCGGATCGCGGCGCAGGTCGCAGCACTGAGAGAGGGCCGTCCCCTGCCGTACTCGCCGCCCTCTGGGTCGGAGGATGAGGTCGACGACATCGATCTCGGTGACCGTGTGGTCCACTTCCGACACCCACGACGACCCGCAACTCCTCTGCCGCTGCGGCCAGAGGTCGTCTATAGGTGGAGGTCTGTCCTGGCGCCCATCTACCTGCAGCTCTATGAGGCTCTGCAGCGGATCTCAGAACGGAAGATGGGGGCGGTCTTGTGCCGGGAATGCGGAAGACCCACGCTCGTCCTGGACGGGCGCAAGACAAGCTTCTGCACCCCGACGGAGGCCAATCGCCATAAGCAACGGGCGTTGTACGCGAGGAACCATGGAAAGCCCCAGCCTCCACGCCAGCTGCGCGAGGTGTGGCACGGCGGCAACGGCCGGTCCCGACCGGTTCACGAGTGGCCTATTGGCCCCGCGATCGCCCCGGGCCTACCTCAGGCTGACTCGCTAGATTCCTCACTGAAATGAGAGGCCGACAGCTTCCGGACGGTCGGAGACGCACGATTTCCGGCATGGCCACACAGAAGGCGCCAGTCGGGCGCTACACCCCGATCGCCTCGGCCACGTCACGCCAGGCCCGATCCTCCTGACCCTCAAGTCGCCTCAAGTAGACAGTCGTCACCGCCAGCGAGCTGTGGTCGAGGAAGGCGCTGACCGCCTCGATCGACTCGCCGGCGTCCCGACGCAGCTTCGCCGCCGTGTGCCTCAATACGTGGATTCCCGTGGGTGCCAGCCCGGCCGCTCGAAGGTACCGGCGGAACCTCGCGTAGAACGTGCCGCTCGTGACTCCCTGCGGCCGGGCAGCGGCCTGCCAGAGCGACTCCTCCGGAGCCATCGTGGCGAGATCCTTGCCGGCATCGGCCAGGGTCGCACAGATGGCCTCGAAGGCCGGGCGCGGGAGCTCGCGTCTGCCTCTCTTGCCGCCCTTGCCTCGATAGGAGTAGAAGACGGTTTCGCCCTCCAGGCTGATGGCCCCGGCGGTGAGACCGACGACCTCGGCCCGCCGGCGGCCCGTAAGGACAAGCACTAGGAGGATCGCCCGGTCGCGCCGTCCGGCCACGGTATCCGGCACGACAGCGAGGAGCCGCTTCACTTCCTCGGCTCCGTATCCCCTCGCGACTGACTGAGTGGCTCGTGGCCGCTCCAGGGCATCGCAGGGATTCGAGACCACGAGGGCCATCCGGATCAGGAAGCGGTAGAAGGAGGACAGGCAGGCGATGCGGGCGCCGACGGTCGTGGCCGAGGGCGTCCGGCCGGACTTGCCGATGCCGTGGACGAAGGCCAGCACGTCTCGGCGAAGAAGGGCCACAGCATCCGGCTGTAGCTCTCGACCGTACGTCGGGAACCTGAACGGTTTCCCTTCTCGACGAGGAAGGCGTATAGGGCTCCGTCCCAGGCCGAGGGGTCTCCGCTGGTCAGGGCGGGGAGTGGTTGAGCGGTCATCGTGGGTGCCTCGGGTGCGAGTTGGTCGCTTACATCACTCACTCGACTGGCCGCAGAAAGCAACACGATCCGATGATCGTGGCGGCAACGGGGGCTGGGTGGTCGTGTCCCTCGGATACACAGGGGCGCTGATCAAGCCGCAAGTAGACCACGCCGACGGTGTGCGGCAACGGCGGCCTCAGGCGGTGCCGGGCTCGTCGTCCGTTGACGCTGACCGCTGGCCGAGCTGTTCACGGAGTTTCCACAGGGTGATTGTGCTGTTCTCCGTCCGAAGCGCCCAATCAGCCCACCCGTTCGTTGGGCGCCTGCGGACCGCCGTGGCTGCGGCACTCGGAGAGTCATAGGTGATCCCGTTGAGCTCGAGGGTCCCGTCGCTGCGCACAACGGCCGTCTGATGGACGTCCGCGTCGGTGAAGACGAGCGCATCCCCGGTGGTTAGGCTGCCCGCGGCGATGAGGTCCTTGACGGTGACCCTGGAGCGCCCTCTCGTTGTGGCGTGCGGGCCGCTGGGGGGATCGAGCGAATAGCCCAGCAGCCGCATTACCCCGCGGATAAAGGCGATGACCGGCTCGAGGCCGGGCCTCTCGAAGTCGGGCAGCGTCTCGTCCCGCGGTTGCACCTTGTTGTCGAGCTGTACCTGCTCGGCTTTCGAGGCCAGGCTCCAAAGCTGACTCTCGAGCCAGCCAATCTGGGCCGAGTTGAAGCCGTATTTAGCATTGGTGCGGTCGACCAGCACGGCCCGCCGCCAGCCAGGCTTCCCCACGACGTGCTGACCGATCCGCTTGCGAAGGCTTTGCGCTGCTTGGCCGACGTAGATCTTGGGCTGACCATCGCCTTCGTGGAGTGGCGGCCAGAGGAGCACGTAGACGCCCGCGCTGTCCCATGAATCGTCGAGCGCGGACGCCCCGCCCTGCTCGACAACGGCGAGGCGAAGCGCTCCCCCGGGCTCGTACATCACGATGGGCCGCCGCGCCGCCGCCGGGACGAGGACAGTCAGGGGAAGATCATCGATGGGGCGGAGTTCAGACTTCACGGCTTCTCCGTCGCAAACCAGGTCGGCGGGCGGCGGCTTGCGCACCAGCAATCGTATCCGACGCCGACGGCGTTTGTCTCTCATAGTCTGCTAGACGGGGCGCCTGACGCGGCCATAGCGTCCGGCCATGCCCGTTGCCGGATCAGACCCGCTCTTCGCTGCCTTCGGAGCCGCGGTCCGGGCGCTTCGGACGCGTCGCGGCCTGACCCAGGAAGCCCTCGCCGAGCGTGCCCAGCTCCATCGCACATACGTGACCGAGGTCGAGCTCGGACGTCGAAACGTCAG
>JBEKVD010000102.1:0-7019 GCA_049514315.1 Candidatus Limnocylindrales bacterium | reverse complement strand
AGCTCGCGGACGAAGAGTTCGGCCCGGCGGGCCATCGCCACCTCCTGTGCTTGGGAGGCCACGGCCGGGCCTCAGGGGAGTGCGATTACCTCCCGGACATTATGAATCGGGGCACTAGCCGGTCGCTTCGCCCGCGTCGGGGACGCTCGGTGGACGACACCACCATCAGTCAATCAGGTCGTCCGAAACATCCACACGATTGCGCGAAGGAGCGCCGAGAATAGGGCGGCTCTGGGGATAGGTTCGGGCCGCACGACGGGCTTCTCGGCTGATCGTCTCGTGAGCGACCCGATGGCCGCCACGACTGTCTGCGGCGCACACTTCAGGAGGTTGGGTCAATGACGCTTTGGGTCGTCAAAGGCGGAAGGCTCGGGGAACGCGAGGATCGCTTCCTCGACCACTCCGTAATCGGGATCGGCTGGGACGACATGCCGGATCTCGCCCAGTTCTCTGATCGAGACGCTCTGAAGACCCGATATCGCGAGACGTACCCGCAGGATTCTGAGGGCCGAGTCGCCGTCCAAGTCGGGCAGCTGTGGGCTTTCGCGCGCTCGATGAAAGAAGGCGACCTTGTTGTCGCTCCCCTGAAGACACGCAGCCAGATCGCCGTGGGCAGAATCTCCGGGCCGTATCGGCACACGACGGACTTCGGTCTGGACATGCGACACGTGCGCAGCGTGAAGTGGCTCGCGCGCGATCTCCCGCGCAGCCGATTCGACAAGGATCTCCTGTTCGGCACCGCGGTCGATCTCTGCCTGGCGGACCCAGTTGCGCAGGGACTCCACTCCGATGCCGAGGCTGTGGGCAACCCGGGCGACGGCTCCGGTGCGCTCGCCGGTCTGCTCGATGGTCTCGAAGACCATCCGGACGGCCCGCTCCTTCAGCTCAGCTGGATAGCGGTAAGAGGGCCTGTGGCTGCTGGCGTTGTCTGGCATGACTCCATCTTCCTCCAAGAGATGGAGCCTCCATCAGACCCAGGGCGGTTCACTGTAGTCTGAGGACAAGAACCAGCGACGGAGGCGAGCGGGACGTGCAGCGCGACATGGCGATGCAGAACGCGCTTACTCAACAGGAACTCGAGTCTCGGCTGTGGGCCGCCGCGAACTCCCTTCGCGGCCCGGTCGATCCCGCTGATTTCAAGGCGTACATCTTCCCGCTGCTCTTCTTCCGGCGCGTCAGTGATACTTGGGACGACGAGCACGACCGGGCTCTGGCGGACTACAACGGCCAGCTCACGCCGGAGATCGAGGCCGACTACCACCGCTTCCAGATGCCCGACGGTTGCCACTGGCGCGACCTGCGCCGGCTGACCGAGAACGTCGGCGTCGGGCTCCAGAACATCCTCGATCGCATTCAGCAGGCCAACCCGGACACCCTCGCCGGCATCTTTGGAGACGTCGGCTGGGGCAACAAGGAGAAGCTGCCCGAGCACGCGCTGCTCAACCTTATCGAGGCGTTCAACACGCTAGACCTGCGCCCGAGCCGGGTAGGCCACGACGTCCTCGGCAACGCATACGAGTACCTTCTCCGCCAGTTCGCCGATGAGTCCGGCAAGAAGGCGGCGAGTTCTTCACACCGCGCCCGGTCGTGCGCCTCCTCACGCGCATCCTCGACCCTCAGCCCACCGACTCGGTCTACGACCCTGCGGTCGGCTCGGGCGGCATGCTCGTTGAGGCTGCCAACGAAGTCGTCGAGGCCGGCGGCTCGGTCCGCCAGATGCGGTTCGCCGGTCAGGAGGTCAACCTCACGACGTCGGCCATCGCCCGCATGAACCTCTTTCTCCATGACATCGAAGACGCCCGCATCCGCCGCGGCGACACTCTGCGCGACCCGCGGTTCCTCGACGCCGCCGGGCGCCTGGAGCGGTTCGACCTTGTCATCGCCAATCCCCCGTTCAGCCTCAAGAACTGGGGCGCGGACGTATGGGCGCGCGACCCATGGAGCCGGGCGGCCTGCGGCGTGCCGCCGGCGAGCTATGGCGACTACGCCTGGGTCCAGCACATGGTCGCCTCCATGAAGCCCGTCACGGGGCGCGTCGGCGTCGTCATGCCGCACGGCATCCTCTTCCGCGGCGGCGCCGAGGGCCAGATTCGGACCTGTCTCGTCCGCTCCGATCAGCTCGAAGCGGTAATCGGGCTTCCGCCCAACCTCTTCTACTCGACTTCGATCCCGGCGTGTCTGCTCATCTTCCGAGCGACCAAGCCAACCGCCCGGCGCGGCCACGTCCTCTTCGTGGACGGCTCCAAGTGCTTCGAGAAGGGCCGCAACCAGAACCGGCTGCGCGGCGAGGACGTGGACGCCATCCTGGCGGTTTATCGAACCGGGGCCGATCCCGACGGCGAGGGGGGCGTGGCGGTCCGGCTCGTTCCTCATGCCGAGATCGGGGCGAACGGCTGGGACCTGAACATCAGCCGGTACCTGAAGGGCGCTGCGGCCGAAGTCGTCGACGTGGCGACCGCGCTGGCCGAACTAGCGAAGGCTCAGCGCCTACTTCGCGAAGCCGAGGACCGCCTAGACGAACGCCTCCGCGAGGCCGGCTATGTGTGAGGGGTGGCGCGAGGTTCCGTTAGGGCGTCTCCTGCGACCGCGCCGGGAAACGATTCAGCCGAGGACTGGCGCCCGCTACAAGCAGCTGACGCTCGCGATCAACGGCCGCGGAGCCCGTCTGCGCCGTGAGATTGACGGGGCTGCAGCAAGACGGTCGAGGCAGTATGCAGTTCGGGCCGGAGACCTGATTGTCAGCAAGATCGATGCGCGAAAAGGCGCCGCCGCGGTAGTCCCGGCTGATCTGGACGGCGGGATAGTCACGGCGGATTTCCCAACGTACGAGATCGACGTGACCCAGGCACTGCCTCATTTCCTGGATCTCATCGTGCGTCGACCCGAGTTTGCCCAGCTCGCAGACACAATCAGCGCCGGCACAACCAACCGCGTGCGCATGGATCTCAGCCGGTTTCCCGATATCCGGATACTCCTGCCGCCGGTCGCAGAACAGCGCCGCATCGTTGACCTCGTGTCGTCGCTGGACGAGCTCATTCGCTTGACCGACGGCCTGTTGGCCTCCGCTGGCGCATGCGGCACCGCCCTCCGCGACACAGTGTTTGCCGCCGAGACGACCAAGGCACGACCACTGGGGACTCTTTGCGGCCGGGATGGCATTCAGATAGGTCCTTTTGGCAGCCAGCTCCATGCGCGGGACTATGTAACGGCCGGAATCCCAGTCGTCATGCCGCAGGACATGGTCGACGGCGCTATCTCCGAACGGAGCATCGCCCGCGTTTCTACGACGGACGCCAACCGCCTTGCGCGTTATCGACTGGAGCCTGGCGACATCCTGCTGCCGCGACGGGGCGACCTTACCAAGAGGGCACTCCTCCTGGAAGAACAACGCGGCTGGCTCTGCGGTACCGGCACCGTCAGGGTGCGCGTGAGCAAAGTGGCTCCCGAGGTCGTATTCGAAGCCCTAAGCACGTCTGAGACAAGTCGATGGCTCGCCGATCATGCGGTCGGGATCACCCTTCCCAATCTCAACACTGATATCGTCAGCAGCATTCCGGTCCGACTCCCTGCCAATCCGGAGGCAGCAGTTCGGTCTCTCGCGGAGCTGCAAGAGGTTTGGATGCTCGCCGGGCGGCACGGCCGGGCGGCTCGCGCCTTGAGAGTCGCGCTCCTCCACGATCTCCTCGGTGGAACCACCGAGATCCCGGAGTCCTACAACCGCTTCCTCGACGGTGCGGCATGAGCGAGCTCAAGGAGGCCGCCGTTCAACAGGCGCTCGTCGAGCGGTTGACCAGGCGCGATATCGGCTGGCACTTCGTGCCGGGCGGCAACCTCGACCGGACGCCCGACGCCGTCATGATCGAGTCGGAAGGGGTGGCCGCGCTGCGGCGGCTGAACCCGGCGATCGCCACCCAGCCTGAACGCGTCGACGAGGTCCTGCCAAAGCTTCGGGCCGCGATCCTGTCTGTGGCGAACGACGGGCTTGTGGAGGCGAACCACCGAATGGTCGCTTGGCTCCGCGGCCAGCAGACGATGCGGTTCGTCGGCACCGACGATTTCGTGACTGTCCATCTGATCGACTTCGAGAGCCCACGCTCGAACGCGCTCGTCGTCTCGACCGAAGTGACCTACCACGCTGGCACCGAGGAGCGCCGGTACGACCTGGTCCTGTGGGTCAATGGCTTCCCGCTGGTCGTCGGGGAGACCAAGACGCCGATCAGTGGCAGCATTTCCTGGCTCAACGCCGCGGGCGACATCCACTCGGCCTACGAAGTCAAGACGCCCGGCTTCTTCGTGCCAAACGTCCTCTCGTTCGCGACCGAGGGCAAGGAGTTCCGCTACGGCGCGATCCGCCAGCCGGCGCAGGATTGGCTGCCCTGGTCGCGCACGACCGATCCGATCGGCCTGCCGGGGCTCGCGAGCGTGCTGGCCTCAGCCGAACTGCTCCTCACACCCGAGTCAGTCCTCGACATCCTGCGGACGTTCACTCTCTTCTCGCGCCGCAGCTCCACCGCTGGCGGCTACACGGCCAAGATCATTCCGCGCTACCCGCAGGTCGAGGCAGTAGAAGCGATCGTCGCCCGCGTGCGCGACCCCAACCGTCGGCGCGGGCTTGTCTGGCACCACCAGGGCTCGGGCAAGACCATGGTCATGGCCTTCGCGGCGGCCAAGCTGCGCCAGGCGGCCGACCTCGACGCGCCTACGATCCTGATCGTTCTCGACCGGCTCGATCTGATCGAACAGGTGAGTTCGGAGTTCGCCTCGGTAGGTCTGCCGGGGCTCAAGGTGGCCGGGACCAAGGATGAGCTGCGTCGCCTGCTGCGCGAGGACGCGCGCGGCGTAATCGTCACCACCATCTTCCGCTTCGCCGAGGCGGGGTTGCTCAACGACCGTTCGAACATCGTCGTCATGGTGGACGAGGCCCACCGCACCCAAGAGGGCAGCCTCGGTCTCGACATGCGGGCGGCGCTACCGAACGCGCGCTTCATCGGCCTGACCGGCACGCCCATCTCGACCGCTGATCGCAACACCTGGCGACCTTCGGCGATACCGACGATCCCGAGGGCGTCCTCAACCACTACTCCGTGGAGCGGTCGATCGCCGACGGAGCCACGCTGCCGATCCACGTCGAAACACGCCTCGTCGACTTCCACATCGATCGCGACGCCCTTGACCAGGCGTTCGCCGAGCTGGCCGAGGGCGAGCGCTTGGACGAGAACGAACGAGGCTATCTGGCCCGCCGTGCCAGCCGCGCTGACCGCCTCTTCAAGACGCCCGCCCGAGTCGAAGCTGTCTGCGCGGACATCGTCGACCACTACCGCCACAAGGTCGAGCCGCTCGGCCTGAAGGCTCAGGTAGTGGCCTTCGATCGCGAGCTGTGTGTCCGCTATCTCGGGGAGATCCAGAAGCATCTCCTGCCGGGCGAAGAGGCCATGGTCGTGATGACGACCGCCAAGGACGATCCGCCCGAGTGGGCCGAGTTCGATCGAGAGCGATCGGAAGAGATCGCTATCCGCGATCGCTTCCTCGATCCGGCTGACCCGCTCAAGTTCCTGGTCGTCACGGCCAAGCTGCTCACGGGGTTTGACGCGCCGGTCGAAGGCGTCATGTATCTCGACAAGCCGCTGCGAGCGCACACGCTGTTCCAGGCGGTCTGTCGCACAAACCGCCGCTGGACGAACCCGCGAACCGGCCAGGAAAAGCTGTACGGGTTGGTCGTGGACTACGTCGGCCTCGGGGCGGAGCTGGCGCGAGCGGTGGCGGTCCGGGACACCGGATCGCACAAGGCGCTGCCGTTAGACGTTGACGAGCTGATCGACCTGCTTCGCGAGTGGGTCGGCGAAGGGATGGCGCCGTTCGCCGGGGTGGACCGCTCGGCTGCCGGGTACGACCAGCTCTTGGCGGCGCAGGAGCGGATCGCGACTGTGGAGACCCGGGCTTCCTTCGCCGAGTCGTTCCTGCGGTGCGAGGGCCTCTTTGAGCTGCTGTGGCCAGATGAGCGACTCCGCTCCATCGAGGCCGACTACCGCTGGCTTGCGCGGGTCTACGCATCCGTTCAACCCGTCGCTGACCCTAATGCTCTGCTCTGGCACCGGCTCGGTGCCAAGACCGGCGAGCTGCTGGGCAGGTACGTGAGTGACGTGGAGATCGACGCCGGGGGCCTAGAGACGATCGCCATCGATGCCGGGACGCTGGAGGCGCTCAAGCAGCTGGAGTTGTTCCCGCAGCCGCGCGGCGCGCTCGAGCCGCCCACGGTGGACGATGTCCTGGACACGCTCGCGGGGCGGCTGGAGCGCAAGCTCGCCGGGCCGGCGGTGCATCCGGTTTGGCGGACGCTGTCAGAGCGCCTCGAGGAGTTGCGTCGTGCCCGGATGGAGAGCGCCCGCGACTCGGTCGAGTTCCTCAAGCGGCTGTTGGAGCTGGCCCGCCAGATCGTCGGCGCCGAGCGTGCCGAAGCCGAGGGCCGGCTGGATCGGTTCCAGGTCCTCGATCCTGACCGAGGCGCCCTCACGCAGATCCTGCAGGAGTTCGGGCCGCCCGGAACGCCGGTGATCGTCGAACGGGTGGTGGAGCAGATCGACGCCATCGTCAAGCCCATCCGCGGTACGCGCTGGCAGGAGAGTCAGCCCGGCGACCGCGAAGTCCGCCGCCAGCTTCGCCTCGTCCTGAAGAACAACGGCCTACCGCCACAGGGCGAGCTATACGACCGCGCCTACGCCTACATCCGCGAGCACTACTGATCTGGAATCGGCTCGGCCTGGAGCCGGCGGCCGGCCCGCACACGATGAGCAGATCGTCGCCACCGCCGTCGGTCTCCGTGTCAGCCACTGTCAGTCGTCGCGTGTTGCGGTTGGCTGCTCCATGGACCAGCCGACCAGGTGAGGCCCGAGGAGTCGGGCCTACTCGAGGTAGTCCCGCAGCTTGCGTGAACGGCTCGGGTGGCGCAGCTTACGCAGTGCCTTCCCCTCGATCTGGCGGATCCGCTCGCGGGTGACGTTGAACTCCTTGCCAACCTCCTC
>JBEKVD010000101.1:0-7078 GCA_049514315.1 Candidatus Limnocylindrales bacterium | reverse complement strand
TGCAGAGCAGCGTCGGAGCATCCGCCGGTAGACCGAATCTGAGGTCTCCCCAAGGGCCACAACTGAACTGAGACGATCGACGGGCCGTGAGAACGGCCCGTCGATCGCTCTACCAACGATCCCGCCGCAGTGCGGCCAGTCGAGCGCCCGCGTCGGGGGCCGTCCGTCGGGGGGGGCCCTCCGGGTCGCCGTTTCAGGCAATCAGTGCCGGGCCGACCGCCTCTATTAGCTCCCGACCCTGGTTCCGGGCCGAGTTCACGAGCGGCCCGACCGGGACCGCCTCGAGCAGGTCATCGGGAGCGGGCCCCAGGAGGGGAAAGAAGCTTGTCGCGTCGGTGAGGGTCGGGTCCAGCCAGCGATCCCAATCCAGTTCCGGCAGGATCACCGGCATCCTGTTGTGGATCTGGGCCAGAAGGTCGTTTGGCCCGGTCGTCAGGATGGTTGCCGAGCGAAGCGAATCGCCATCGCGGGGCGAGCCCGGGTCGTGCCAGGACGCCCACAGTCCGGCGAGCGCCAGTGGCCTGCCGTCGGCCCGGCGGATGTAGTAGGGCTGGCGGGCGAGCTCGGGTCCACGGCGCCACTCGTAGAAGCCATCGGCCGGCACGATCAGGCGGTGTTTGGCTAGCAGGCCGCGAAAGGCGGGTCGTAGGGCGACCGTCTCACTGCGGGCGTTGAACATCCTGGTGGGAGCCCGGACATTCCGATCCGTCCATGAGGGAACGAGACCCCAGCGATAGCCGACAACGGCCCGCTCGTTGTCTGGGCGCTCGACGACGACAGCGATCCGCTGTGTGGGCGCGACGTTGAAGTGAGCGCCGACGTCATTGAGCCGATCCTGCGCCGCGAAGATGGCCGCGATCTCGCTCGTCGGTCTCTGGGTGAAGCGTCCGCACATGCCCGAAGTTTGGCACATCCGTTCTGTCTGGGTCAGTCCGTTGACCGCGAGGGTGGCGAGCCTGGAACGGTCGTGGGGTCGTCACGACGGATGTCATGGTGACGGGCAGAAGCGCCGGACCGAGGCGCTCAGGGTCCCGTCGCTCGCAGCCGCCGCTCCATGATCGTGACTGCTGCCTTGGCATCGCCGAGCAGGTCCACGGTGGCGCACCGGGCGGTGTCAACCAGGTAAGCCGCGCCGGCCGGGGCCGTAGCGCGGCTGGCCCTGCGAAGGGCCTCAAGATCGATCCCGGACGACTTGGCGCGTCCCTTTCGGCCCTGTGCCGCGGGATGGCCCTCGATTGCCGATAGGAGGCCGATGACGCCCGCGAGGCCCTCAGCCCGCTCATGCAGCGTCGCCCAGTCCTCGGCAAGCTCGGGGAAGAGGCAGGCGTGGCCATCGAGGTAGCGGCTCTCCAGGAGCAGTCTTGTCTCTTGGGCTCCATACAGGCCGCTCATGAAGGCGGAGATGGCTTCGCGCCACTCTTGCCAACGCTCGGCCAGGCTCAGGCCGGCATAGGGATGGTCGCGGTATTCGGGGATCTCGCCCTCGAGCTCAAGACAGCGCATCTCGTAGGTGAGAAGGCCCAGGCGCAGACCTTCGCGATCGACGGCCTCCACCGTTTCGAGGTTGATGTGCAGGATCAGCTCGAAGAGGAAGAAGGCGTCGCGGATCTGGTGGTGGACGGCCCACTCCACCGCCTTACGAGCCTCGCCTTGCCTCGCGCCACGGACCGCAGCCTCGACCCGCTCGCCGATCTGGGCCAGGGGCCACTCGGCCTCGGGGCGATCGAGGAGCGATCTCGTGTAGGCCGGCAGATCCGGAAAGGCGTGAGCTTCGCCGAGCCAGAGCAACACCGAGGCCTTCGGCGAGAGGGAGCCCTCGAGCTTGGCGAGTCGGCGACCTGCTGCCCGGGGGCTCATGGCTCGCCCTCGTCGGCGTCGGGCTCCTCGTCGAACGCGGCCGACGACGGCGTGGCTTTGTGTGCGACGGTCAGGGCGGCTTCTAGAGCTGCCAGGCGGGCCTCAAGCTCACCGACTTCGAGGAGCCGACTGGCCGCCAGGGCAGCGGCGATCAGGACCCGACAGCGGGCGATCGAGTTCTCTAACCCGAGGGCGTCGAGCGTGGCGATCTCGATGATCCGCCCGATCGAGGCCGTACTGCCAAGACCGGCGAAGTCGTATGCCACCGCCAGGGTCGTCTCTCGTCGCCGGCGAAGGCCGCCAAGCTTCCGAGCCTCGGCTGCCTCAGCTGTGTGGTCAGGAGAGTGCATGAAGCAGTACTCCTGGTCGCGCAGCGGCGCAGCCGGACAACGCTTGCCGTCGGCCGTGGCTGCCCGGCAGACCCTTTTGGTTGTCATTGGTTGACTTTGCTTGTCATTGGTTGGCTCGGAGGGCCAATTGCTTATCCACTATTGCGTCATAGGGTTGGCTATAGAGGGCGAGTCGGCAGCTGTTCACGTCTGCTCCGCCTCCCTCGCCGCGATCGCCTCGCGCAGGATGACCCGCAGGTTCGCGCGCTCGTGGTCGTCGAGACCGTCGAGGACGCCCGACGGCCCCTCGCCATTGGAGTCTTGGGTTGGCTCCGCCAGCCGGCGCGACCGACGCAGCCGTAGCAGCAGGGCGGCGAACTGGTGTGACCGCGTACGTCGGTCGGTCAGGGCTTCGAGGGCCGCCACGTTCGCGGACAGGGGGCGGGTCCGCTCATTCATCGAGTCGCTCCGCATGCAGCCCACTGAACCGCTCCCAGCGCCGCAGTGTCACCTCGACGTAGATCGGGTCGAGCTCGATCCCGGCACACCGCCGTCCGGTTCGCTCGCAAGCGATAAGGGTGCTGCCAGATCCGAGGAAGGGATCGAGAACCAGATCTCCAGCTTTGGAACTGTTGGCGATCGCCCGCTCCATGAGAGGAAGAGGCTTCATCGTCGGATGGAGCGGTGCGTCCGCTGGTCGAGCGATCTCCCAGACGTCGTCCTGGTCTCGGTCACCGCACCAGCGATGGCCTGCCCCTTCCCGCCAGCCGTACCAGATCGGCTCGTACGCCCGCTGGTAGTCGGCGCGTCCGATGACGAAGCGATCCTTGTGCCAGATCAGGGTGTCGGACCAGTGGCCTCCTTCCTCAGCGAGGACCTGGGAGACGAGGGGCAGCTCCTTGCTCGACATGCAGATGTAGAGGGCGCCGTCGACGCTGGCGAGAAGAGTCCGAGACCAGGCCCGGACGAAGGTCTCCCAGGCGACTGGATCGAGCGAGTCGTTGGCTATCCTTCGGCGCCGCGAGCCTCGCCCCTGGCCGCCGTGATCGCCGAGGGACACGTTGTAGGGCGGGTCGGTGAACGCCATCGCCGCCTGCGCTCCAGCGAGGAGCCTCTCCACGTCTTCGGGCTTGGTCGCATCTCCGACCAGCAGGCGATGCTCGCTGAGGGCCCACAGATCGCCCGGCTTTGTCCGAGGGGCGCGAGTCGCTTCCTCGAGGGCGGAATCGAGATCGAAGTCCTCGACCCGTTCGCGCTTCTCGCGGGTCTCCAGAGTCCGGAGCAGGTCACGGACTTCGTCTTCCCCGAAGCCCGAGAGCGACAGATCCACCTCGGGGCTCGCCTGCAAGTCCGCCAGGAGGCGCGCCAGGAGCTGCTCGTCCCAGGAGCCGCTGATCTTGTTGAGGGCGAGGCTGAGGAGCCGAGCCTGCTCGACGCTGATGTCGAGCCAGGTCACCGGCACCGTCGTCAGGCCAAGGCGGCGGGCGGCCAACAATCTCTGGTGACCGCCGATGACGGTTTGATCCTCTCTCCGGGCCAAGACGGGCGAGACGAAGCCGAACTGGCCGATGCTGCGCTCAAGGGAGTCCAGCTCGTCGTCGCTGATACGCCGCGGGTTGGCCGGGTCAGGGCGTAGCTGGTCAATCGGGACGTCCTCGATCGATAGAGAGGGCAGGGGAGTGTGGACGCTCATGGGTACGCCTCGGTGGGGAAGCAAGCGAAGCAGCGCCAGTCCGAGCCGTCGCGACGATGCTCGGCGTGGTGGCCTTCGTAGTCGGCGCAGACGACCGTGTCGGACTCCGCAGGAGCGGGGGGCAGCAGCGCCGCGGGCTCGTTCTGTACGTTCGTACGCTCAGAGGGCGATTCCCAGACTTCTTCTACATCTATAGCTCGCGTAGGAACTCTGGGAATCGGGTCGCGAACGTACGAACGTACGTCCGACGCCAGGCGGGCACCCCGAAAGGCCATCCGGTTCCCTGAAGGCTTGAACCGCTCGACGCGTCCGCGATCGTCGAAGTAAGCGGCGAAAGCGCGAGACTTGAGCCGCTCCAGCGGCGGTACGTCTTCCTCGTTGCACCACTCCTCATACGCGGCGTACAGGGCACCCGCGGTGACTTCGGCGTCCTTCTCGTAGACGACCCTGGCCGCGACGAAAGCGCCGAGCTTGTCTTCGTCGGCTCGATAGGAGTCGGTCTTGACTCGAACGGCGGCCGGGAAGGGCCACAGAGGCTGGCCACCGGCGAAGGCAACGGCGCCTCGGACGGCCCACGCGAGGATGCCAGCAGCCTCGCCGGTGAGGGTCTCGGCGAGGTTGGGGTCTTCGGGCATTGCGCCGTCCGACTCGCCCGGCTTGCCGAATCTGACGGTCCAGGGGACGAGGGCGATCCGTCGCCAGAAGCCCTCCGTCGCATCGTCAACACTCGGCAGGTGGTTTGTGGCCAGGTGCAGGCTATGCGTTGGCTCCCAGGACGACTGGGCGCCGTACAGCGTCCGCCCGGTCATCTGGTCGATGCTGACTAGGCGCTTCAGTGTCCCGCCCCGCAGCTTCGCGGCCTTGTCAGGTTCGGTGGCGAAGGCGATGCGGGCACCGTGCAGGACGACCAGGTCGGGTGTCGCCGCGCCGGCTTCGCGCTTCGCGTTGACGAGCGTCTCGACGGCGATCACCACGGCGTACTCGCCGAAGGCTCGCCGCAGGGTCCGAATGGCGACGCTCTTGCCGTTGTTGCCGCGCCCGTGGTGGAGGGCGAGGAGTTCTTTCGATCGGCCTACGAGAGAGGAACCGACGAGGAGGCAGAACCACTCGATGAGCTCCTCGTCGTCGGCGAAGACCTCGCGCAGGAAGCGGTCCCAGCGCGGACATGGCGCCTCCGGATCGAAGTCGATAAGGGTCGAGCGCGAGATCATGTCATCGGGTCGACCGGGTCGAAGCTCGCCGGTCCGAAGATCGACCACGCCGTTCTCGCAGCCGAGTAGCATCGGGTCCGGGTCCCAGGCGTCTGCGCGGGTGGCGATCGGCTCCATGCTCGAGGCCAGTTCGAGCCCAGCGCTCACCGCGGAGTTCATGGCCCCCGCCGTGTGGACCTCGGCGATGAGCTTGGATCTAGCTCGGTCGTCGGCCGCGAGGGCCAGTCGATAGCGGTCGGCCAGGGTGTCGAGCCAGAGCCGCCCGATGCCGCCATCCTCGTCGGGTCGCCAGCGCTGGCCCGACCAGGTGAGCCAACGGCCGCGGCCGTGGTCGTAGCGGACGCGATCGCCGGCCATTTGGGCGAAGTACCAGGCGGCTCGCGACTGCTTGACCAGGTGGGCGGGCGCCTCATCAACGTCATCTCGCCCGCCAACCAGGCCAAGTTCGGCGAGCTCGTCGGGCTTCACAGCGCCCTCCGGATCTGGTCGAAGGAGCAGCCGGCGAAGCAGTGCAACAGCGCTCGAGAGCCATCCCAACGCCACGACAGCGACGCTGCGCGGTCCTCGTGGCCGGGGCAGCGAACCATGCCGCTCCCTCGGTCTGCATCGACTCCGAGCCGATCGAGCAGATCGCGTTGAGCCAGGTCGGGCGTGGGGCGGGCGACCCGCAGGCGACGGTGACCGGGTTCGGCCAGGTGCAGGAGGATCTGGCGGGCGCGAACCCCATCGAGCGTGGCGACGGCGTCGTGCTCACCCGCGGGGTCGAGCATCGCCAGACGGGCCCTCTCGGCGAGCACGTCGGCCAGAAAGTCGGCATTCTTGGTCCGAAGGCGGATGCCGCCGAGCTCTTCCGGACGGGGATCGGCTAGTTCATGACGTGGCGGCAGGTCGATGGCGCAGCGCGGGCAGGCACTCATACCGATGCCTCCAACAGCCGGCCGACCGGGGTGGCCGCGATGCGTCGGACCTGCTCGCGCTCCGATGCCTCCGCGGCCTCCACGACTTGCAAGGCCTCGGGGTCGATGCTCTCGACTATTGCCTGCTCGACAATCGCGACCAGGACCTCAGCGGGCAGGGCCTCTACTTCTACGGCACCGCGCCCGGTGAACTTCGCGGTCCGCGTGTCGCTTGCCTTGGGCGGTCGCGACGGCAGGTGGTATCGGTCAACCTGCTGCTGCGTGAGTGCCAGGCGTTCGAAGTCGAACCAGTCGGTCTCTCCAGTCGCGAAGGCTCCCAGGCGCGAGAGGTACTCTCGGATGGCTCTGGCGGGAAACCCCTCGTCGATTGCCAGGGCGTAGACGCGCAGCGTTTCCTCGACGTCGCGGAAGATGTCCTCGCCGGACGGGTCGAAGTCGCCAACGTGGAGGATGGTCACAGCCTTCCCGGCGTTGTGGGCGGCAACGGCATCGCGAGCCGCTTCCCACAGATAACCGCGAGCGGCGTAACCGCGGCCGATGAAGGTGGGGACCGTGTAGCGGTTGGCGATCGTGGCGATGACCGATCCGATGGAGTCGGACTCGGCCCAGAGCTGGATGGCGACTTCCTGTTGGCGCATGAGGTCGCGCCGGTACAGCTTCGCCGTGTCCCTCAACAGGTCCTCGATGCCGTCCCAGGTGCGAGCTGCGAAGACGCCGCGGGTGTGGTCAACGAGCCAGCTCCACGGCACCGTCCCGTCTTCGCGCAGGTCGCGCATCACCCGC
Organism: Candidatus Limnocylindrales bacterium; assembly: GCA_049514315.1. Lineage (GTDB taxonomy): Bacteria > Chloroflexota > Limnocylindria > Limnocylindrales > CSP1-4 > Fen-1039. The sequence goes on along the minus strand of JBEKVD010000101.1, from coordinate 288 downwards.
TTGAGCTTGCCGTAGGCGGCCTCGGTCTTTGGGATCGCAGCAGTCGAGACGAGCGCGTAGTAGAGCTGGCGCAGGGTCATCGCGCGGTCGGACTCGGCGAGGATGTCATAGGCGGCTTCGCCGAGCGCGATCGTCGAGGCGGCCTTGCCTCGGCCGAGCATTTCGGACCTAGTGCCTCATGCCGCAACGTCGGGGAGCGAATGGTGGACTTCGGCGTTGATGCGCCAGGGCTTGGCGGGACGAGCATTCCGATTGTGCCAGCGCAGGTAGGCATGGATGGCTCGGTCC
>JBEKVD010000100.1:0-7402 GCA_049514315.1 Candidatus Limnocylindrales bacterium | reverse complement strand
CGTTCGAGATGGGCGACAGCAGCCACATCCTCGATGTTCTGATCTCGCGGGGACGTCGCATCGATGCGTGCGCGACCGACGATGCCCACTTCGGACACCCCGAGTTCCCGGACTACCCGGACTACGGCCTCGGCTGGGTGCAGGTGCGGGCGGAGGAGAACGACCCGGAGGCCCTCGTTGAGGCACTTCGGGCCGGCCATTTCTACGCCAGCGAGGGGCCGGAGCTTCTCGATGTGTCGATCGACGGGGACGAGGTCATCGTCTCGAGCTCGCCGGTAATGAAGGTGATCGTGTCGGGCGGCGGCGAGCGGTACGAGTGCCGTTACGGTCTCGACCTCACCGAGACCCGGGTGCCCCTCGCCGTGTTCCGCAACGGGAGCTTCGAAGTCGATCCCTTCGTGGGCACCTACGTGCGGATAACCGTCGTGGACGCCCGGAGGAAGCGGGCGTGGACGAACCCTATCTGGCTGGGCTAGTCGTGTTGTCCGTGGCATCTCAAGCGAGAGCCCGGGTCATCTCGCCGGGTAACGTCGAACCGGTAGTGTCCTATTCCCGGCTCGACGAGCCGGCCGCAGCGAGGTTTGCGACATGAACGGTGGAGTCGAGCCAACCTCGGCCGACATGGGGGAGCCTGACGCCGCAGATAGCCGGCCCGAAACCGTCGGTCAGCACTCCGGGGGCCAGCACAGCGACTGGATCGCTCCCGAAGGGGACGACTGGCTCTCGTCGATCTACCGGGAACTGACGGCTGAGTCTGCCCCCACAACGCCCGACGGGCCCGGTTACGAGCTCGGTCACTGGTTCGGATGAGCCTGCGGAGCCCCGGCGAGTCGTCGTAGCGCCCTCAGGGACGTCAGGGCCGTTCGCCGAGGGTCAGCCGAATCTCAATCTCGTCGAGCACCGGTGGCAGCTCGCCGATGGAGCCGATGAGGTAGTGAGCGCCCGCCAGGCGCAGCGTCTCGCCCGCCGCAGCAACTAGGCGACTCCGCTCTTCGGGCGCAAGTGCCGCCAGCTCGCCCTGGCTCAGGCCGACGTAGTTGCCCGTCCTGGTGACGCCCACGGTCCAGGTTCCCGCATTCAGGCCCTCCGCAATGTCCGCCGCAGTGTCCCCGACCTTGACGACGGCCGCGGGCGGGTAGACGCGAAGCACTTCCATGGCTTTCAACAGCATCCAGGGCTCGGGCCGGCCGGCCACGACCTGGTCGGCGCAGACGATGACGTCGGGCTCATAGCCCTGCTCGATGGCACGCCGGGCGGCGATGTCGCCTACCGAGCTCGGGTAACCGGTGGTTGAACCGATCCGGTAGCCTCGCGCCCGGATCTCAGCCGCGGCCTCGAGCGTTCCCGGGATGAGGTCGCAGAATCGGGGCAGCACGTCCTCCTGGATGGGTACCACTGCCGCGTACATGCGCTGGACATCGGCCTCGCCGCACGGTTGCCCGTGGATGCGCCGCCAGCTGGCGGCGATCTCGGGGTCCGCCGCCAGGGCGCGAACATGGTCGAGCTTGGAAATGCCCATCGGCCCGCGCGCCTGGGCGGTTGAGATCTCCACTCCGAACCGGCGGAAGACCTCCACGAAGGCCACGACCGGCGCCAGCGAACCGAAGTCCTGTGTGGTCCCGGCCCAATCGAGGATGACCGCGCGAAGGCGCCGGCCCGACCGGGCCCACCCGGCGACCGACGCCTGGTGGGGATCGATCGGGGGCCGATCGGATCCCGTCGAGCCGGTCATGCGGACACGGAGGAGACGGGGCCGCGAGTCTCGGCGGCCGACTGGGCAAGCCTGCCGGCGGCGTTCGACAGTCTGGCCTCCACGAGCGCGCGATCCAGCGACTCGACGAAATCGCTGAGCACGTCGAGCTCCAGCGCACCGAGGGTGCAAACGCGGAACGTCGTCTTCGCCGCGTCCCCGAGCCCGGCATAGATGACATAGCCGTCGCGCTTGAGGGCATCGTGCAATTCGTCGTAGCCGACTCCCGTCGGCAGCTTGAGGCTGCGGACGGACGACGACCTGTTCGCGGCGGCGACCGTCTGCTCGAGGCCAAGCTTCTCGAATGCCCTGTCGAGCAAGGCGACCCGGTATCGATACGCGGCCTGGCGGTGCTCGAGGCCCTCGTCGAGCAGTTCGTCGAGCGCGGCCTCCAGGCCGTACACGGCCGGCACCGCCGGCGTGAACGGCACGGACGCCTTCCGCTGGGCCTCCAGGTAGCCGGCGATGTCCAGGTAGACGGAACGGCGCGGGGCCCCGGCGGCTCGAGTTGCTCCGGCCGGAGAGAGGAGCACGAACGACGTTCCGGGCAAGCCGTGCAGGCACTTGTTGGAGGTACAGGCGACCATGTCGATGCCGGAGTCGGCAAGTCTGAGCTCCTCGGCTCCGAGGGAGCTTATGGCGTCGACGACGACGCGGACGCCTCGCGCGCGAGCCTCCTCCGCGATCTCGTGGACGGGGTTCAGCAGCCCGGTAGTCGTTTCGTGGTGGACGACCGCCACGGCGTCGATCGTCGGGTCGGCTGCAAGCGCCGCCGCCACGGCGGCCGGATCGATCGGCTCAGTCTGGGCCGCCCGAACGGCCACGGTGTCTATGCCAAGCCGCTCGGCCATGGTCGCCAGACGATCGCCGTAGACGCCGTTGCGGCAGACCAGGAGGCGGCGGCCCTCTCGAACCGAGGCCCCGATCATGGCCTCCATGGCCGCCGTGCCGGAGCCGGCGAGCAGCGCCAGCTCCCAGTCGCGGTTGACCCCGGCCACCCGACGCAGTTTCTCGCGGATCCGGGCGAACATATCGGAGTACTCGGGTTCGCGGTGGCAGAGATCCGGGCCGGCGACGGCCCTGTGGACGCGATCGCTCACGACGGCAGGCCCCGGATTCAGGAGAACCCGCTGCCGGTGCCCGCGGTTTCGGCCGTACAGGAACGCATCCGTCGCCGCGAATTCGAACGGCTCCACGATCCGGTCGGGCTGGCCGCGCAGCAGAGCCAGCCGGCTCGACGGTCCGTGGCCGGCGATGCCGATGACCGCCCCGGCCCCGGCGCGCGCGCCCGCGATGAGGGCTTGCGGTGTGCCGCCGATCAGGCCGAGCTGGCGAACGTCCTGCGCATCGACGGCAGCGAGGGCCACGAGGAGCCCGAACGGAGCCGGCGGGTGCGGCCCTCGGACCACGACGTCGGCCAGCCGCCGCTCGAGCGGGGAGGGGTTCACGTCATCTGGGACGATCAGGACGATGGCCGCGCCGTCGTTGCGGACCTGCTCGAGGTCGGTGGCCAGGGCGCCCTGGGCGGACGTAGGGAGATCGCCCGCGAAAAGCGTCCAGACGGCGATCGCACGCTCCTCGGACCAGTAGCGAACGGTCGCGACCGTGTCGGCGTAGGGCATGGGAACGGAACCTCCGTTGGGGAGCGGCGCGCTCGGAGTCTGGCCATGATCCTCATCGTAGGCTGCGCCGGCACAGTTAACGTCTGGCGAACGGCCAGTTAACTGACGTCGCCCATGCCCGTCGGACGGGGGAGTCGAAAGAGGCTGCGCATGGCCGACAAACCGCGGATCGTCATCCTGGGCTTTGACGGCTTCCCGTTCCCGGCTTTCCGAAGGACTGTGACGCCCAACCTGTGGCGGCTCGGCCAGCAAGGCGGGTACTCGCCTGAAGGCGGTCGCAGCGGCCTCTCGTCGACTACCTACCCCGGCGGATCGTCGCAGTCGAGCCGGGTCTGGGCGTCGCGTCGAATGGAGTCAGGCGGACACTACACGGGTGAAGGTTCAGAGCCTTTGGACCCCTGTGGCCGAGCGGCTGCACAAACTTGCCTAGCCAGAAGCGGGCTCGACTCCAGGTTGCTCCGAACGGCACGAGTCGATCGATTCCGTGCGGCAGCCCAATCAGATCAGCGCCGGGCTCCAGGTGCCGAGCACCGCGCCTGTGTTGTAGTCGAGGACGATCATCGCAGTCGTGTATGGCCCCGGGCAGGGTTGGGGCGTCGGTTGAGGGCCCCTACAGATCGCCGGCTGGAAGGAGCCACGGATGGCGATGACCCACAGCCATTCGTCTGGCGAATCCGCAACGGACCCATGATCGCCGTAGCGCTCGACACGTGCGTAGATCACGGCCGACTCTTGGATGTTCTGCCCGATTATCGAGAGCGACTCTGGGAAGTTCGCCAAGTACTTGTTGGCCGCCGCCAGCGCTTCGCTCAGGGTGAGCCCGCCGGCCGGCGGGAGTTCGTAGCCGCTCGGGGTGGGCTCAGCTGTGGGGGCAACGTACGGGGCCGGTGATACCGAGGGCGACGGAGATTCGACCAACGACACCGTGGCCCTGGTCGGAGACGAGGATGGCAGTGGGCCCGGCTTGGGCGCGATCCCGTACCCGAACGCGATCCCTGCGAACACACCAACAACCGCAACGATCGCGACAACCGGCGGGACAGGAAGCCCACGCCCCAGCTGCGTCGGTCTCAGAGGTGTGGTCGGAGGCAAGTCTAGGTCCCGGGGGCGACCGTCCATCTTGCAGACTCCCACTCCGCCGAAATCGAACGCACCTTGAGCAACGCCCTGACGCTCCGCGTGGACCACCGGCTCTCCAGTCACCAAGACTAGCGCAGGCGCCGCCCAGGCGTCGCGTTCTGGGCCGGCGCGAGAGGAGTCGGAGCGACACTATACGGGTGAACGTGCGCAGCGGACTCACTGGTAAGGCGCCGCAGGCGACGGCCTGATCTCTGAGCGCAGACCCGGGATCGTCGGCGACTAGCTGAGCGGGGTCACGAATCGCGAGCCTTGCCGGCCGGCCCGTCCGCTAGCCCTGTGTAGCCCGATGAGTCCGCGGACGGCGCGATAGACTCGTCTCACCCAACAAGGAGATCAGCATGGCACGCGCCAAGACGCCAAACTCAAACGCCGCAGCTGGAGCGGCTATTGAGCTGATGGGGAAGGCTTTTCGGCAAGAGGTCGACCTGACCGATCCGAAGGTCAGGCAAGAGTTGAAGAAAGCGAATCGCCTCATCCAAGGTTGGAATGCGGGTCGAGCGGATGAAGCGGCCGAGCGCGCCTCGGCCGAGCGCCACGCCGAGGCGGCTGCCAGGCAGTACGCCCGCGCGACGGCGAATATCGCCAACCCCAATCCAATCGTCGTCACCGTCGGGCGCGTTCGGTCAACTGTTGAGCGCATAGCCGACTTGCCGGTGGAGTCGCCGAAGAGGCTGCGCAGTCCGGCAAAGAGTCACCCCTCCGGCCCTACCGGCTCGAGTTCCCCTTCCTGACACTCTCGGGTCAGAGTGGGATCCGCCTCACCGCCCAAACAGCCGGTCGATGAGTCTCCGAAGAGGCGCGGCTCGCCTTGCCGGCGGTTGCGAAGGGGCGTCCGACTTGGACCGACGATTCCCACATGCCGGATGGTGGTGCCGCGGTGGATCGTCAGCGCACTCGACGCGGAGCGGTCCAGGCCCCGAGGTCGGGGACGCCGATGCCGCACTATGTCGCTGCCAGCGCCCCGGTCGGACCCGCAGGGCTCGTCAGGGTCGTCAGCAGGAACATGCGGAGCCGGGCGAAGGCGTCCCGGCTGGCCGCCACGTCATAGTAGGCGGGCCTTGGGTCGTTCTCGATGCGGCCAAGGACTGTAAGGTCTGCCTGCGCGTGAGTGTGCCACGAATGGCCCGGAGCCCTTAGGTCCCGGTCGGTGACAAACCAGCATGGGTGGGATGCGCAACATCACAGGGCCCCTGCGTCACGACCCCGCCGACACCACCAGGCGCGTGGACTTGCCGAGGTTGCACTCAGAGCAGGCCGTCACGAGGTTGTCCTCGTCTGTGGCGCCGCCGGCTGCAACGGGAACTACATGGTCGAGGTGCAGCACGACGCCGGGCTCTCTGGCGGTACGACCGCAGTACCGGCAGCGGAAGCCGTCGCGCAATAGGACGCTGAACCGGAGCTGAGCAGGGATCGGATCACGGCCTAGGGCGACGCCGCTGCGCACCGGCGTCGCCGCCCCGTTTGAGGAGGGATAACCGAGCTGGCGGACACGACGCTCAGGCTGCAAGCTCGGAGGACGATTGGCACGGCGGCCGGCTGGCACCGCCCGGCTAATGGCCGGACCCAGCCGTCTGGGGTGTCGGTCCTGGGCCATCCCGGCCCAGTGGGTGTTGCAGACAACCACGGCCGAGGCTTGATGCCGCCCGATCGCTAGGCGTACCCGCCCGAGCCTCGGCTCTTGCGCCCTTTGGCGGCCCAGCCGCGCTCGCAGGTGTGCCCTGATCGACAGCAGCCCGAACCAAACGACTGCGACGCTGCCGGTCATGCTCGCCAGCGGCTGTGGATCACCCCGGCTCCCGCTCGGCCCTCTCGATCCAGGCCAGCAGGACCGGACGCCACAGGCGGCCGTGGAGCGTCTTGATGCGGTGGGCCCAGGGACACAGCAGCACGAGATTGCCGGGCGTGCTGGAACTCCTGATGCCAAGCCCACCCGAGGCCCGCACATGGTCGAGTTCGGGCCGGCCGAAGCAATCGTGCGGGATTCCCAGCTGGGTGAAGACGCAGCCCTGATCGCGGGCCCACACCTGCGCCCGCACGGCGGATGGGACCGGGTCGCACCGGCGGCGTCGGGCCCTCGCTGCGAAGGGATAACGGCGCAGCATCTCGTCACCCCGGCCGGGGGAGCTGCCGCTCAGGCCGCGGCGGTCCTGGCCGCCCGGATGAACGGTTGCCCGATGACGTTCTGCGCCGGGCCCTGGTCCCAGCCGAACAGCCGGCGCGCATCGAGGAAGGCCGCTACCGTGGCCCGATCGACCACGACCGGCAGCAGGCGCGCCCCCTCCGGCCGGATGTGGAGAATACCGAAGCGCGTGGCGGCCGGGACCGGGTAGGGGGTGGGATCGCCGGGGAAGCCCATGAACTGGGCCCGGGCGAGGCCGGCGAGCTGGAGGGCACTGTCCGGGTACACCCCGGCCCCGGTCTTGTAGTCAAGAAGCCAGATCTCGCCGTCGATCTCGACGAACGCGTCGGCTGTTCCGCCGTACTCGTAGCGCTCTGAGCAGACCATCGCCTCGATCGCGAGAAAGCGGGGCGCGAAGGCTTCGAGGAAGTCGCGCCGATAGGCGGCCACGAATGATCGGACGTCGTCACCGATCGAGACGAACTCGCCGCGGGCGAGCGCCTCGGCGACGGCATGGACGCGGGAGCCAAGCTCGGCTGAGACGTCGCGCTGGTAGTCGGGGATCCTCTTGAGCCACTCGATCGCAGCCTGCGTTCCGCCGGTCTCAGCCATGCGTGAGAGCATCGAGATGTTGCGTACGGCGCAGGCGGCGGTCTCGCGCTTGGCCCAGCCCACCAGAGCCGGCTTGTTCTTGACCCCCAGGATCGTCGTGACCGAGGGATACGGGGGTCCACCATTCCAGCTGTAGCGGTGACGGGCGTCGCGGACGAG
>JBEKVD010000099.1:0-7594 GCA_049514315.1 Candidatus Limnocylindrales bacterium | reverse complement strand
TCCCGTGTAGTGATACCCGGGCTGAGCAAGTCCGAAGACTAGATCTGCTCTGGCGCAACGCGCGATGTAGGACACCTGGTCCGGCGGTCCTGACGAACGTGCCAGCCTGGCACCACCCGCACCTCCGCAGCCGAACTCTCGTCACGATCCTGCGATCGTGTGGGCTCAGACCCTGTATACCAAAGCCGGTTGCTGGCTGGTCCCTTGACGGGAGGGGCCCCGGAGCGGGACAGTCTCCTGGTTCGTCCCTTCTACGACGACCCCAGGCGGTGGCCCATGAGCGCGATGACATCAACCCCGCACCGGAGTCTTGGACGACCGGCAGCGGTCGTTCTCGGCGTGTTGGCGGCGGCTCTCTTGAGCGGCTACGCCCTCGGCGTCGGGGCCTCACATGATCCTCGCTACTTCTGGGCAAGCCTCATTTCGGGGGTCCCAGTCGCGCTTCTCGTCATCCTCGTCGCCGAACGCTGGCCGCGCAGCGCTGCGCTCGCGCTGGTGGGCCTGGTCGCCTTCAGCGGAGCCCTGGCCGTGAAAGCCGCACGGTCTGCCAGCCCGGAGCCGCTTCTTGTCGCAGTGGCCTGCGTGCTCATGGCAGGAGGCGTGCTCGTCGTCGCCGGTCGAGCGCGATGGTCGGACGTGCTCGGAGGACTGCTTCTCACGTACGCGAGTGCGGCGTTCCTTTTCGAGGCCAGCATCGTGCTCCACAACCTGTAGGTCGGGGCCTCTCGGTCAAACCTGCTATAACCACCCGAGCATGGAGCCAAACGAGGCGACTTCGATCCAAGTCTGCCGGGAGGTGATCGGTGAACGAGCGGCGGGCCCGTAAACTCGTTGCCCGGGAGCGGGCGCGCATTGAAGCTGCGCTCGCTGAGCTGGGCGGCGAGGTCCGTGACGAAGGGTCCCTCGAGCGCCAGCAACCCGGAGATAGCGGCGACGCCGGCAGCGCTCTCGAAACGGAGTCGGTGACCGTCGCCCTGGCAGCCGACCTCCGCGAGCAGCTCGCCGCCGTCGGGCGCGCCGAGGAGCGCATCGCACACGGCACGTACGGCAGATCGGTCGAGACCGGGATACCGATCCCGGACGAGCGGCTCGAGGCGCAACCCCTTGCCGAGCGGACCGTCGAGGAGCAGCGACTCTTCGAGCGGCACGGGTCCAACTAGCCCGTTGGGCTGCTCGGTCGACGGCGTCTTCGCGCATCTGTGATCTTGCTCGGCACAACGATCCGACATGCGTGAACGGCGGGTTCAAATCCTCTCGCCACGACTATACCCACACGACCAGGTCATCGTGCCGGACAGACGCTGGCCGCACGACGACACAGCGGATGAAGTCGGAGGCCCGACTCCTGTCGTGCCTACCGTCCGGCGAAGCTGATGAGCGCGCTCCGAACGGCAAGCCGCGCGCGTACACTCACCCGAGTGCCTAGGGCACACTGCCGGGCAGAGGGACAGCGGTGCTGATCAAGTCGGCGGATGACAAGCAAGGCGACATCGACGCGCTGACCGCGCTCTCGACACGATCCGATCTAGATGCCCCGACGAAACGGCGGATCGAGCACGAGATACGCACGATCCGCGCGGGCATCGCCGGTGAGCGCGATGCGGTGTATCAGATCGACTTCAACGATCGGATGCGGAAACGTGCGGTCATCCACGACCTCCGGATCGAGGTCGATGGGCGGGTCGCCCAGATCGACCACCTGCTGATTACTCAGGTGCTTGACATGTGGGTTTGCGAGAGCAAGCACTTCGCTGAAGGAGTCGGAGTCAACGAGCATAGCGAGTGGGTCGCCTTCTGGAACGGGAAACCGCACGGAATCCCGTCGCCGGTCGAGCAGAACCGCAGGCACATCGCCGTCTTGAATGACGCGTTCGCGAGGGGATTGGTGCGGCTGCCTAAGCGGTTGGGCGTCACCCTCAAGCCTCGGGTGCACAGCCTCATTCTTGTGTCGAGCAGCGCTCGGGTCTCACGGCCGAAAGGCCGGGCAGCGGAGCAGGTAGACGGACTCGACACGCTTGTCAAGGTCGACCAGCTCGCCACAACGATCGACAAGAGGGGCGATGAGGCGACCGCTTTAAGCAGCGTCGGCGCTCTTGCTCGCTACATCAGCCCAGCGGCGCTCGAAGACTTCGGCAAGCGACTTGTCGCGCTTCACAGGCCAATCCAGATCGACTGGGCTGCGAGGTTCGGCCTCAGCGCGGCCTCGGCCGTGCCGCCAACGGTTGAGTCGGCCGTAGTCTCTCCCGCCAGTCCGGCCCCCGACCAGTCATGCGCATTGTGTGGGTCGGTCGTCAAACCTAGAGTCGCGGCCTACTGCCAGGCCAATCCGCAGCGCTTCGGCGGTCGAATCCTTTGCTGGGACTGCCAGCGGCGGACACCGAGACCAGACCTTATAGCGTGAGGGAGGAAATGTGGCGCGATGCAAGTCATAACGGCGGCAGAGCAACTGTTCTTCGTCACCGTCCGGCTTGATGCCGTAGGAGCCGAGGACGGTACAGGACCGGACGTCGGCTGGACCGGTACAGGGTTCGCCTACCAGGTCCCGACAGACCGCGGCAATGCGCACTTCCTGGTCACCAACAAGCATGTGCTCCAGTACGCCAAGCAGCTTAGGGTCTCGATGATTGCCGCGAGCCCAGAGGGAACCCCTGCGCTAGGCAAGCCAGCGAGTATCGAGTTAGCCGGCCTGATCGACGACGCGTGGATCGGCCACCCCAGTCCTGACGTTGATGTCGCCGCGGCTTCGCTATCGCCGTTGGTCAATTTCATGGCCGCCCAAGGGACAGGGCCGTTCTTCCGCTGTGCTGATCCGACGATGTGCCTAACCAGCGAGCGCGCCCTCGAACTCGATGCTCTGGAGTCCGTCGTTTTCGTCGGATACCCGAGTGGCATCTATGACACCACCAACCTTCTCCCAATCGTGAGACGGGGAATGGCAGCCACGCCCATGACGGTCGACTATCTCGGGCTGCCGGCCTTTCTTATCGACGCGGCCGTGTTCCCTGGTTCAAGTGGCAGCCCGGTCTTCCTGCTGGACCGGGGCATCTACCAGCGTCGAACTGGCGGGGCCGTCGTGGGTAGTCGTCTCATGCTTCTGGGCGTTCTAGCGCAGTACTACTCAAGAGCAGTCGAAGGCCCGGTGAGGGAGGTGCCGGCTCGACAGGTCGCCAGCGTCCAGGAGGCCCTGGGTCTCGGGATCGTCTTTCGCGCCGAGACGATCGAGCCATGCATCCAACCCCTGCTTGACCGGGCGGGGCTTACGAGGGCCACACCTAAGCTTGGTCCGACCTCCGGTTCGACACCGTCGCAAGCGGACGCTGCCCTCGACAAGGCGACGCGTCGCGCGTAGCCGGCATGTCTCCCCTCGGTGTTTAGCCTATCGATGCAATCGGTGTAACGACCGCGACGGGTCCCCGGACAATCACCCGTAAAGTGTCGGCGCTACTCCTTTAGTGTCCACGGTACGCCGGTCGCCCCTGACATGGGAGGCACTGCCGGCACCCCTCTCGGTGCGGTCTCCCAGTACGCGACGGATCGTGGCTACATTGGCCGCGACATTGGAAGCCTCGCTCGCGTAGCCACGAGCCAACGGAGGACGGGACATGCAAACGCGAACGCTCGGTCAGAGCCTGCGGGTATCGGCGCTGGGGCTGGGCTGCATGGGCATGACTGGCGCGTACGGCGCGCCGGCCGAGCGAACCCAGATGATCGGCCTGCTCCGGGCCGCCGTGGACCGCGGGGTCACGCTGTTCGACACGGCCGAGGCATACGGACCGCTGGCCAACGAGGTGCTGGTCGGCGAGGCGCTGGCACCGGTGCGTGACCGGGTCGTGATCGCCACGAAGTTCGGCTTCGAGATAGACCCCCTCACCGGCCAGCGCGGCCCGGGAGTAAACAGCAAGCCGGCCCACGTTCGCGCCGCCGCCGAGGCGTCGTTGCGACGCCTCGGAACCGAAACGATCGATCTTCTCTATCAGCATCGGGTCGATCCCGAAGTTCCCATCGAGGAAGTGGCCGGAACGGTCAAGGACCTGATCCGCGAGGGAAAGGTCCGGCACTTCGGCATGTCGGAGGCGGCGCCCGCGACCATTCGCCGCGCCCACGCCGTCCAACCGGTGACCGCCGTGCAGAGCGAGTACTCGCTCTGGTGGCGCGAACCGGAGAAGGAGCTGCTGCCCACCCTCGACGAGCTGGGCATAGGCTTCGTCCCATTCAGCCCGCTTGGTGCGGGCTTCCTCACGGGCAGGATCGACCAGGGGACCAAGTTCGAAGCCACCGACTTCCGGTCATTCGTACCGCGCTTCTCGGCGGAAGCCATGCAGGCGAACCTCGCTCTCGTGGAACTCGTACGGTCGGTCGCCGACCGCAAGGGCGCGACCCCGGCACAGATCGCCCTAGCGTGGCTGCTCGGCCAGAGAGCGTGGATCGTGCCGATCCCCGGAACCACGAAGCTGTCGCGCCTCGAGGAGAACCTCGGGGCAGTTGGTGTCCAACTCGGCGCCGACGAGTTGCGTGCGATCGGCGAGGCAGCCTCGAAGATCGATCTCCAGGGAGCCCGCCTGCCGCAGGCCGCGCTCGACATGACGGGCCGGTAGGAGGAACGGCGATGCGGAAGCGAACCATCTGACAGGAGTTGGAGATGTCCGCCATAGGGCTCGGCTGCATGGGCATGAGCCAGAGCTACGACCTGGCGCCAAAGAACAAGGACACAATCCCCGTCCTCCGGGCCGGCGTGGATCGGGGCGTGGCCTTCTTCGACACCGCGCAGATCTACGGCCCGTTCCTGAACGAGGAGCTCGTCGGAGAAGTGCTGGCCCCGGTCCGGGACCAGGTGGCGATGGCCACGAATTCGGCCGGGGCTCTCCGCCAGAACCTACTCGCAGCGGGTCAGGAGTTCAGCCGCGGCGCCGCGCACCCTCACCCGTATAGTGTCGGCACTGTTCCGACCGGTCCCTCGCGCTCTCGGTTGGCTCGCCCTATTCGCACGATGCTGCCATCGTGCGGGCCCTTGCCGGCCGCGACGACCCGAGGTGCAACACGTCGAGCTACGCCTTGACGGCGACCACTCCCGACATCGTCCCGACGAGCACCTGACCATCCCACAACGTGGGCGAGGCGAAGTGCGGTAGCGTACCTACGGAGATGCTGGCAAGCACGTTGCCCGTGGCCGGATCAAGGGCGTAGAGCCGCCCTCCGTCGACGTTGAGGCTCCAGACGGTTCCGCCTCCTATGACGGGGGGTCCGCCGCCCACGCCTCTGCTCGTGATCCAGCCGACAGTGAGCTTGCCGTCGGCACCGACCTGGACCTCGCGAAGAGCGCTCTGGCACGGCACGTAGATCGTGGTGCCGTCCTGGGCCGCGCCGCCGAACCCGCTGCAGACGAACGCGCTTGAGACCTGCCCGCCGATGCCGCCCAGTGCCCCTTGGTGCATGACGTACCCGGTGCCGCTCTTGCCTACCTGGAAGACCCAGCCTCCCGGCACCAGGACAGGACTCGTGGAACCCAGGTCCGCGTCCCCGGCATTGTCGACGGCCCAGCTGGAGGGGGCGAACCAGGAAAGCAGCTTGAGGCTCGGCGAGAGTTCGAGAACCGAGTCGCTGCCGTCGTAGGTGGTCGTGGAGCTGCCGTTGCCGGTCGCTACGTACAGGTTGCCGGCGGCGTCGATCACGGGCCCGGCGGTCGCCCAGACCGCGCCCTCGCGCTTGACCGGGACGCGGTACGCGATCGTGTCGCCTGTGCCGCTCGTCGGCACGCCGACGACCTCGCCGACGTACTGGCCGCAGTCGCCCTCGAGGCCACCGAAGCCGATGTAGACGTAGCCGTTGGCGACCGCCAGGGCAGGCCGCTGCTGGTGGGTGATCGGCGTGTCGCCGGGGAGATCGACGTCACGCGACCAGCGAACCGACCCGGTCGCAAGGTCGAGGGCGAAGAGCACGTGATGCGGACCGGCAACCTCGCCGACCAGGTACAGAGATCCAGTCGCCGGGTCGAAGGCCGGCGTGCCGGTGATCCCGAGCGGATCGATGTTGCCGCACGGCAGCGTAGATCGGCGGACCGGGGTGCCCAGGTTCCGGCGCCACAGGATAGATCCGGTCGCCGGATCGAGGGCGTAGACACTGTCGTTCTCCGTCACGGCGATGACCTGCCCGGAAACGACGAGGGGCTCAGCGTAGACGGCGCCGTCGAGCTTAGCGAACCAGTCCTCCGACAGCGACCCGTTGAGCGTCGGGAAGTCGGGCTGGTTGCCGGTACGCCCGGCGTTCAGGTGGTAGAGCGGCCAGTCGGCGGCGATCGGCCGAGGGGTCGCCGAGGCTGTGGCCGATGGCGCGGCCGTGATCGGGGGCGTAACGCTCGCTGCGAGGGTGGGCCTCGGGGTTGCGGCAGATACGCTCGGCGACGGCGTTGTCGAGCCGCAGCCGGTCGCGAGAAGAGCGAGCCCTACGAGGAGCAACGGAACCGAGGAGCGCGCTGTCATGTCTCCATCAAAGTGCGATCTGCGCGCCCACAGCCTAAACCGGGATCCAGTACCTCGGGGTCGACGTTGATGCCGGACCTGGACATCCCCTCGCCTGGCGGGCTCTCGTGGTGGACCCGTCGCCATTCAGCCATGGTGTCGGATCTAGCACAGCCTGGGACCCTTTCCCGTCGGCGGAGGCGACCGCTTACGGCGGGACCTGCGTGGTCACTTTCGGGCGAGCGAGTTAGGTGAGCGGAGCGTCCCTGCGGCGAGTCATGGCTCGTTCTGTTGATGCGACAATACCGCGTCGCTGCATCTCCGAATTGTTTGGGGCCGATCATGAACAAGGGCGAGAAGCTCGTTGACTTCATGCAGGGGTTCGCGGCAGCCGTCGAACTTGATGCGAGGGCCGCGAAGCAGGGGTGCTTCGTCGAATGCGTGTGCCTAACTGCGTCCATCATCGATGCCATGCTTCGCATGGGGCTGATACTCAGGCATCAGCTCGATACCGGGACCGCTGACCTCAGCGAGGAGTTGCTCCACCAGGGCGAAGCGGACGCCGCGATCTCCGAGCGCTCGATCTACCGTCGTGCTTTGGCCAGTGGGATTGTTGACCAAGCAGTCTTCGACGAGCTTGAGGCGCTTTATCAAGAGCGCAACCGCGTGGTCCATAGGTATGTCATCAGCGGAATCAGCACCAGAGACGTGCTTGAGATTGCCCTGCGGCAGGACGTGCTGAAGCACAGGCTCTCAGACGCCGTCGCCGTTCTCGAGGAGGACCAGATCCGGCTCGGTATCGGCATGACGGCTCTCGCCCAAAAGACGGTGACCGCCAGAGACGTTCTCGACCAAGCAACTGGCAAGCATGGGGATGCGGGCCTGACGGAGGCGCTACGGGAGGGGCTCTAAGAAGGGCTCCCGCGGATCCATGGAAGCGGTCGGCGACGCCGTGGGGCCGTGGAACCCCTGCATGGCTCTGAGGGTCCTCGGACCAGTCGGCCGCACCCAAGTCCGCGATCGAATGCCATGAAAAGGCTATGAGAGGAGCCCCGCCGGTGACAACGTTGGGTTGTCAAGGCAACCAGCACCGGGAGGCTCCACGCCATGTTGTACGCCGGATTGGACCTGTCACGCCA
>JBEKVD010000098.1:0-7731 GCA_049514315.1 Candidatus Limnocylindrales bacterium | reverse complement strand
GAGATGAGCGCTGCTCGATCGTGCCACCAGCCCGCCGGGCCTTGAAGCAGCCCTGGGCTCCGCCAAGAGAAGCAGGTACCTCGTTGACGGCCGGCTCCTTTTCATAGAGGGCGATGGTGACGAGTCTGGTGGTTGATAGGCCGACGTAGGTGAGCGGCTCCAGTCGCCCACAGAACTGGCCCCAGGTGGACCAAGACCCTCCCTCCACTTGAGGACCGAGGCGTCCACTCCCGCGCCTCCCGCGACGGGCGCCGCCCACTTCACACGGTATTGCGGGCCCTGGTCATCGCGTATGCGGTGGGAGCCGAAGCAACGCAGGCTCCCACCACTCGACTATCTGATTTGGACCTCACTGGTCCAAGAACCGGCGCACCCGTCGCTCGAGGATCGAGTGAGCCGCCTGCCAATCGCCAAGGGTGTCGAGCGTGGCGCAGCGAGCTTCATCCACGAGGTCGGCGGCCCTGGCCGGAGCCTCGGCACGGGCGGCCGCGCGAACGGCGTCGAGGTCGAGCAGGCCCGACCGAGCCTGTTTCGATACTCGCTTCGTCGCCGTCTGCCGGGGTTCAGCCGACATGAGTGCGTAGACGCTCGCGAGCCCTTCGGCCCGGTCCAGCAGCGTCTCCAACTGTCCGGCGAGCTCAGGGAAGAGGCAGGGATGGCCGTCGAGGTAGCGCCGCTCCAGAAGCAGCCTTGCCTCTTCTGCCCCGTACACGGCGCCCAGGAACGCGGCGACCGCCGCGCGACAGTCGCCCCAGCGCTCGGCCAGGCTGCGGCCGCCATAGGGGAAGTCGCGGTATTCGGGGATCTCAGCCTCGAGCTGGAGACAGCGCATCTGGTAAGTGATCCCAGCAAGGCGCAGTCCTTCACGTTCGACGGTCTCGAGGGTTTCGAGGTTGATCTTCTGGGCCAGCTCGAAGAGGAACAGGGCCTCGCGGAGCCGTTTGCGCACCTCCTTCTCGATCGTGTCTGGGGACTGGCCGCGCAGCTCGGCACGCGCGGCGGCTTCCACGCGCCGGCCGATCACCTGCGGGGGCAACTCGGCACTTGGCTTACCCAGCAGGGAGCTGACGTAGGCCGGCAGGGTGGGGAAGGCGTGGGCCTCCGCCAGCCACACCAAGATGGCGGCCCGCGGAGACAGGGCGCCCTCGAGGCGGGCCAGGCGGCGCTTCGCCGCGTCTGCGCTCATGAGGTTCGCTCCCCGAAGCCCGGGTCGTCCTCGAAGCCGGGCGCGGCGTCCTCGTCTGCCTTTCTAGTGCCGATCGCGCCCTCGAGGGCGCTGATCCGCGCCTCGAGTTCGCCGGTCTCCAGGAGCTTGGCTGCGGCACCCGCGGCGCTGATCAAGACTCGGGCCCGGCCGATCGAGTTATCAAGGCTCAGGGAGTCGGCGACGGCGATGTCGAGCACTCGCCGGATGCCGGCTACGGTATCGAGGCCTTCCAGGTCGCAGGCGACGACGACGGTCTTCTCGCGCCGACGGCGCACGCCACCTATCCGGCGGGCCTCGGCAGCCTCGCTGGCTGTGGCCGGATCGTGGAGGAAGCACAAGCTGCCATCGACCATCGGGGCGGCCTTGCACTGCTGGCCGTTTGACTTGGTGAAGGTGCAGCGGCGGACTACCATTGACCACCTCTGCTGGTCTCCCGAGCCCGCTGGTCCGCTGTGATTGGGCCGTCTATCCGCGCCGCCTTCTGCCCGCTGAACCGTTCCCAGCGGGCCAGGGTGACGTCGGCATAGACCGAATCGATCTCGATTCCGGCGCACACCCGGCCGGTTCTCTCGCAGGCGACCAGGGTGCTACCCGACCCCAGGAAGGCATCGAGCACGAGGTCGCCCGCTCTGCTGCTGTTGACGATCGCGCGCTCCATTAGCTGGAGCGGCTTGGTGGTGGGATGGAGTGGTGAATCCGCCGGGCGGGCTATCTGCCAGAGGTCGGACTGGTCACGATCGCCACACCAGTGATGGGCCGCACCTTCGCGCCAGCCATACCAGATCGGTTCATACGCGCGCTGGTAGTCGGCCCGCCCGAGGACGAACTGATCCTTGGCCCAGATGATCGTGTCGCTCCAGTGGCCACCTTCCTGCGCGAGTACCCGCGACAGGAGCGGCAGCTCCTTGGAGCTCATGCAGATGTAGATGGCGCCGTCGGTGACCACCAGCAAGCTCCGGGCCCAGGCCCGAAGGAAGCTTTCCCAGGCAACAGGATCCAGTGAGTCGTTGACGATGTGCCGGTGTCGGGCGCCTCGCCCGCGACCGCCGTGGTCGCCGAGGGAGACGTTGTAGGGTGGGTCGGTAAAGACCATGCCCGCCCGCCGGCCACCGAGAACCCGCTCGACGTCCTCTGGCCGAGTCGCGTCGCCGACGAGGAGGCGATGTTCACCCAGGCCCCAGAGTTCGCCCGGCTCCGTCCGGGGCGCCCGGGTCGCTTCCGAGAGAGCTTGCTCGAGATCGAAGATCTCGATCTGTTCGCGCTTCTCGCGGGCGTCGAGGCTCCGCAGCAGCTCGCGAACCTCATCTTCCCCGAAGCCCGAGAGGCTGATGTCGACATTAGGGCTTGATCCCAGGTCGGCCAGCAGACGAGCCAGAAGCTGCTCGTCCCAGGTTCCTGAGATCCGATTGAGGGCTAGACCCAGGAGGCGGGCCCCCTCGACCGACAGGTCGAGCCAGATAACAGGGACCGTCTTCAGGCCGAGCCGCCGGGCGGCCACGAGTCGCTGGTGGCCGCCTATGATCGTGCCGTCTTGCCGCCGTGCCAGGACCGGCTGGACGAAACCGAATTGGCGCAGGCTTCGCGTCAGGGAGTCGAGCTCGGACTCGCCGATGCGCCTCGGATTGGCCGGATCGGGGCGAAGAAGATCGATTGGGACCTCTTCGACCGTGAGGGAGGGGAGCGCCACTGCGCGTCGGGAGCTTCGCAGCTCAAGTCGACCTGAGTCCTCTGTGAGGTCGGCTGCGCCTGGAATGCTAGACGCCGGGCCCGCACTCGCCGGGTCGGCGGGGGTGCGGAACTGATCGGGATCAGGACCTGGGAAGTTATATCTCGGAGGGCGTGCGCCGCTCGTGGAGAGGGCGTCTATAGATGGAGAGGTGGTCGCCGGGAAGTCCTGGGATGTGTGGGTGGATGTATGGAGTTCGGCCAGCAAGAGCCCTTTCTGCGGGGTTATGTAAACGCGCTCCGAGAATCATACCAGATGGGCGAGGTGCCACTCCGAGGGGCCCTCCGGAATGAGCACCTGAGCCCGCTTCTGGGCTGGCGAATACCGGTATCAGCCAGTGGCGCGTGCGTTCGGTCACGCCGTTCTGACCGCCTGACGGCCGACCGGGATCTCAATCACCCGGCGCACGGTGGTGTAGTTCAGACCTTCACGGATGCCCGTGCGAGTGGGAACTACACACGGGAAGCGGTAGGTGACGACGGCCTTGGCGGTCTTCTTGCCGTCGGAGCCGATCTCAGTGTGAACCACGACCCCGACCAGGAGCCGGACGATCGCCTGGCGCTGCTCGTCGGATAGTCCCGCGTCTAGGCGGGCGCGAACCTCGGAGAGGAGGTCGTACGCATCAGCGGGCACAACCTCGGCACGTGGGGCCTGTAGGGCGGCCACGCGGGCTTGTAGGGCGGTGCGCTCCCCGGCGATACGGTCAAGCTCTGCCCGAAGGTCAGCCTCCGAGAGAACGCCTTTCACCACAAGGCGGACCGCGCGGGCCTGCTGTTCTTCGAGCGACTTCAGGGCGCTCTGGAGGGTGATCGACTCGGCCTCGGCCACGGCGCCCGCAGCATCCCGTTCGCCGGCAGCATCAAGCTCATCGAGGACATCACCGGGGGCCCGTAGGAAGCGTTCGACATCGGCCCAGACGGCCGGCTCGATGGCGTCCACTCGGACCGAGCCGGCGGGGCAGCGACCCTGTATCGGACCCCGCTCGACGAGTTCACCGCCGCAGCGGTATCGGCCACCCGATCGGTCCGCAGAGCCGACAAGCGTCAGCCCGCAGATGCCGCAGTGGATCACCCCGCGCAGCAGGTAGGTATGGTTGCTGTTCTTGGCACTGCGGCGGTTGGCGGCCAGAGCATCCTGGGCCGCACCCCAGAGGGCAGGGGAGACCAGGGCCTCTATCGGAGCGGCGATGACGTCGCGATCACGGCGCTCGGTCCGGCGGCCGTAGCGAAGCTCGCCCTTGTAGAGAGGGTTCACGACCAGATTCCGAATGCGGCCTGCTCGCCAAAGGCCCTGGGTCCGGCGACCTCGGACACCCCGACCGTCGCGGACGTAGTGGGTCGGGATGCCGGCAGCGTTGAAGTCGGCTGCGATGAGGCGGCAGCTCTGACCACGAAGTGCCAGATGCTCGTACATGTCGCGGACCAGATCGGCTGCCGAGCGGTCGGCCCACGCGATGGCTTCGTCGGGCACCAGGCGAGCCGACGCCTTGTGGCCCTCGACCCGGTATCCAAACGGGACGATCCCGCCGGTGTATCTACCTTCCCTCGCGGCTCGGTTCATGCCGTCGGCGCTCCGGCGCGCGAACTCCCGGCGGTAGTGGTCGGCCACGACCGCGGTGACGTCGTAGCCGAGGAGGTCGGGCTGGCCTTCCACCACCGAGACGAGGGCGATGCCCAGGGCGTCGAGGCGTCGGCGCACGACCAGCAGATCGACCGCGTCCCGGCCCAACCTGTCGACCTTGTAGACCCAGATCTCCTCGAAGAGGCCCGCGACAGCGTCCGCGAGGAGCCGTCGACCGTCGGGTCGCTCGGCGAGCGGGATCGTGCCAGACACCCCGTCGTCGACGTAGCGACACACGAGCTCGACCCCTGGTTGGCCCGCGAGGTGGCGGGCGATCTCGTCGGTCTGGGTTCGGATGGTCTCGCGCTCGCGCTGGTCCTCGCTGCTCACCCGTTCATAGGTCGCCACCCGCCGCACCCCGGTCGCCACGGTCATCGGACACCTCCCTGACCGCGCTCAGACAGCTGCCTCGGGAGGCCTAGCACCACCCGAAGAGCCGCCGCCATCGCCTCGCGGTCAGGGTCACATAGACGCTCTACCGCGAGCGGTCGTGCAAGTCGAGGCGAACGGCCATTGCCAGTGACAGGGTCTGGAGTGAGCTCACGAGTGACGGGATGCATATGACTCGCAGCTTTTCAGACGGCCGCGGGTCCTGTATCTGGGTGACCTAGTTTCGGCCCGGCTATTCCTGCGACTTGAGCGGACGGCCGCCCTTGGGTCGGTCGCGGTAGGCGTCCACTAGCTCGCTCGCGAGCGATGCAGCCGCGGGGCGGAGCTTCACCGGCACCCGCTCCCAATGAACCGTTACGGTCACTGGCTGCTGACTCTCATCCGCAACGACGATGCCCTGCAAGGCATCGAGGATGGCGGTACCGCGAGCCCAGTGGGGCAGGATCTGCGCAAGACCATCTGGTCGCTGGGTGCCGTCCTCTCGGGTTGTGCCCTCGATGAGTTCGTCGACGAGTTGGGCATTTCCGGAACGGACCGCGTCGAGCAACTCCTTCATCCGCTCGAGGCCGGCGGCGAGACGGGTTCGCAACGAGCGCGGGAGGTTCTCTCGAGCGAGCTCTCGTTCGAGATCGGCGATAAGGCTCAGCAATGCCTGGTCGTCCGGCATGATCAGCTCCTCATCGCTGACGGACGCTTTCCGAAGCGGTACTGCCGGACCGGTTGGCGAGGAGGGTCGGCCCTGGCACTCCCGCAGTCTCGCATGACACGCCCAGGGACGAGAAGGGTCTCAAGCAGCGCGCAGGGTCGGACGCCCGCGGCCGCCCCCTCACCGGCTCCCTCACGGTCGTCCGGCATCGGCTCAGGTCAGAGCCGGCAGCCGCCCAATTCACGCCGTCGGCCGTGCGGCGCAGGAATTCACGCGGTCGTGTCGGCTCCGACCGCGGTGACGTTCTAGCCCTACAGGTCGAGCTGCCCCTCGATCACGGACGCGGAGCGATGCCGAGGGCGTCTAGCTGTCGACCACCCGCGTACCGTCGTGGGGCGGCTCAGCGCCTTGCCGTTCGGGGAGGAACGGGCCATGCTGGGCCGGCTTCGACTCGGTAGGGGACCCGGAGGTGACGCGATGCAGTCGGTGATGGACGCCTTCACCAGACACAAGCTGCTGGTACTTTCGATAGCGCTGCTCGTTGTGTTCGTCCTCTTGCCTCTGATTGGGTTGGAGCTCGCGACTCCCGCCCGCTAACGATTCGGGGTCTAGGGAACCTCGGGTCGGGACGCCTGCGACAGCTCCCTGGCTGGCTCGCTCATCGTCGTCCGGCTCTGGTCCGGTCGCAGAGCGGAGCCCGACCCAGGCTGACTCTGGCAAAGGCCACTTATCCGGGGCTTATCTGCGCCTTATCGGGGCCGTCCTAGCATTCGGGCAAGATGACTGCTCTTCTCCCACAAGCGGCCTTCTTCTCCAAGCCCCCGCCCCTCCTCCCTCAGGTGGCGGGGGCTTCGTCTTTCCGGGTTGGCCCTTACCCTCCGACCCCGATCGCTTGCGCCACCTCGCGCCAGGACTTGTCCTCCTGACCCTCCAGCCGGCGCAGATAGACGCTAGTAACCTGGAGCGAACTGTGGTCCAAGAACGAGCTGACCTCCTCGATCGACTGCCCGGCCTGCCTGCGCAACCTCGCGGCCGAATGGCGCAAGATGTGCAGCCCGCTCGGCGCCAGGCCAGCAGCCCGCAGGTAGCCTCGGAACCTGCAGTAGACCACGCCGCTGGTGACACCTGCCGGGCGAGCACCGGCCTGCCAGAGCGACTCACTCGCGTCCATAGTTTCGAGGTGCTTGTCGACGTCGGCCAAGGTGCGCAGGATCGCCGCGAAGGCGGGGCCCGGGAGTTCCCGCCGACCGACCTTGTGGCCCTTGCCGACGTACCGATAGAAGGGAACCTCGCCCTCGAGACTGAGGTCGCCTGCCTTCAAACCGATCACCTCGGCTCGCCGGCGGCCGGTCAGGACGAGCGTCAGCAGGATGGCGCGGTCCCGCCGGCCGGCGACGGTATCGGGTACCACAGCGAGGAGCCTTCGGACCTCGTCGGCTCCATAGCCGCGGGCGATGGACTGGGTGGCCCGCGGCCGCTCGACGGCGTCACATGGGTTCGAGATCACGAGGCCCATCCTGAAGAGGAATCTGAAGTAGCTCGACAGGCAGGCGATCCGGGCCCCGATCGTGGTCGCTGAAGGTGTCTTGCCGGACTGACCGACGCCGTAAGCCCAGCCAAGAACGTCGGCCGGCTTGACCCTCTCGGGAGTCCTGCCCAGGTCGGCGAAGAAGGGCCAGAGCATCCGGCCGTAGGACTCGACAGTCCGCCTCGAGCCCGAGCGGTTGCCCTTTTCGACGAGGAAGGCGTAGAGGGCTTGATCCCAGGCGGACGGGTCTCCGCTGGTCAGGGCGGGGAGGGGCTGAGCGGTCATGGTGGGCGTCCTCGAGTGCGAGTTGGTCGCCCACATCGATCACTCAGGCGCAGACGGAAAGCAACACCATGACCAAGTCGTGCGCGGAATGGCCGCCCTCCAGGTGGCCCCCGCTCCCTGCGAGGTGAGCAACTTGCCCAGTCGGCGCGAGGTGACGGCCTCCTGTCTCGTGGTGAGCCCTCCTAGGCCCGGAGGCGCACCTCGCACCGCACGTAAGTCTCCGTGGGACCTTCATCCTGGGGAACGGTGGAGACCCTGAACTCGAGCCAGATATATCCCGCATCTTTCGGCGGTGGCGGGACGATCGTGATCTGCCCGCGTGCGTCGCG
>JBEKVD010000097.1:0-7832 GCA_049514315.1 Candidatus Limnocylindrales bacterium | reverse complement strand
GATTGGCAATGACCCGAACCTGATCCACCCGGGCACCGTTCTGCTGATACGTAACCCGTCGCCGACCCCGACCCCGACGCCCACGCCCACCCCGACCCCGACGCCCACGCCGACGGCGCCATCGTCCGAGGCCCAAGCCCTCGCCTCCGCGCTCGGGCTGGATGCGGCGTCGGTTCAGGCCGCCCTCGACGCGCCCTCGACTCCCGGGATTGCGGGGGCCCTGGACCTGGGGCCTCTCAGCTCCGATCAGGCCACTGCCGTCCAGAACTTGATAGGGCGGGGCCAGCTGCCCGACGTCCAGCTGGCAACCTCCGATCCGCAGGTGATGGTCGCCTACCAGGGCGGAATCGGCTTGCTGGACGTGAGCCACCTGATCCTCACACCGACCATCCCGACGGACTCTCCGGCGACTTCGATCGCGATCAATACGAACTCCGACGGCTCGACGAACTACAACCAGGATTCCTACGTGGCGGCCGGCGACTCGATCGTGCTGATCCAGATGGACACCACGGGCAGTTCCGGGACCGTGACGAAGGATGGCAGCCAGCCGCTCAAGACGATGCCGGGGATCATCACTCAGGTGGTCTTCGACAGCGCCACGAGGGTCGCCCAGGCTCTCGGGCGGACGCCCGACGGAACGGGCTGGACCGTGTATGCCATCGAGACGAACGGCAACGCCGTCTTCTCGGACGCTCGACTGCCATTCCAACCTGTCGCAATCGGCCTCGACTCGACTCCCCAGCTGCCGGACACAGATCGTGAGGAGGTCCTGGCGCTGGCTCCAAACGGTTCGATCGCCTCGGTCGACGTCGGCCAGTTCGCTTTCTCATGGCGCATCGTCGGGGTGATCTTTGGCGTCCTGATGGCCGCTTGCCTGTATCTGCTGGCCCGGATCCTCTTCCGGCGGCGGAGCATCGCGCTTCTCGTCGCGCTCTTCTCGGTGATCGACGGGATGTTCTTCGCCCAATCGCGCATCGCCATGAACGACACCTACGTCGGAGGGTTCCTGTTACTCGCCTACCTGATCTTCGCGATCATCTGGCTGGACGTCTGGAAGAGCCGGATCGCCTTCTGGCTCGGAATGCCGGTTCTCGGCGTCCTCCTCGGCCTGGGCCTGGCCTCGAAGTGGGTCGCCCTCTATGCCATCGCCAGCATCGGCATCCTGATTCTCATCCGGTCCGCCCTTGGCCGGCTCATCACGATCCTGGGCTTCGCCGCGGGGACGGGCGTCCTCGGCTCGATGGCGATCAACGAGATGGTCACCCAGCCCGGCACCGGCAACCCGACGGCCGTGGTGCTGCTCATCGCGCTGGCCCTGGCAGTCGTCGTTGGCGGTTTTGCGTGGGGCATGTCGAGGCGAAGGACGCCCGACAAGGTCTTCGTCGGGTTCGTCACGGCGCTGGTCGCCGCGGGCCTGTTCGGGGCCGCCCTTGGGTTCTCGCCGGGCACGGTTGAGAACGGAGCCCCGAACTACACCTTCTTCCTGATCATGCTGGCGATCACATGCGTTGCGGCCGCGGCCAATGCCTACCACCCGATCGAGTGGACGCGCGAGGAGTTCCGTTTCGGTATCGGCGCCCCGATCGTGGTGGGCCTTCTTGCCGGTTTCGGCGGCGTCCTGCGCGGGAGTGGGGCTCTTCTCGAGGTCGGAGCCGCCGGCATCGCGGCCGGTGCCGCGGCGGCCGCCGGCTTCTGGTATGCGGGAAGGCTCGGCTTTGGTCCGCTGGCGGCGCCACCCGGACCGGACGACCCGTCGAGATATGCGGCTCCGCCGGGTCCGGCCCCCAAGGGCTGGCTGCGCCTCGGCTCCGGCTTCGGTCTCCCCGCGGTCTGGATGAGCGCCTGCCTGCTGGTGCTGCCGATCGTCGTCTACGTGGCGCTCTACATCCCGTGGTCCATGCCATGGCAGCCGCAGACCGAGGCCACCGGCCAGCTGCCGGCCATCGCCTGCCTGCACACCAACACGACCACGGGGGTTTGCGACGACGCCTGGCCGGCCGGGCACACCGGTCAGACGCTCTGGGATCTGACCATCCAGATGTACGACTACCACAACGACCTGAGGGCTACGCACCCCGCATCGTCGCCGTGGTGGGCCTGGCCGATGGATCTGAAACCGGTCTGGTTCGAGAGCATCGGCTACTCCGGCGACACCGGCTCCATGATCTACGACGGCGGGAACCCGGCCCTGTGGTGGATGGCCATCTTCGCAATGGCATTCATCTGCTGGCAGGCTTTCAAGCGGCGCAGCCTGGGCCTGGCGCTGATCGCGGTGGCCTTCTTCTGGCAGTGGGTCTCCTGGTCGCGGATAGATCGGGCGACGTTCCAGTACCACTTCTACACGGCCCTGCCCTTCTTCCTGTTAGGCCTGGCCTACTTCCTGGCCGAGCTGTGGCACGGGCCCTCCCGCCGGACGTGGCTGCTGGCCCGGTTCGCCGCGGCCGCGGCCCTCCTCTTCCCGGCCGCCACATGGTTGCTGAAGGACCCTCTTTGCGAGATCGCTCGGGTGAACGCGTCCAACAACTCCTTCAAGGGCATCATTTGCGGCTCGGGGACCGGCGATGTCCGTATCGAGACGCGAATTCTGCTTATAGCCATCGTCCTGGTTGTGGCGCTGGCCGTGCTGGCGCTGGTGCTGTGGCGACTCGAGCGCCGACAGGACGCCGGCCAGGTGGACCGGTGGTGGGTCGTCCAGCTCCTGGTGCCCGTCGGCGTCGCCGGCGTGCTGTTGTGGTGGCTCGGTCAGAACGGGCCGCGTGGCATCATCTTCGAGGCGGCACTGCCGACCGACCTTCTCTTCCTGGTGCTGCTGCCGATACTGGCGGTCCTGGCATTCGTCGCCATCACCGCCCGCAACCCGCGCCGGTTCGTGCTGGGCGTCTGCGCCTTCGCCATCGCGGCGTTTGTGGCTCTGTATCCGAACCTGTCGGCCCTGCCGATGCCCAACGCCATCATCAGCGTCTACAACGGCTTGCTGCCGACCTGGTTCTACGGTTTTGAGTTCTCCACGAACCTGCAGCCGTCCAGTTCGGTCAGCCCGTTTGGGACCTGGTCGATCGCGCTGGCGATGGTCGCGCTGCTCGTGGCGGGAGCCGTCGCCTGGGCTGCCTGGGAACGGCGAGTGGTCATGGGCCTGCGGAGAGGGCGGCTGCTTGCGATCGACACGGGAGCTCCTGAGGAGACCGATTCCACCGGAGACCGGCTGAGTCGGCGGCCGGTTGACGGGTCGGATCCTGCTGCTCCGAGGTCGCCCTCGTCGAACGGCGTTTCGACCGATACGGCGGCACCGAGGGGGTCACGAAAGGACAAGCGGCCCAACTGAGTCCGGCGGGGCCGGCTGAGTCCCCGGCCGCCCGGCAGGCCGGAGGGTCGCGCCCACCGTGTCGCGCGCAGTCAGGCCTCTCGATCCACCTGCGTGGGATGTGGCGCGGGCGGAATCTGAGCTGCGAACCCAGGCGGCAGCCCGCCCTGGGACGCGAGGCGGCGGATGACGAAGCCGTAGTACTCGTCGACCTTGGCCGTGACGCTCTCCCAGCTGAACTGCTCGGCTCGCTCCAGCCCCGCGTCGCCCATGCGAGCCCTCAGGGCCGGGTCGGCCAGCAGCTCCGATATGGCCGCCGCCAATGCCCTGGTGTCGTGCGGCGACGTCAGAATGGCCTGACGACCGCGCTGGACCACGCCTTTGTAGCCGTGGATATCGCTGCAGACGATCGGCGCGCCGGCGGCCATCGCCTCCAGCAGCACGATCCCAAACGACTCGCGTCCGGTGGCCGGCGACACGAAGACGTCGGCCGTACGGAACAGCTGCGCCTTCTCCGCGTCACTGACACGCCCGAGAAACTCAACGTGCTGGAGACCACGGGTCATGACGTAGCGGCGTGCCTCGCGCTCCTGCGGTCCCGAGCCAACGACCAGGAGGCGGCTCTCGACGCCGCTCCTGCGCAACAGACGGAAGGCCTTGAGCAGGTCGGGCAGGCCCTTTCGATCCTCCAGGCGTCCCACGAAGAGAATGTTCGGGCGGCCGTCCTGCCAGCGGGCAACGGGCACGGCGCGCTGGAATCGACCTATGTCCACGCCGTTGGGGATCACCTTGTAGTCGCCGGGGAAGAACCGATCGACGAAGTGCCGCGCCGCCGCGCTGACCGCAATGCGGCCGTGGAGTCGACCCGCGTAGCCCTGGAGGGTCTTGCTGCCCAGTTCCATTGCCGGCGAGAAGCCCGCGTAGGCATGGAACGTGGCGATGTTCACGCTCCTCGACTGGCGGAGCACGACGAGCGAGAGGAATGGCACGAAAGGCTCGTGGAAGTGGAGCAGATCGAATCGCTCCTCGTCGAGGACTCGCCGGACCTGTGACACATAGCGGGGCGAGAGCGTGATCGTTCCGACGGAGCCGTTGCTCGGTACGCTGAAGCCCTTCCCGATGCGGATGACGTCGCCCTCGGACGAGCGCTGAAGACCGTGGCTGCTGGTCAGGATGCGGACGTCATGGCCGCGCAGGCGGAGGTTCTCGTAGAGGAATCGGACGTGCTCGTTGACACCGCCCGGGAGCGGGTAGACGTAAGGGGTGACGAGTCCGATCTTCACGCCGGCGGCTCCTCCGCTTCACGCCTCTCGGCCGATTCGGCCACGTAGCGGGCCCGGCCTCCACGTGAAACGTACTCCGCCTCGATCTGCCGCTGCCTGGCCAGTTGATCGTGGGGTACGCCCAGATCCCGCGGCGTGTCGTCTCTCAGCAGGTTTCGCTGGCCCCAACGGGCTGCATCACGAGCCTGCTTGCGAACCTGACGGCCGTAGATGAATGCCTCGCGTACGAAGCCCCAGTCGACGCAGCTGCCACTCGCGGTGCGCTCGATGAGGGCCCGCCTGTAGTCGTTCGCCGAGGAACCCGGGAAGTAGGTCCGGCCGTCGCCGATCGTGTCGAGGGTGTGGCTGTCGCTGTTGCCGACGACCGGCAGGCCGAGTTCGGCCGCCAGGCGCAATGTCGCCGAGCGGCCATAACGCCCGGCCGTTGACGGGTTGTATCCCTCTAGGGCGTCCCAGTAGACAAGCGGGTCGCGGGAGTGTTGGACTCGCAGGATGGCGTGTCTGCGCATACCCCGGGTGAACGCCGAGAATGGGTGCGGCACTATGGCCAGTCCGCCCTGGTCGTGGATGTCCGCGATCGTGGTTTCAAGCGGCTGGTTTCGCTTCAGCTGCGCCTTCAGGAACAGGCCGAGCAAGTGGCCGCTGCGCGTAGTGACCTCTTCGCCGACGACGACCTCCACCCGACTGCCACGGGCTCGGGCCAACCGCTGGCACTCCACTGCGGCCTCGATACGCTCGTGGTCAGCGATGGCTATCAGGTCCAAATCGGTGCGGCACTCGACGTAATCGAGGATCTGGGCGACCGACGCCGTTCCATCCGAGGCGATCGAATGGATGTGCATGTCAGCCTGACCCAGCCGCAGCACTCCGCCGAGGGTCACGATTCGTCTCCGTCGCGGTCTGACGTCGACCTCTCGAGGTCCGGCCAGATCGGATGGAACAGGGCCAGCCATTGTTCGGGGGCGTCGACGAGGATCCGTTCAAACAGACGCGCTTCCTCCCGGGCCAGGGCCCGGCTGCGCTCCCGCCGGCTCGCTCCATCCGGCGGCTCGAGATGGAATAGCTTGCCAAGATAATGGCCCGGCCCGACTCGTCGCACGCCCGACACGTACATCGGGGCGCCAGTTTCCACGGCCAGCAGGACGGGGCCCGCCGGAATCCTGGTCCGGCCGCCGAACATCTCGACCTCGATTCCGCCGCCGGTGAGGTCCCGGTCGGCGATCAGCCCGACCGGCTCATTCCTGCGGAGCGTCGCCAGCAGGTCCGCCCCGGCCTCCTCCAGTGAAACGATGCGAACCCCGATGGTGGCCCGCGTCGAGAAGATGTACCGCTGGACGCGGGCGTTGGCCAGCGCCTCCATCGGCGCGACGATCTGACCCAACCGGTGAACCGCGAAGAAGCCGGGCATCTCGATCGCCCCGAAATGCATGCCGATGATGATCAACGCCCGCCTCTCCGTGAGCCAGGCCTTGACTTCGTCGGGCGTCTCGATCTTCAGGCGCTCGCTCACCCAGCGGGGCGTGAAACCTGGCGCCCGGGCCATCTCCACGTAGTAGCGGGCGTGGTTGACGAAAGCCGATCCAACCAGCGCCTCGAGTGCCTTCGGGTCTGTCGCGGCCGCCCGGTACCGCTCCGCTCCCCGGCCGTTCGCAGCCATCCACTCCACGACGCGCCGGAGGTTGCGGCGGGCGCGGTCGCGCCGAGTCGCCGAGACTCGATAGGAGACACGGCCGGCCAGATCGGCCAGAGCCCAGGCCAGCCGTTCCGGCATGTGGAGGATCAGCTTCATTGCGCTGATCACCAGGATCGCGGTCAGGCTCTCCGCGATGCGAACTCGCCACCCGCGCCCGAGCGCGGGAGACTCGCCGATCGCCCGCGACGCGCCGTCCGTCATGTCTGCCGGCGCTTCGGCGCCTCGCGGCCGTCATCGGCCGTGGCGCCGATTCCGTTCGGGGCTGCGCCTTTGGCGTCGTTCGCCATGGCGGCGCGGTGACGCGCCTCGAGATGAGCCGCCTCCTTGGCCGTGGCCGGCCAGATGAGCTTGAAATTGTACCACTGTTCGGGGGCCGATGCGATGTGCGTCTCCAGGGCCGTGGCCACTTTCTGGGTTGCGATGGCGAGATCCGACGGAGAGTTCGACGGGACCTGGATAGGTTCGTCGGCTGCCGCCCTGAAGGTTCCGTCGGGCAGGCGCATGACCCAGAACGGGACGATCGTGGAACCGTGCCTGGCCGCCAGCAATGCCGGACCGGCCGGCAAGGTCGTCCAAGAGCCGAACATCTTGACCGGGATGCCGTCGGCTCGATAACCCCAGTCGACGAGAAGGACCAGGCCTTCGTGGCGCCTGAGAGCGCCATAGACGCCACGAAGATTGCGCCAGGCGATCATCTTGACCCCCCAGCTCTCGCGCTGGTGCTCGAACAGCTCGTACAGCTCGCGATAGGAACTGTCGTCGCCGACGACATTGATCTGAAGGCCAACCTTGGCGAAGCCGGCAGCCGTCGCCTCGTTGTTGCCGAGATGGCCCGCGACCAGGACCACTCCCTTGGACTCGTGATAGATCTCCAGGAACCTGTCGAGGCTGTGAACCTCCAGCAGCCCCTCGACCTGCTCGGGCTTGAGCCACGGCAGTCGCATCAGTTCCATGATGTAGCGTGAGTAGTTTCGATAAGCCGCTCGCGCCAGGCGCCCGGCCGCCTTGTCGGTCGGAGCCACGCCCAGGACGTGGCCGAAGTTGGCCCGGAGCCAGCGGCGGCGCATCGGGCTGGCGGCGTAACCGATCATCGACAGCCAGCCTCCCACCCGATATGTAGGGCCCGCCGGGAGGTGGCCGACGATCCACGACGACGTGCGCCAGAAGCTCAGCGCCGTCAGGCCTGCCAGATGCGAGAGGAAGGTTTCCTTCTGCATGCGGTGGGGAGCTTCGAACGTCCTGGTCGGCTCCGCCCTGCTCTCGCCGGCAAGGTGAGTCACGCCGAGGTGACTCCCAGCGGGCGCCGGCCCATTGCCCTCAGGCACGGTGGCGGTTTCGGTCGAGGCGTCGGGCGCCACGCCTGGAGGACCGGCGAAGGAGGCCTCGCTCATCACTCGCGAACCGGCGCTGAGCCCCTGCCCGCTCACCGGGCCCCGACGGCCGCCTTGCCGCCGCGGAGCGGGGCCGGGCGCGTGACGCGCCCCGGCAGGGTCTCGGTGCCGACGAGGGACTCGTTGTCCTCGCCGCGGATGAAGGCCTCGACGCGGTTGTA
>JBEKVD010000096.1:0-7986 GCA_049514315.1 Candidatus Limnocylindrales bacterium | reverse complement strand
GGCGATGTCAGTACCAGGGGTGCGACGCGACCGGGGCCGCCGTCGACTACCGCGAGGACGATCCGGACCTGATACGGAGACCACGAGCGGATGACCTCCGGACGCTGTGCCCAAGCCATCACGAGAGCGAGTCGCGGCGACGGTTCGTCCGGGCCCATGGTCGCATTGCACACACGGCTCCAGCCACCTTGGCACGTATCGAGTCGCTTGAGCCCCTGGTTCTGAGGGACGACCAGAGGCTCTGGGACAATCCTGGGAATCTTCGTTTCCTGCAAGCCTGGCCTCTTGCGTCCAAGCGGACTCGCGCGGACCTCAAGCACATGGTGGTTGCGCTGCGCGAAATACCCAATCCGCCCCATCCGAGCCAGGGCGATGACCTTCAGTGGTCCGTTCGCAAGAATGAATAGGGCGATCGAAGAGCTTAGGCTGCCGCTCCGGCGTGAAGAGCGCCTGGTCCATGCGACCCTTGCTCTTCTGCTGGCACAGCTCGTCGATGACGAGTCTGACTTGGAGACGCGCATGAGGTCCGCGGTAAGGATCATGTATGGCGACGCCGATTTGATCGCCGGCGATGCCGATTGAGTTGGACTGCCGAGGACCCCTACCAGCCTGTCGAGAAGCAGGGTCGAGCCACGGAACGTCGGGTGTTGGGCGAGCAAGTGACCAGTCAGCTCATCGTCACTACTACTTATCGTGTCGGTCCTCTCTTGGGCAGCCAGAAGAGCCGGGAACCGTCAGCCTTCGCCAGCGCTATGGTGCCTTTGCAGCTCGTCGTGGCGCCACATCGGAAAAGGTCGTCCATCGTCGGTGACGTAGCGGTCGAGAGACGGCGGCCCGAACTCTCGGAAGAACTGGCCCCACGTGGGATCGAAGAGCGTGAAATGTGGACCCACAGCAAGCCAGTGGTGATCCCTTGGGTTAGCTTCGCCGGGCACACGGAAACCGCCGAGTTCTTGTCCACGGCCCCGGTCAAGGGTACGTCCCAGCCTGTAGGCCTCAATGGACTCGCTCTCGAACACGTCGGCCCAATCGTTCTGTGTGGATAGGCAGTCAGGGCCGCCGCTTCCCACCACACCGCGCTTCTTCTGCATCTCGTCCGCGTGACGGGCAATCACATCCCGGACCTGACGCGGTGCGCCAGGTTCCAGATAGTGATCCCTGCACGGATCACCTTGGTCGGGTTCCCTGCCCTTGACCTGCTCGCGACTCGATCTAGCCACGAAGGCACCTACGCCGGAGACTGATCAGCCCTCGCCTGGCTGAATACCCGCTGCAGGTAGTGGTCCATCACCACCGATTGGAAGACGGGGTCGTCGAGGATCTTGCGGAAGATGTCCTGGTTGTCGTCCATGCGCGAGACGATCCCCTTCATGAACGCATCGGCGAAGACCAGCCGGAAGTTCTCGATCGGGTTGGCACGGGCCTGAGCCACCAGCTGCGGATCGTCTAGCCAGGTTGCTTCCATCTGGTCGAAGAAGAGCTGATCCGCGCCGCCGAGCTTCATGCCGAAGCGTTCGTTTAGGACCTCGATGATCTTGGATAGCCGCGCCCGCTCCGGCTCAGACTCGGGCCCGAGGCCGGAGTAGACCGCGATGAGCTCCCCACTCCCCTTCTCGGGGCCGATCGAGCCCTCGCTGGTCTTCTCGAGGCGCAGGTGTGTCAGCTCGACTTCCGAGCCGAGGTCAAGCGAACCGCCATCAGCCCGCGGCAGCAGCGACTGAAGCGCTCGGCCCGCCAGATACAGCGCCTCGAGCCAGACGTCTCCGAAGTCCACCACCTGCGAGAGGAACGAGTAAGCCCGGATGTACTGGTCGAGGCGGTCGCGAAACTCGTCCTGATGATCTCGGCCAGCAGCCCGGAACCGGTCCACGGCCGGCTCTAGGAGAGCGTAGATGGTGCCGTGGTCGCCAATCGTGCGCCGCCGGTCCGCAATCACCGCAGCCACGGACCGGGCTTGACCCTCGTCCAGCACCTGGAGGGCGAGCATCTGGCCGGCGAGATCGTGCAGCAGGTTCGGGTCGGTCGGGGCCGCGACGGTCGTCTCATACCAGGGCTCAAAGGACTTGCGGATGTCCTCGGCCTCGTTGCGGAAGTCGAGCACGAACGTGTCCGTCTTCTCGGGGTGCATACGGTTGAGCCGTGACAGGGTCTGCACCGCGGCGAGACCCACCAGCACCTTGTCCACGAACATCGTGTGCAGCAGCGGCTGGTCGTAGCCGGTCTGGAACTTCTCGGCCACGATCAGCACGCCGTACTCGGGCCCCGCGAACTGCGTCGCGGTCTGCGACTCGGGAAAGGCGTTCATCCCTGACTCGGTGAAGTCGAGCCCGGAGTCGTCCACCCGCCCGGAGAAGGCCACCAGCGCCTTGGTGTCGGCGTATCCGTGCTCGGCTAGGTAGCGGTCGATCGCCTGCTTGTACCGGACGGCATGCAGGCGCGAGCTGGTGACCACCATCGCCTTGCCTTGCCCGGCGATCTTGTGGCGGGTGTGGGCGCGGTAGTGCTCGACCACGATCTCGGCCTTCTGGGCCAGGTTGTGCGGGTGCAGGGCCACGAACCGGGCGATCCATCGGCGCGCCTTGCGGGTGTCGTACTCGGGGTCCTCTGAGACCGCCTTGCCGACCTTCCAGTACGTAGCATAAGTGGCGTAGTTGGCCAGGACGTCGAAAATGAAGCCCTCCTCGATCGCCTGGCGCATCGAGTACAGATGGAAGGGCTTGAACTTGCCTTCGGCGTTCTTCCGACCGAACAGCTCGAGGGTACGGGCCTTCGGCGTCGCGGTGAAGGCAAAGAACGAGAGGTTGGGCTGGCGACCTCGAGCCGCCACCGTCGCCGCCAGGGCGTCTTGGGGTTCGATCGGAGCGTCGGCCGCCTCGGCCTTCTCGGCCAGTTCCAGCTGGGCCTCGGCTGACGCGGCACCGAGTGCCGCCTTGAGGTCCTTGGCGGCCTCACCGGTCTGGCTGGAGTGGGCCTCATCGACGATTATCGCGAACCGGCGCTTCCCTAGATCGGCGACCTTGTCGAGGATGAAGGGAAACTTCTGGAGCGTGGTAATGACGATGCGCGCCTGCTCGCCCATTAGGGCTTCGGCGAGCTGGCTGCTGTCCTCGAGGAGGTGCGTCACCACGCCGGTCGCGTGCTCGAACTGGTAGATCGTTTCCTGGAGCTGGCGGTCGAGGATGACGCGGTCGGTGATTACGACCACCTTGTCGAAGACCGGCCGATCGTCCGCGCCGTGGAGCGACATAAGCCGGTGAGCCAGCCAGGCGATCGTGTTCGACTTGCCCGAACCGGCCGAATGTTGGACCAAGTAGCTGTGCCCGGTTCCCTCCTCGCGTGCGGCAGCCTCCAGGCGGCGGACGGCGTCCCATTGGTGATAGCGCGGGAAGATGACCAAGCCGTTGCGGAGTGCCGCGGCGTGTGTGTGGCCCTCGCCAGGAGTCACGTGGATGAACCGGCCGATCAGGTCCAGCCATGCGTCGCGAGCCCAGATCTGCTCCCACAAGTACCGTGTGCGGTGGCCGGTCTCTTCGAGCGGGTTGCCCTTGCCGCCGGCGCGGCCGCGGTTGAACGGCAGGAAGCCGGTCCTGTCGCCCGCCAGCCGAGTCGTCATCTCGACCAGCTCGGGATCGACGGCGAAGTGCACCAGAGCTCGCCGACCCAGGGTGACGTTCGCCGGGTCGCGATCCTCCCGGTACTGCTTCTTCGCGTCCTCGACCGTCTGGTGCGTGAGCGGGTTCTTCAGTTCGGCCGTGGCGACCGGGATGCCGTTGAGCAAGAGACACAGGTCTAGTGTCTTCTCGGCGCCAGGTTCATATGGGAGCTGGCGGGTGACGGTGAGGCGGTTGGCGAGGTAGCGCTCGGTGAGTTCAGGGGTGAGAGCGTGGGCGGGCTGGAAGTACGCGAGGCGTACCTCGATGCCGTGGTCGTTGACGCCGTGGCGCAGGACGTCGAGCGTGCCGCGTTCGTCGATCTGCTTGGCCAGTCGATCGGCGAACTGCTGGTGCGCACCCGCGTCACCGCCGTGGACCGCGACGAGCCGCTCCCATGCCTTGGGCTGCGTTTCGGCGATGAAGGCGAACAGCTCGGCTACATCGAGTCCACGAGCCCGATCGAAGTCCGCGGACCCCTCGGGTTTCGTGCCCCACTTGCAGACTCGGTATCCGCCTTCCTCGACCAGACTGGCCGTGATCGCGTCCTCAAACCTCCGCTCCGACACGGTCATGCGGCCACTCCAGGGATGTCGATCTGGCCGGTCACGCCCGCCGTGATGAGTGCCTGCCGGCGCTCCTCCAGAAGGTGGAGCTGGCGCTTCAAAGCCTGCGCGACCGCTTCCTGCTTTGCGTGAGCGGCCGCGACAGCGCGGACCAGCTTCAGTTGCACGTCCGGGGGAGCCAGAGGGACCGGGTATGCCTTCAAGATCTCGCAGTTGAGCGCCGCCTGGTTCGCACCGCGTCCGCCGTTCCTCAGGTCATCGTAGGCGACCAGTAGCAGCAGGCGTAGGTACGCCGAGTCGAGTCGGCCATCGCGAGGAACGATCGCCGCGATGTTCTGATTGAGAGCGGCTGCAATGCCAAGTTCGGCGCTAAGGCCCCGCGTCCGGCCCTGCCCGATCAAGCCAACGACCACGCTGCCTGGAGGGGCCAAGCGCATCCCGAAGGCACGTCGGGTTGACTCCGACACGTAACCGCTAGGACGAGTGACCAGTTCCTGATCGATGTCTCCGCTCGTGACCCACGCGACGTCGCCCGAGTCTGGGTCTACCTCATCCGGCGTTGTCCCGTTGAAGACGTGGGCAAGCAAACCGAGCGGCGCCAACGGCCAAGGCGTCGGGATGGCGCCCAACCAACCAGACGTTGCGCCTCGCTCCGTGGCCAGGAGTGAACCTACGAGCGACGCTCGCCGCTCCTGCTCGAGATCGAGCAAGTGCCGCTTCATACGGACTAGATCGTCGATCCGCGCCGTCTCGGCGTCGAGGTAGTCGGCAATCGCCCGCTGAGTGTGGGGCGATAGTGACTCCGTCACGTAGCGCCCGAGCTTCTCCCACGACGTCCGCGGCATCTTGACGCCTTCCGAAGAGGCCACGGCCCAGCCAACGAACGGTTGGCTTTGCACGAGGTATGCCAGCCATCGGCTGTCGCACTCGTGAGGACGGGGCCGCATGACGATGAGCTCGGACGAGCAGAGGCCCACACGATCAGCAAGCCAAGACTTCCGCAGGTACGGCCGAAGCTTGCCGAACATCACATCGCCAGGCGCGAACTCGACCATGCCGGCCGGGTCCGGGACTGCCTCTTGGCGATCGGCCGCTGGATCGAGAGCACCGGTGCCGCCAGCAAGGTGTTCTAGAGCGACGAATGGCAGCGACTCTCGACTCGTAACAACGGCGATTTGGTCTACCAGGCGGCGCAGCTGGATCACGCCGTCACCTCACCAAGGAGCTTCTGGATCTTCCCTTCCAGAGCCTTGATCTCTGCGTCGATCTCGGCGAGCGGCCTCGGAGGAACGTAGCGGTAGAAGTGATGGGTGAGCGGGATCTCGTAACCGACTTTCGTCTTGGCATGGTCCACCCAGGCATCGGGCACGTACGGCAACACCTCGGCTGCCATGTAGCTGTCCACAGCGTCTCGGGAGGGCCGCGACGCTAGACGTTCGGTCGGGTCCTCGTCGAAGCCTTCGGTCGGACCCGCAAGCGGGACATTCTCGTTGTCGCGTAGGTCAGGGTCGGGCTCAGAGTGGCCCTTTCGGTCGGTGATGACGGGCGCTTCGGGATCGCGGACCGAGATTGCCTCCCAGATGGCCTTCTCGATCGTCTTCGGTAGTTGACCGAGCTTGCGAGCGGCGTCTGTTCGATCGGTCGTGGAGAAGCCGGACAGGCGTTCGAGCAGCTGGACCAACGCAAGGCGTTCGGGCTCGCTCAACTTCGTCCAGCCGGGTGCCGTCTCGATCGCTGGCAGCGTCTCCGAACCAATCTCGTACCGCAGGCGGAGCGGGCGCTCGACCGTGATCCGCTGGTAGCCGAGCGACTCGTTCGGCAGGATCTTGACCCGCTCGTTCTCCTCGAAGTCGCCGTACAGGCGGGTGACTTCCGCGATCTGCTCGCGGCTAATCTCGTTGCGCTTGTTGCCCAGGCTCTTTCGCATCTTGACGAAGCTTTCCCGCGCATCCACGAGCTGGACCAGCCCTCGGCGCTCGGGACACTTGCGGTTGGTGACGATCCAGAAGTAGGTGCTGATGCCGGTGTTGTAGAAGAGCTGGTCCGGCAGGGCGACGATGCCCTCGAGCCAGTCGTTCTCGATGATCCAGCGTCGGATCTCGCCCTCGCCCGAGCCCGCGCCGCCGGTGAAGAGCGGCGAGCCATTGAACACGATCGCCAGGCGGCCGCCGCCCTCCTCGGGGCGCTTGAGCTTGGTGATCATGTGCTGGAGGAACAGAAACGAGCCGTCGTTGATACGCGGCAGGCCGGCACCGAAGCGGCCGGCGAAGCCGAGCTTGTCGTGCTCCGCCTCGATGACATCCTGGACCTTCTTCCACTCCACGCCGAAAGGCGGATTGGCCAGCAGGTAGTCGAAGCGCTTTCCGGCGAACGCGTCCTCGGAGAAGCTGTTGCCGAACGCGATGTTCGAGGCTCGCTGGCCCTTGAGCATCATGTCCGCCCGGCACAGCGCGTACGTTTCGGCGTTCAGTTCCTGGCCGTAGCCGATCAGCTGGGCCGTGGGGTTCAACTCGCGCAGGTAGTCCTGGCTGACTGACAGCATGCCGCCGGTCCCGCACGCGGGGTCGAGCATCGTGCGGACGGTGCCCGGCGTGCGCAGGATGTCGTCGTCCTCGATGAAGAGGAGGTTGACCATCAGGCGGATGACCTCGCGCGGCGTGAAATGCTCGCCGGCGGTCTCGTTGGACAGCTCGGAGAACTTGCGCAGCAGCTCCTCGTAGATGTAGCCCATCTCCACGTTGGAGACCATATCCGGGTGCAGGTCCACCTCCGTCACCTTGGACAGGACGAGGTAGAGCAGCTTGGCGCGGTCCAGGCGGCCGATCTGGGCGTCGAAGTCGAACTTCTCGATGACGTCGCGGGTGTCGGGGTCGAAGTGAGCGATCCAAGAGCGCAGGTTCCCGGCGACGTTGTTGGGGTCGGCCAGGATGCGCCGAAGTGTTAGAGGGCTGGTGTTGTAGGCCTCGACGCCGGTGAGTCCCTTCAGGATTGGGTCCACGTTCTGGACGGCGCCGGCGAGGGCCTCCGCACGAGCGAGGACCTTGTCCTTGGTGGGCTCCAGGACGCAGTCGAGGCGCCGCAGCAGCACGAGCGGCAGGATGACCTTCTGGTACTCGGCGCGCTTGTAGTCGCCGCGCAGGAGGTCGGCAATGGCCCAGATGAGGCCAGCATGGTTGTTGATCGTCGCTTTAGCTTCAGTCACGCCCAGTCCCTCGGCTGCGCCCCTTGACGCCAAGGAAGCATAGCGCCGCGTCTCCGGCCCAACCCTCTTGCGGAGCGGTCAGACAGAGCGGGCGCCGCTCGGGCGCCTGTCACTACGCGAACATAGTCGCGTTCGACCGTTTCTGATGCGATCAGATGATGTCTACGAAGCTCTTGTACAAGGCCGCAACCGTGAGTGGGACCAGCCATTGCCTCAGGCTCGCATCCCCGTCTTCCGGGCAGTCCATGCCTACTTGAGTCCGCTCAGCAGCAATTGGCTTACGAGCCCCATGGACTGGATCGCCGTGCGTGCCTGGTCGTCGCTAACGGAGGCCGGGAATGGGCGACCGTGGCCAGCACCCTCGGCATTCCTCAGGCGGTTGACGGAGATACCGAGAAGCCAAAGGCATTGTTGTATCGCCTTGACAGGGTCGCGGTCCAACCTGCTGGCTAGTGCCTCATGCCGCAACGTCGGGGAGCGAATGGTGGACTTCGGCGTTGATGCGCCAGGGCTTGGCGGGACGAGCATTCCGATTGTGCCAGCGCAGGTAGGCATGGATGGCTCGGTC
>JBEKVD010000095.1:0-8008 GCA_049514315.1 Candidatus Limnocylindrales bacterium | reverse complement strand
GGCGCGATCTCTGCCCAGTCCGCCGGACGGGGCCCCGGCTGCCACGCCGGCGTGTCGGTCTGGGGGTGCAGCGCGTCCCTGCCGTCCACCGATGGGGTGACATGGACGAGGACGACCGTTCCGCCAGCCGCCCGGAGCGCAACGGCCAGCGCGGCCGCATGCGCCACCACGTCGCTGCCAGGATGCGGGGCCGTCGGTGCCTCCGCGATGCCTCGCTGCAGATCGATCACCACGAGTGCCGTGTGGGCCGGTGCCAGCGTCAGGTCCATCTCGACCCTCTCCTTCGTTTCACTTTCCGCGCCTGGGTGGGCTGAGTTTCGCACAGGCTCGCGGTCACCTGGGCTTGGCTGCGCCTTCACTCGCAACCGTCTCGTCACGCCGACACCGGAAGTGGCCACCACGAGCTGCTCATGGTGTTGGCACGCCGCGGCCTCCGATCCGTGAACCTGAACAAGGCGTCCGGGGGATCGGGCGACGGTCAGGCGGGGGCACGCTCGAGGTTCAACTCGAGCAGCCGAGTGAGGATCTCGTCATCGGCGAGGTCGACCGGCCAGCCGTAGGCGGCCAGGACGGCGGCATCGATGCGCTCGTGGGCTTGCACGAGCCAGGTCGGTCGAGCGTTGTAGAGGTTGGTCAGTGTCCGCTTGGCGAGGTCGTCT
This sequence comes from Candidatus Limnocylindrales bacterium, assembly GCA_049514315.1. GTDB lineage: Bacteria > Chloroflexota > Limnocylindria > Limnocylindrales > CSP1-4 > Fen-1039. Next base: position 7,349 of record JBEKVD010000095.1, on the reverse strand, counting down.
TCTGTCAGATCCGGCGGGTTGAGCCAGCCATTGCGGAGACGGTCGAGGTCTCGGGCTGCGTCGGCGATGGCATCACGCTGGTCATCCGTCGGGCGCGGGAAGGGGAACGTCTCGAAGCAGGTCGTCGGCGTGTATCGGGGCCTCGTCTCCAGCTGCGTTCCTTAAGCGAGTGCCCACGCCTCATGAACACGGGAATGGAGCACGCCGAACGTGTAGTCGTCGCCGTGGGCGATTGCAACGACGGCGCTGTCGGGAAGAGTCTCTACCGGAACCCAGACGAACAAGCGGTATTTCGACACGCGTGGCGTCACGATGAGACGCTCCAAGCCATGGGCCGCTTCGCGCATTTCCGGTCGCGGCCGCCAGTGCAACCACCAGTCCGAGACTCCGATGCCGGATGCCTGGCGCGTAGGAAGCACCTCCCGGCGAACGTGCTCGAAGGGCATCTCGTACAGCGCTGCTTCCTCGGAGGCCATGCTGGTCCCGAAGTCCACGATCCACATGTCCCGGGGCCGTCGTGTGAGGTCCAGCCCGTTCACCCAGGGGCGCACGACGTCTCGGTTATCACGCCCGTCTGGATTCGGCCTTCCCAGCCAGTCGCGTGCGACCTCTCCCGGCACATCGAACGGCCCGCTCTTCTGGTCCCCAATGAACGCTATGCCAAGGTTCTCAGACAACCGGCGGGCCTTGGTCAAATCAACGCCAGTTGTTAGGTCTGAGTTGATGCTGGCCACTGGCCGACCATCGAGCGTCCGCTGACCCTCTGAGCCGTCATCCTGCCCGACGAAGCTGATGTGCACGTTCGCACCTGCCAGGACCCAGGGCTCGTCAGCGTAGGCAAAGAAGATGTCACCGGTCCGCTTGACCCGTTCGAGAACGTCGCGTCCGAGACCGCCGCGAATACCCTGAGTGGCCAGCAGGCCGGATCGCCCCAGTTTGCCCGCCTCGATCTGTCCTCGGGCCTTTTCGTGCCAGTACGCACAGAGGTCGCTCATGCCAGCGAGTCGATCGCCGAAGACCGCGTAGAGCTGCTCGACATATTCGTCGCCAAGGTTGGCTCGCAGCAGCTTCGCGCCCAGGAACGGCGGGTTGCCCACAACAACGTCCGCCTCTGGCCACGAGGCCTCCTTCGGCTGGCTCGGGTCCGACAGGTCGAGCAGGGCGTCCTGCTCGCGGATGTTGTCGAGCGGCTGGAGGACCGGGTCGCGAGGATGGCCGAGCCCGTGCGCGAGCATCCACTGGATCTGGCCGATCCAGATCGTCACTCGAGCCAGTTCGGCCGCGAACGGGTTGATCTCGATGCCCAGCAGGTTCTGCGGTCCGACCCCGGGGAACTCCTGGGGGATCTGCAGGACGAGAGAGCCCCACCCTATGGCCTCGTATTCGAGGTCCTTGAGGAGCTGCAGCGAGATGTACAGGAAGTTGCCGCTGCCACACGCCGGGTCGAGCACCCGGATAGAGCGCAGGCGGTCGAGGAAGGCGCGGAAGATGCGCTCGGGGTTCTGGTCGGCAGGAGTTCGGGCGGTCACCTTGCGCCCGGCCAGTACCAGCGGCGTGATCTTCGCCTGCGTCTCGGCCCAGTCCCGCCGCAGCGGCGCCATCAGGACGGGTTCGACAAGCCGCAGGATCGAGGCCCGGTCGGTGTAGTGGGCGCCGAGCTGGGCACGCTGGTCGGGGTCGAGCCCTCGTTCGAACAAGGTCCCGAAGATGGCCGGCTCGATCTGGCTCCAATCGAGCTTGGACACCCGTCCGATCGTCGCCATCTCGGCCGGTTCAAGTTCGATCACTTCGGCGTCATCGAACAGGCCGCCGTTGAACCACTCGATCCGCTCGACGCCGAACAGACCGCCACCCTTGGCCATCTTGCCGAACAGGTCGTGTAGGGCGGCCGAGAAGGCGGAGGCGTCGCCCTTGGTCGCGCTCGACAGACGATCGATGAGGTCCTTGGGGAGGATGCCGGCATCCTCGGCGAACATGGCGAAGAGCAGGCGATCGAGGAAGTGGGCGACCGTGTGCGGGTGATGGCCCCGGGCGCGGAGAGCGGTGGCCAGGGCGGCGAAGTCCTGGGCGGCCCGCTCGGTCAGCTCCTCGCGCAGCCGGGTCGGCCGCAGACTCTCTGGATCGGTGAAGACGGCCCGGAGGATGCGCAGCGGCTCGCCCGGGTCGGCCGCCAGATCGTCGAGGGTGAAGCGGTACACCCGAGGGACCGTGTTGGTGAAGTTGGTGTGGATCTCGAAGCGGGCGAGATCGCACACTACCAAGAGGGGCGGGTTACCCAGAGCCTCGCGGTAGCCGTTGAGCTGGGAGTAGGCGGCGGCGAGGTCCTTGCGCTTGCCCTTGTACTCCCAGGCGAAGTGGTCGCGCATCCAGACGTCGGCCCAGCCTTCGCCACCCTCGGCCTTGCCGGCACCCTTCTCGAAGGCGTACCACTCGCCGGTCGGGTCCGCGTCGTTGGGCGTGGGCTGGCCGAGCATCCGGCATAGGTCGATGAAGTGCTCTTGAGCCGCGGCCCGCTCGGCTCGCATGCTGCCCCGCCATTTCGCCACGAACTCGGCCGGTGTCGGCACCCTGCCCTCCTGCTCCGGGTTTTACCCGCCGCCTGAGTGTACAGACTGGTGCCCCGCCCGATGAGGGGCGGCCTTCTGGCAACACGATGCGTGCATCGTGCTGGGTCAGTCCAGCGCCAAGTCTGCCGTTTGGTCATCTGCCGTTGGGCTAGGTCGCCTAGCTCGGTCACGCTCAGCCCGAGCAGCGAGGTATGGCGCCAACAGGTCTCTGGTAAGGCCTGAATCGATTGCGGCGAACATGTAGAGAGCCGCAAATGCCATGCCCACCTTGGAGCTTCCCGACGTTTCCCTCCGCGCCGCGAAGTACGCTCGGCGCACGAATCCCGCGTCCCAGACGGATGGTTCGAAGGCGTCGAGGAACTCCTCGCCCTGAGCGTTGGTCAACTCGGCCGCGAGGGAATGCGCGAAGCGGTTCCGGATCTTGTTGGCGACTTCAAACGGACGCCTCAGGTGGATCGAAACCCGTCCAAGGGCGATGCACACATCGACTTTCTGCATGAACCGCAATCGGTCCAGCTCGTTCAGGCCTCCTGGCGAGGCGGACTTCAGCGCCGCGTTCAACACGGCCTCAACGGCGAGGTGGGACCTAAGCACCATGCCCAGGTCGTCGTCCTCTGCGAACCGGAGGAAGGCGTCAAGATCAGGGATGGATGCCGCAGTGGTCACAGGCAGTGTCTCCCAGCGAGCAACTCCGTCGGATTCTACCGGGCGAACTCAGCCCCGGCCGGACATGACCAATGTAGAGCCCCGACGCAGCCGCTCGAGCTGGCCTACACCGGGCCGGGGAGCGTCGGCGACCCGCGACACGTGAGACGATCCGCGCATCGTCCTTCGTTCAGCCGGCCGAAGGTGGCTCGATCTTCCGGTCGCTTCGACGAGCTCACGAACTAGTGCTTAGCGCTGACACACGTGGTGCGGCATCAATGAGCGCCGACGGCTGTAGCCTCCGTTCGGCCGCAGACTGGCCATCCGGCTGGCGCACGAGCGACTCTGAACTTCTTGACACCCACTTGTCTTGAGTCAAAGTCGGACCTCAACGGACAGATCGCATGCCGGCAGCTTGACCTTCACCATCAGCCCGCCACACTTTGCGAAGAAGGACCGGAGGGCGGGAATGGACGAGCGGCAACGAAGGCTCCTGGCCGATCTGACTCGGCTCTTCGGCGAGGGCGCGGGTGCCTTCTACAGCGATGCCCTGACGGTCCTGGAGACGCCCGGCCTAAGAGCCACCAGCCATTGGACATCGCACAGCATTCGAGAGATACAGGGCATCGTCTTCAAAGTCCTGGGAATACTCCCCGACGATATCGGTGCCTTCGACGCGAGCGGGGGCGTCAAACAACAGACCGGCGAGGTCGGCGAAGGACAACGTCGAGAGGACAACATCAGGGCGATCGCCCAATTGCTCGTCATCTCGGAAGAAGACGAACGCATCGTCTGGTGGCTGAACTACAACCCGCAGAAGTACGCGCATCGAAATGACATCGACGCCCCTCGCGCCCTCGACCCGACGATTTGGCCAGCCTTCGAGAGACTGCTTGCGCTGCTCTGCGAGCGGTTCGAGGCCATCTACAAGCAGGCCCAAGACAAGGTGGCCGAGCTCATCCGCCTGGGTCCGGGTGTCGGGAGCAAGCAGATCTCGAGGGTCCTTGAGCGGCTGCCGGTCAGCGCTCAACCCGTCGCGCTTGCCTACTTCTGCGGCCACGCGGGTCCTGAGTGGGTGCCGCTGATCCCCGAGAAGCTCCTTAAGAACCCGCCCGGAGCGCATCCGGTCGCTGGATACGCCCATCCCTCGTGGCCGATTGCCTGGTTCCTGGGGCGGTCTGCAAAGGCGCAGCCGGACGCGGTTCATAGGGCCGTGATGAAGATCATGGATGTCGGGACGGACAACAACCGAATCCATATGGAGCTTGCCCAGGCCGAAGAGAAGCTGCCCGGCAAGCAGACGGCCGAGTGGGGCAAGAAAGAAGCCGAGTGGCTCCGAGGCCAACTCTCTATCCAGTCGGCCTATCTATGGACGCCGATCGAGCATTGCGTGATAGCCCTAGTCAAGAAGGGCGAGCCAGACGCTGCGTTCGACCTGGCACAAGCGCTCTTCTCGATCGACGGCGAGCTGGCCGGCGGAGATGGAGCACCCCAGCCGCTCACCACGGCCTCCCATTACCTCACGAGTCTCGGCCCGATTGCCACTGCCCTCTCAGACGCCAAGCCGCTCGAGGTAACCGAGTGGGTTTGCGACATCGTCGTCAAACACGTCGCGAGCCAGATCGGAAGCGAGCACTATGACCCGGCATGGCTCATGGTCCCATCCGTGGCGCAGGAGGATCGTCACTTCGTGGGCCTGGGGCATCTGGTCTATGCGCTCCGCGACCTCATGGCCGAGATTGTTACCCGTCGGCCCGATCTCGCTCCCGAGATCCTGGCCATCCTCCATCGGAAGCTTGGCTTGTACCCGATCGGTCGCCGTCTGCGCCTCAATCTCATGACGACGCACCTGTCCGTGTTCCGCGCAGACGCAGTCGAGGCTCTCAGTGACCCGGGCTCGTTCGCGCCGGCGTTGTCCCTTGAGGTCATGTCGCTGTTGGTCGAGGCGAGCCAGGCGCTGGCCCCGGAAGAGCGTCTCCCAGTTCTCGACGCGATCGCGAAGGGCTCGATCCGCGACGAGCTAAGAGCGACCTTGCGCCAGATGGTCCTAGATGGCGGCCCGACCGACGAACAACGAGCCGAGATCCAAACCGCCAATCAACTCTTCGTCGTCGGCCGCGTCGCGGACGACAACTCCCCGGTCCCATACGAGACCCTGGCGTCTTGGCCCGTTTCGCAGTTGATTGACTACCTAGCGACCTGGTCGCCCGCCGACGACCGCGAAGCGTTTCTATCTGGGAGCGCCCTGGTCGGCTTGGTCACCGCAGCGGTCGCCAACGATCCGACCAAGTACGCCCCGGCCGCCCTGTCTTTCCTTCCGCTCGGGCCGACCTATGTCTCTTCGTTCCTGAGCGGGCTGGTTCAAGCCGTGACAAACAACCGGCCTTTCGACTGGGAGGTCGTTCTCGATCTCGCCGCTACCGTGCTGAATGATGTGGTCCGCTCAGATGCTCGATACGAGGGTGTCCGCCACGGCCTTGTCCAACTGCTTTGGCTGGGCCTCGAGAGCAAGACGGCGACGCCAGACCATCGCTTCTCTGATCGCATCTGGGAGCTCTTGGTGGTTCTGCTGGGAGATCCCTCGCCGTCACGCGAACAGGAGTTGGAGTCCATCAAGCGCGGAGGGAGCCTGGACTCGATCTCCATGAACTGGATCAGACCGATGGCGGTTCAATCGGTTGTCGCGTATGCCTTGTGGCTCTATCGGGGAGCGGACGAACAGAAGCGAATGCCCGCATCGGTCAAGGCTGTTCTCAAACAGCGACTCCGGCCTCGTGAAGAGCATTCGTTGGCCGTGCGCGTCGTGCTTGCGACCCACTTTCTCCAGCTCGTTGATCTGGACTCCGCATGGTCGAAGTCGATCGTCCGCTATCTCTTCCCGGTGTCGCCGCGACGCGAGAAGGAGTGGGCGGCGGCCTTCGACAGCTACCTCGGGCACTACCGCTATCCCACCAAACCCGGGCTCGAGCTCCTCCACGGCGAATACGAACGGGCCGCTAGGACGCCGGAGCAACTTGGCGTGGCGGGCTGGGGGCCAGCCCTCGTCCATCACCTTGTCATGATGTACGTGTGGGGCTTGATTGAGATCGATCCGCTCGACTCCATCCTCGAGGCTTTCTACGACCACGCCTCGGTCGAACTCAAGACGCAGTTGCTCGACTGGATGGGCTGGCAACTCTGGGCCTGGCGTGAGCAGCCGGTCAGCCAGGAAATCCGCGACCGAGCGAGGAAGTGTTGGGAATGGAGGATGGCGAACGGATCCGACGAGGAACAAGATGCCTTCGGCTGGTGGTTCGCCTCCGGGCTCTTCGACGCCGACTGGTCCCTTGCGCAATTGCTGCGTGTCCTCGAGACGGGCGTCACGTTCAAGGGCACTGTCCAATCGGTGTTCGAGCGCGCACTTGAGCTCAGGCCCGAGCATCCGCTCGAGGTCGTCCGCGCCGCGAACGCTTATGTCCTCTCGGACGCCAGCCGATCGGACTGGGGTCTCGCGAACGACGCTATCTACGAGATCGCCATGTCGTCCCGGGAGGAGCCAGTAGCATCGGATGAGGTCCGGAGGCTCGGCGCAGAGGTTGAGAGTCGCCTTCTAGCCCGGGGGTACGACGCGTCGCGCCGAAGGCCGCGAGGGTAGCGCTGGCAAGTGGCTCCTGATTGGTCGCACCCGGGACCCTGCCGGCGGCGATCAGCTTTCCATTCCATTCGACCACCGCGTCGATGGAGGTCAGGTGATCCAACCCCGTGGGTGATGAGCTTGCCCCGGGCAGTTCCGCGCGGCGTCCGCACCGCCCCCGGTTGGCGAATCTGAGCCGCGACGGAGGCAGCGCTACGAGTCGCCGAAGCTCCTGCGGGATTCTTGATCCACGACGATGTGGTCATCGTGTTGGAATCGGCGGGGACCCCCGACGCGGCCGCTTGACTGGCTGGCGGATAAGGCAAGCCACCCGGAGGGATACGGGCGGCTTGCAGGAGCGGGGGCGCTGTTCAGGTTACGGAAGCAATGGCTTCGGCGTGAGCCTGTTCGTGAGATGGGACCGGCGCACGGCGGGGGCGATCATGGGCGCGTCAATGGTTGCAGCCAATGATGGTGTTGCCGGTGCCGCCGTTGTGGACCGTGTCGCGGTGATGGAGGCACAC
>JBEKVD010000094.1:0-8206 GCA_049514315.1 Candidatus Limnocylindrales bacterium | reverse complement strand
AGACGGGCCATGTCACAGGGCCGATAACGTTCGGCGAGATCGCGTACCAGCTCCTCAATCAGACCCTCGTCTACCTGTCGATCGTCGACGGCTGAGGCTCGGCCGCGAGGCTGGTCGGACCGGTGGCCACGCCTCCTGCGGGCGTGGTCAACATCTCGGTCGACCGTAGCAATTGAAGCCCGAAGCGCCTGTGGCTCCGACACGCCATAACGCTAATGTTGCTGGCAGATCTGCTCGGCGAATTGCCGTTCCGAGGGCAGAACGGAGGAGCTTGACATGACTACGACTCCCACCGTCATACGCCTCGCCCCCGAGGACCAAGTCGCCGTGGCCGTGGCGCCACTCGCGGCCGGGGATCAGATCAGCCTCTGGGACTGCCAGCTCACCGTGGTCGAGCCGATCCCGGCGGGGCACAAGGTCAGCCTGTTGCCGATACCAGCCGGCGCGCCGATCCGGAAGTACGGCCAGCCCATTGGCGTCGCGACGCGGGACATTCAGGCCGGGAGCCACGTCCACGGCCACAACTGCGCTGTCGGGGCCATCGATCGGACCTACACCTTTGCGACGGACGAAGATCCGGCGCCAAGAACAGTGGACGTGGGCACAGGCCAACGCAGCTTCGCCGGCTATGTGCGCGCCGACGGGCGCGTGGGTACGCGCAACTATGTGGCCGTCATCAGCATGGCCAACTGCTCGGCTTCCGTGAGCCGTTTCATCGCCGACGGGATCACCGCCGACGAGTTGTCTGGGTACCCAGCGGTGGACGGCGTGCTCGCACTGACCCACAAGGGCGGATGCACCATGCCGGTGGACGGGGCTGAGCACCTCCAGCTGGAGCGCGTCCTGGCGGGGTTCGCGCGGCATCCGAATGTCGGCGGTTACGTCATCGTGGGCCTCGGCTGTGAGGTCGCCCAGGCGCGTCAACTCATCGACCGCCACGACCTGCAGCGCCCCGGCGAGGTCGAGGGGCCGCCTGTGCTCGTGATTCAGGAGGAAGGCGGTGTCCGTCGCACAGTGGAGGCAGGTATCTCGGTGCTACGTGAACTCCTGCCCGCCGCAGCCGCCGCCCGACGCGTGGAGGTTCCTGCATCCAGTCTGATGCTGGGCCTTGAGTGCGGCGGCTCCGACGGGTACAGCGGCATCACCGCCAACCCGGCCCTTGGGGTCGCAGTCGACTTGCTCGTCGCCCAGGGTGGAACCGCGGTGCTGGGCGAGACGCCCGAGATCTACGGCGCGGAGCACCTGCTAGCGCGACGGGCGGTGGATCGCGAAGTTGGCGAGGCACTGATCGAGCGTATCCGCTGGTGGGAGGCGTATGCGGCCTCACACGGGGCCACCATCGACAACAACCCTACGCCGGGGAATAAGGAAGGCGGCTTGACCACGATCTTCGAGAAATCGCTCGGCGCCGTTGCGAAGGCTGGATCGACACGGCTCACCGCCGTGTACGGCTACGCCGAGCAAGTGTCTCGTCGCGGCCTCGTGCTCATGGACACCCCGGGCAACGACCCAGTCTCTCTCACCGGGATCGTTGCGGGCGGAGCGACGATCTGCGCTTTCACAACCGGCCGTGGCTCCGTCTACGGGTGCAAACCCTCGCCGTGCATCAAGATCGCCACCAACTCCTTGTTGTATGGCCGGATGGAGGAGGACATGGATCTCGATGCCGGCGTTGTTCTCGACGGCACCTCTGTCGAAGAGATCGGGCGCGCGATCTTCGACGAGGTGCTCGCGGTTGCGGGCGGCAAGCACACGAAGAGCGAGGCTCAAGGCCTCGGCGACGAAGAGTTCGCGCCCTGGGTGCTGGGGCCGGTCCTGTGACCGCCGCGGGCGGGACACGGCTTTGCCATTGCTCAAGGATCGGGCAGCTTCCCGAAGAGGTTTAGGGGCGGTGAGCCTGACACCCTTGGGCGGGCTTGGATACCCCACGAAGTCACCAAGACGCGCCAGGACGCATAGCGGCGGAGGATCGGCGGGGCTCCGTAACCCTCGACAGTGATGAGGGCGGCCGGTGTCGCCAGCGCCAACTTCGGTCAGTTGGGGGCGTGACCCGCGGCCGCAGCCACGGCTGAGCGGCACAGTTCGCCCGCTGGATCGCCTCACCGGGGGTCTCGAGGACCACCAGCGCCGACTCGTCCCGGAGCTAGGGCTCGTCCGTTACGAACGGCACTGGCAAGTCGGCGTCGGGCCGTTTCAAACTTCATTAGTCATCTCCATTGTTCCTTGTTGGAGGTTGTCATGGCCGTTGCATCACCCCGGTACCAGAACTACATCGACGGGCGCTTCGTGGACGCCCAAGGCGGCAAGACGATCCAGGTGGAAAACCCGTCCACCGGACAGATCGTCTCGGAGGTCCCGGACTCGTCGCTCGAGGACACCCGAGAGGCGATCCGCGCCGCCGAGAAGGCGCAGGGCGACTGGGAGAAGCTGGCGCCCATCGAGCGCGCCGGATACCTGCGCAAGATCGCCACCGCGCTCCGGAAGGATCCCGAGTACCTCGCGCGGGTGATCTCTGAAGAGCAGGGCAAGGTCCTCGGCCTCTCTCGGGTCGAGGCCAGCTTCACGGCCGACTACATCGACTACATGGCCGAGTGGGCCCGGCGGCTCGAGGGCGAGGTCGTCGCGAGCGACCGGCCCAACGAGCAGATCCTCCTCCTCCGGCACGCCATCGGCGTCATCGGCGGCATCGTGCCCTGGAACTTCCCGTTCTTCGTCATCGCGCGCAAGGTCGCGCCGGCCCTGCTTACGGGCAACACGATCGTCATCAAGCCGAGCTCGAACACGCCGAACAACGCGGGCGAGTTCGCCAAGGCCGTGGCGGAGGCCGGGCTCCCCGCGGGCGTCTTCAACCTCGTCTGCGGGTCCGGCGCCGTCGTGGGCCAGGAGCTCGCCTCGAACCCGAGCATCGGTATGGTCAGCGTGACCGGCAGCGTCGACACGGGCGTGCGGGTCATGGAGGCCGCGTCGAAGAACATCATCAAGGTCAACCTGGAGCTTGGCGGCAGCGCTCCGGCCATCGTCATGGCCGACGCCGACATAGACCTCGCCGTCCAGTCGATCAAGGCATCCCGCGTCATCAACACCGGGCAGGTCTGCAACTGCGCCGATCGGGTCTACGTTGACAAGCGCGTCGCCGACGAGTTCACCGACAAGTTCGTCAAGGCGATGAGCGAGACCCGGTACGGCGAAGTCCTCAAGGACGACACGCTCGACATGGGCCCGTTCGTGAGCGGCGACCAGCTCGCTTTGGTCGAGGGCCGGGTGGAGAAGGCCATCGCCGACGGCGCCACGGTCCTCACCGGCGGCAAGCGCGCCGCCGATCTGCCGAATGGCTACTTCTACCCGGCCACGGTGCTCGGCAACTGCCGCCAGGACATGGCGATCGTCCGCGAGGAGATTTTCGGACCCGTCATGCCAATCGTTCCTATCGACGATCTCGACCAAGCGATCGCCTACGCGAACGACTCCGTCTACGGCCTCACGTCGTCGATCTACACGACGAACCTCGACATCGCCATGCGCGCCTGCAAGGAGATCAAGTTCGGCGAGACGTACATCAACCGCGAGAACTTCGAGGCGATGCAGGGGTTCCACGCGGGCTGGCGCAAGTCGGGCATCGGCGGCGCCGACGGCAAGCACGGCCTGTACGAGAACACCCGGACCCACATGGTCTACATCCAGTACGACACGGCGGCCGGCAACAAGAAGTAGTTGCTGGAACACCAACCCTCGGATCCCGGGCAACCGGGATCCGAGGGGAAGAGACTCACAGCCACGGGTCCGATGGCCCGGGTATCATCCGAATTCAGGGTTTCGGCGTTCCGCCCCGACGCAGATGGCCTTGGCATCGTACGCCAGCCAGCCTCTCCTTCGAACCGGAGATTCTGGCTGGGTCGGCGGGCTTTCCGGGATTCCGAACCCGGTTGCCTCGATGTGGCCCGTCGGGGGCTGCCTAACGTCGCTTTGAGGCGCGAACAGTGGTGCGGGCTCAACTCTTCGTGACGTGCATGGTCGATCTCTTCCGGCCACGAGCCGGTGTCGCGGCCGTTGAGGTGCTCGAGCGACGAGGCGTCGAAGTCGAGTTCCCAGGCGGCCAATCCTGCTGCGGCCAGTTCGCCTACAACGCCGGCCACCAAGGTCAGGCGGCGGCTATGGCCCGGCAGCTCGTGCGAGCCTTCGAGGACGGGGCCACCGACGGCTCGCCAGCCGAGCGTCCACCGGTGATCGCGCTCTCCGGCTCGTGTGCAGCCATGATCAAGCACGAGATGCCCGAACTCCTCGAGCGTGACGCCCTGCGTCGGGGACGGACACAGGCCACGGCGACACGGTGGCGGCGCCGGGCCGAGGCCGTTGCCGACCGCGTAGTCGAGCTCAGCGAGTGGCTCGACAGTCACGACACGGCGAGTTCGGCAGGGATTGAAGCGACTGGCGCGGAGCCGGGCGGCTCGACCCCTCTCAAAGTCGCCAACCACACGGGCTGTCACATGCGCCGCCTGCTCGGTGCCACGGAGTCACCGCTGCGCGTGCTGCGTCGCGCCGGTGCCGAGCCCATCGAGCTGGCCGATGCGGAGCAGTGCTGCGGCTTCGGCGGAAGCTTCGGGCTGCTGGAGCCTGACATTTCCGCGGCCATGGCCGATACGAAGCTGGCCAACCTTGCGGCCGCTCGTCGCGACGGTGCGACTTGCCTCGTGAGCTCGGACCTGGGTTGCCTGATGCAGCTCGGCGGACGTCTCAGTAGAAATGGCGAGGAGTTCCCAATGCTGCATCTGGCCGAGGCGGTGGATCTCGCGGATCGGCGCCGGCTCACACCTGGTGAGATCGAGTGCGCCGCGCACAGTCAGGAGGCGGCCCCCGATGCCCGGTGAGCTGCCCCCGGCAGGGGCGACGTGGCCCGAACGGCGGCGGCGCGCCCTCGCCGACCCGGCGATGCGGGCAGCCGTGGCGAAGAGCACCCGCAGTCTCGCGGACAAGAAGGAGGCCGCCTTCGCGGCCTACCCTGTCGGCGAGGCGATGCGTAAGCGTGCGGTCATTGCTCGACGCGGCTCGTTAGCGCGCGTCGACGCCTTGCTCGACGAGCTGACACGCCAGATCGAGACGCGCGGAGGACACGTCTCGCGAGCCGCCGGCCCCGCCGACGTCGGCCGCTACGTGCTCAATGTTGCCCGGCGGCGAGGGGTCGGGCGGGTCGTCAAGTCGAAGTCGATGGCCACCGAGGAGATCGCCCTCAACGAACAGCTCGAAGAGGCCGGGCTGCACGTACGCGAGACTGACCTGGGCGAGTACATCATCCAACTCGCGGGCGAGCGCCCCGCCCACATCCTTGTGCCAGCCTCGCACAAGACTAGGCAGCAGGTCCGGACCCTCTTCGACGAGGAGGCCACGCGATGCGCGGTCAGCCCGCCCACGGGCGACGCGACGCCCGAGCTGACCGCCTTCGCGCGGCGGCAGCTGCGGGAGGATTTCCTCGCCGCCGACATGGGCATCAGCGGTGGCAACTTCCTCGTCGCCGAGACGGGAACGCTCGTGCTCATCACGAACGAGGGCAACGGGCGCATGACGACGTCGCTGCCCCGGGTCCACATCGCCGTGGTAGGCATCGACAAGATCGTGGCGACCTGGATGGACCTCGATGACCTGCTCCAGCAGCCCGCCCTCAGCGGCACCGGACAGCGCCTGTCCACATACACGACCTTCATCACCGGTCCCCGACGGGAGGGTGAGCTCGACGGTCCGGAGGAGTTCCACCTGGTCCTGCTCGACAACGGGCGCCACGAGCTGCTCGGGACCGAGTTCGAGGACGTCCTCGCCTGTATCCGCTGCGGCGCCTGCCTCAACGTCTGCCCTGTCTTCCGGACCATCGGCGGCCAAGCCTACGGGAGCATGTACAGCGGGCCAATCGGCGTCGTGCTGACCCCGCTCCTGGGGGGGCTGGATCGGGCGCCTGAGCTGCCCAAGTCAGCCTGCGCCCTGTGCTATGCCTGCGGCGACGCCTGTCCGATGGAGATAGAGCTGCCCCGCCACATTCTTGCCCTGAGGCGGACCGAGGTCGAGCGCTCGATGGAGCCGTGGACGGTGCGGCTCACGTTCGAACTCTGGGGGCGTTTCTGGGCCAACCCCGCCGCCTTCCGCTTCACGGGCCGCATGGCCCGCTTGGGCCAGCGGGTCTACATGCGCGACGGCCGGCTACAAGGGGCGCCGGGGCTCGTTGGCGGCTGGACGGCGACCCGGGACGCCCCCCCGCTGGCCAGGGAGTCGTTCCACGAGTGGTGGCGTCGACGACGCGCCTCGAGGGCAGGCACATGACCCGACACGCAAACGCGGAGTCTCTTCGGGGCGCGAACGGCGACGCCGCCCTTGTGGAGGAGTTCGTCGCGAATTGGCGGGGGCTGGACGGCGATGCCTGGATCGCGGGCGGCGGACGACACGCGGTACGACGCGCGATCGGCGAGGCCGTCAAGGCGATGGTCGGGGACGGTGGGCCGGTGTCTCGTCGTCGCGTGCTCGCTTGGGCGACAGCCGATATGGCTTCGCTGGAGTTGCCGGGGCTGCTCGCGGAGCAGGGTTGTGAATATGTGCCCTGGCCGTCGGGATCCGGTGGCGGTGGGGGCACGGCGGACCTTCTCGTGGCGACAGGCGCCCGTGACAGCGGCGCCGACGTCGCCGGTGCCGAGGCAGCCTCTCCACCCTCCGCTGGACTCCTGGCCCTGGCGGCGGCGAGCGACCTCGGGATCACGACCTGCTCCTGGGCAGTGGCCGAGACGGGGACGATCGCGCTCTACGCGACGCCCGCAACCGGCCGGTTGCCAAGCCTGCTGCCAACGGCGCACCTGGCGCTCGTGCGCCCGTCGCAGGTCGTGAAGACCATCGCCGACGGTCTACGCCTCCTGGCGGACTACATGGCGCAGCATGGTGGCCCGCCTTCGGCTGTGAACCTAATCAGCGGTCCAAGTCGCAGCGCCGACATAGAGGGAGACCTCGCGGTGGGAGTCCACGGACCACGGAGAGCCGGCGTCATCATCGGGGACTGGTGAGGCGGAACCGGCGCCGGTCTCCGCCCACATGTCGGGGAAACGTGACGAGATGATCATGAGCGTCGAGCGCCCGCGCAAGTGATGATCATGGTCGTTCAGGCATCGGCTGCGCGGTCACTGGCGTCTTCTTCACGGGACGGCCTTTGCAGACTGCACGCGGGTCGTGCGCAGAGATCTGACCCGCAGACAATTCAGATTAGGGCCGCCGACCTCAGGCGGTCTGACGCTTGGCTCCCTAACTTGGCTTCCCAAGCAGAGTGTCGCGGGTTCGAGTCCCGTCTCCCGCTCCAACTTCCGTTTTGCGCACAGCCAAGTACGCCGTTATCGCAGACTCCGCCGCCGACTGGCTCTCGGATTACTAATGCGGCGCCCCGATCGCAGGCTCGGCCCGACGGGTGCAGCTACTCACCACGCCGAGATCGCTGGGCGAGCCGGGCTCGTGGCAGCTTGACCCCCCAATTGACTGGTTGGCGAAAGAGGACATGAAGCCGACACCAGAGGGGTGCGGGTTCGGTGCGGGCCTATGAGGTCGCCGCGCCGTGCTTGACAACGACTTGGGTGTTGCTAGGGCGGCCCCCAACTGTCACTTGGAGGATGCGGCGCAACGCTGCCAGGAGGAGCACCACGTTCTCCTCTCGGGAGGAATAGCCCATGAGGCCGATGCGCCAGATCCTGCCTTTGAGATCGCCCATACCGCCGGCGATCTCGATGCCGTACTCGGACAACAGCTGCCCCCGGACCTTCGCCTCGTCGACCCCGTCGGGCACCCGGACGGTGGTGAGCGAGGGGGCTCGACTAGCGGGATCGGCCACGTGGAGCGTGAGGCCCAGATCCTCGAGGCCGGCCCAGAGCAGCTGGGCGTTCCGCTGATGCCGCGCCCAGCGAGCCTCCAGGCCCTCCTCGGCCACCAAGCGCAGCGCCTCATACAGGGCGAAGTTCATGGAGATCGGCGCCGTGTGATGGTAGGTCCGCTCAGGACCCCAGTAGCGGTCGACCATGGCCAGGTCCAGGTACCAGCTACGCACCGGGGAGGTGCGGGCATTCAGCTTCGCTACGGCCCGTTCACCGAGGGTGATCGGCCCCAGGCCGGGCGGGCAGGAGAGGCACTTCTGAGTGCCGCTGTAACAGACGTCGATTTCGCGATCGTCGACCGCTACCGTTGTCCCGGCGAGCGA
>JBEKVD010000093.1:0-8400 GCA_049514315.1 Candidatus Limnocylindrales bacterium | reverse complement strand
CGGCCATTGCATGCGCAAGGCCCTGAGCATCGTCTGGGGGGGTCTGGCGCAACGGTCAGGACTTCGACCCGAACTGGGGCGTCGAGGCTTGACAAGAACCTATGGGATCTAGCGCGCGCGTCAGAGTTCGGGTTCGAGCGCCCGCGCGGTCGCCGGTGGCGCCGCCGCGGCGCGCCGTACCGCGCGAGAAGGGTAGCTTCCGCTCACGAGGAACCGGTGCCCCGACCGTTCGTCACGGCGTCGGATGGTACGCTCAGGCCGATGGATACCGGGCGTTTCGAGACCGACGAACCGGACGCTGCCGCAGCCGACGCTTCGGCAGCTGACTCCGACGCGCGTCCACCCGCGCCAGGTTGGCGCCACCACCGTCGTGAACGTGAGCGGCGCCGTGGCCATCGACCTGCTACCGCCCGGACCGGGCAATCTGCCCGTGCGAGGGTTCGCAGGGGGCCCCGGCCGCGGTTGAGGAGGGCCGAACCCCCGACCGGCGCGAAACGGGGCCTATAGCGCCATAGGATCCGGGGCGGAACCCTCGTCGCCGAGCTCGCGGATCGCAGCCCGGGCATCGGCCGTGGCGATCCGACCGGCCCGGGCCAGGCCGGCCATCGCGGCCGACGCGATGTGCTGCGGATCGATCTCGAAGAGCTTGCGCAGGCTATCGCGAGTATCGGACCTGCCGAAGCCGTCCGTGCCCAGGACGATGCGCGACGCAGGCAACCAGGGCGCCACCAGGTCCGGATAGCCCCGGATCCAGTCCGTGGCGATGACGATCTGGCCGCCTTCGGCCGGCAGGACCCGGGCAACATGCGGTTGCCGCGGCTCCTCGCCCGGGTTCAGACGGTTCCACCGATCGACCGCCAGGCCGTCGGCGCGGAGCTGCTGGAACGAGGTCGCGCTGTATACCTCCGCCGGTATGCCGCGCTCGGCGAGAAGCGTTCGGGCCGCCACGACCTGCTGCAGTATCGCGCCGCTGCCCACAAGTCTGACCGGCTCGAGATTCAATCGAGCGGCTTTGCCGAGAGCAGGCGCCTCGAGCAGGCGGTAGAGCCCACCGGCGATCTGCTCGTCGGTCAGGCCCTCCGGCCGTTTCGGCATCGGGTAGTTCTCGTTGTAGAGCGTGACGTAGTAGAAGACGTCCTCGCCCTTCGCGTACATCCGGCCGATGCCCTCACGGACGATCGCCGCCAGCTCGTAGGCGTAGGCCGGGTCGTAGGCGCGGACGTTCGGGATGACGGAGGCGAGCACGTGCGAATGGCCGTCGTCGTGCTGGAGGCCCTCACCCATGAGAGTCGTCCGGCCGGCGGTCGCACCCATGACGAAGCCTCGACCTCGTTCGTCGGCGAGGGCCCAGAACTGGTCGCCCGTTCTCTGGAAGCCGAACATCGAGTAGAAGATGTAGAACGGGATGAGGGGCAGGCCGTGAGTGGCGTAGGACGTGGCGGCGACCTGCAGCGAAGCGACGGCGCCGGCCTCGGTGATGCCCTCCTCCAGCACCTGTCCGTCCCGGGCCTCGCGATAGCTCAGGACAAGATCGGAATCGACCGGCTCGTAGCGCTGGCCCATCGACGCGTAGATGCCCACCTCCTTGAAAAGGGGGTCGAGGCCGAAGGTGCGCGCCTCATCGGGCACGATCGGGACGACCCTCGCCCCGATCTGCGGGTCGCGGATCAGGTTGCGCAGCAACCGGCCGAAGGCCATGGTCGTGCTGACCGCGGTTGCGGATCCTGATCTGAACTCGGCGTCGACCTCCGGCCGCGGCGCCGGCAGCGGCTTGGACCGGACGACGCGACGGGGCACGGGACCGCCAAGGGCGCGTCGCCGTTCCAGCATGTATCGGACTTCCTCGGAATCCGGGCCGGGATGGTAGTAAGGGGCATCGTGAAGCTTCGCGTCGGGAATCGGCAGCTGCAGCCTGTCCCGGAATACCTTGAGCTCGGCCTCGGAGAGCTTCTTGGCCTGGTGGGTGATGTTACGAGCTTCTACGCCCGGGCCGAGCGTCCAGCCCTTGATCGTGTGCGCCAGCACCACCGACGGGGCCCCCCGGTATTCGGTCGCGGCGCGGTACGCGGCGTAGACCTTGCGGTAGTCGTGGCCCCCGCGACGGAGCCTTGCCAGCTCGTCGTCCGAGAGGTGCTCGGCGAGCCGCCGCAGGCGCGGGTCGGGCCCGAAGAAATGCTCGCGGATATACGCGCCGCCCGCCACGGAGTACTTCTGGAACTCGCCGTCGACGGTTTCGTTCATCTTGTTGACCAGGACGCCGTCGACGTCGCGGGCCAGCAGGTCGTCCCACTCGCGGCCCCAGATCACCTTGACGACATTCCAGCCGGCACCGCGGAAGAGCCCTTCGAGCTCCTGGATGATCTTGCCGTTGCCACGCACCGGCCCGTCGAGGCGCTGGAGGTTGCAGTTGACGACGAAGGTCAGGTTGTCCAGGCCTTCGCGTGAGGCCAGCGCGAGGCCGGTGATGGATTCGGGTTCGTCCATCTCGCCGTCACCGAGAAAAGCCCAGACGCGGCTCGCCGACGTGTCGGCCAGGCCGCGGTTGGTGAGATATCGATTCAGGCGGGCCTGGTAGATGGCCGCGATCGGGCCGAGCCCCATCGACACCGTCGGAAACTCCCAGAAGTCCGGCATGGTCCGCGGATGCGGGTAGCTCGGCAGGCCGACGCCCGACAGCGCCTCCTGGCGGAAGTGATCCAGGTGCTCCTCGGTCAGCCGGCCCTCCAGGAAAGCCCTCGCGTAGATGCCGGGCGCAGCGTGGCCCTGGAAGAAGATCTGATCGCCCGAACCGCCGCCGTCCTTGCCGCGGAAGAAGTGGTTGAACCCCACCTCGTAGAGCGTGGCGGCGCTGGCATAGGTGGCAAGGTGGCCGCCCAGACCGGGCGCCCGGTTGTTCGCTCGCAGGACCATCGCCACCGCGTTCCAGCGAATCAGCCGCCTGATGCGCCGCTCGAGATCCTCGTCACCCGGAAAGAAGGGCTCCTGCTCGGGGCTGATGGTGTTGATGTAGCGAGTTTGCGTCAACGGAGGCAGCCCGACGTGAAGCTGGCGGGCTCGCTTCAGGATCTTGTAGAGCAGGAACCGGGCGCGCTCGTCGCCCTCCTGGCCGTGAACCTGGTCGAGCGCGTCCAGCCACTCCTGGGTTTCGGCCGGATCGATGTCCGGCAGCTGGTGCTTAAACTCGTCGAAGTACATCGTGAAGCAGCTTCTCCGGAGCCCGGCGAGAGGCGCGGTCGCTTACAAACCGCGACAGACCGCCACTGCAGGTTAGCCTATCGGTCACGGAACGTGGCGCAAACCCCTGCCCGGGCCGCGGCGCGGGCCAATCGGTCCGGGGCGACGTTCGAAGACGAAACGTGGCGCGGGGCCAGCTGACCGGACCCTGCGGGCGCGGCGTCCTCGCCAGGTGGTCGCGCCGCCCACCGGAGGGCCCGAGACGTGGCCGGCCGCACGAAGTGGGACCCGGCAACGCTTGCGTGGTTGCGATACGCCCCTTCGTTGCCGGCCTCTCCATCTTGAGTGCGGCATCGGCGCAGGTTTACCGTTTAGAGTAGGGCGCGGGACCCGGCGAAGGTCTCACGTTCCTGGTGGGCGGGGATCGACGTCGAAGTGTCGCCTGACCCCGCCGGCCAGGACGAAGGCGTCGGCCGATCGGGATGTTGTGGATCCAGCGGGATCACCAGCAAGCCCTGCGGGAGGCCGGCGCCAGGCGAGATAGGCGAGGAGGATCGGTCCGTGACTGAGAGAGTGAAGATTCCGAGGCAGCGCCATCGGGCAGTCGACGAGGCGGCCGAGCGGTACGGCCCGCGGGTTGCGCTCGTGGTCGTGGATTTGCAGAACGACTTCGCCGACCCTTCGGGTAGCCTGTCCGTTCGGGGCGGCGCCGAGATCGTGCCGCTGGTCAACGCGGAGATCGGGCTGGCCCTCGAGGGCGGCTCCGCCGTCGTCTACACCCAGGACTGGCACCCCGCCCATACCCCCCACTTCGCCCAGGACGGCGGCATATGGCCCGTCCACTGCGTCCAGGGAACCTGGGGGGCCGAGCTCCACCCGGACCTGTTCGTGCGCGGCCCGGTCGTGCGAAAGGGAGCCGGCGGCGAAGACGGCTACTCGGGCTTCTCGATGCGCAACCCGGCTGGTGGAATCCCGGAGCCGACCGAGCTCCACTCGACGCTCGCGCGGAGCGGCGTCAAGGGCCTGATCGTCTGCGGGCTGGCAACCGACTACTGCGTCAGGGCCACCGCCCTCGACGGCGTGCGCCTGGGCTACGAGACGGCGGTCCTGATCGACGCGGTCCGGGCAGTGGACCTTGAGCCGGGAGACGGCGACCGGGCCATCGGCGAAATGGCCGCGGCCGGCGTCAGGTTGATCGGCCCGGGAGTCGCTCCCAGATGACCGGGCCGGCACATCGACGTGCCGGATGGGACGCCTGGCGCGCCGCCGCGGCGCACTCGTGGCGCGCGACCGGCCGGGCCATGGCCCGGATCTGCTGCTCGAACGGCGGATCGGCGGGCCCGGGCTAAGGTAGGCCGATGCAGCTTCACCTCGTCGACGCAACGTACGAGTTGTTCCGCGCCTACTACTCGCCCCGGCCCGGGGCGTTTGCCCGTGACGGCCGGGACGTCGGCGCGGTCGTCGGCCTCATCTACACGCTGCTGAGTCTGCTTCGCGACGAGGGCGCAACTCACGTCGGCTGCGCCACCGACCACGTCATTCGCTCGTTCCGAAACGACCTCTACGCCGGCTACAAGACAGAGGCCGGCGTCCCGGCAGCGCTCCTGGCCCAGTTCCCGCTCGCCGAGCGAGCCATGACGGCGCTCGGGCTGGTCGTCTGGCCGATGGTCGACTACGAGGCCGACGACGCCCTCGCCACCGCCGCGTGCCGCTGGGCGGAAGCGCCCGACGTCGATCGCGTCGTTATCTGCACGCCGGACAAGGACCTGGCCCAGTGCGTCCGGGGCGAGCGAGTCGTAATGCGCGACCGACGTCGCGACCGAACAGTCGACGAGGCCGCCGTGGTAGCTCGTTGGGGCGTGCGGCCGGCCTCCATCCCCGACTACCTGGCCCTGGTCGGGGACTCCGCCGACGGCTTCCCCGGCCTGCCCGGCTGGGGCGCGCGGTCCGCGGCCGCCGTCCTGGGTCGCTTCGACCACCTCGAAGCAATCCCCGCGACCGTCGGGCAGTGGCACGTGGACGTGCGTTCGCCGGCGCAACTCAACGCCACCCTGAGAGCCCGCTGGTCCGACGCCCTGCTGTTCCGACGACTCGCGACCCTGGCGACCGACGCCCCCGTGCCTCAGGGCGATCCGAAGGAGCTGCTCTGGCGAGGCGCTCGGCGGGCCGACTTCGAAGCGCTGTGCGATGAGCTGGGGCAGCAGCGCCTCGCCGCGCGGCCGGGCGCCTGGCTGGCCTGACTTTTCAACCGGCCTCCACCGCCGAGGACTCGCCCGCTCGAACCGTGGACTGCCCTCCCGTCCCTCTACGAGAGCAAGGCCAGCATGGCGGCATGGTGGCGCGGCGATGCGGCCAGGCAGGACCACTTCTTGGGCGGGTAGGTCAGGTCGAACCAGGGTCCGCCTTCAAGGTTGGTGACCGTGGCGCCGGCCCGCTCGGCGATCAGACCGGCAGCGGCAACGTCCCAGGCGGAGATCCCGGCCCCCTGGGCATAGACGTCGAAGCGGCCGCAACCCACGTAGGCGAGCGTCAGGGCAGCCGATCCCATCGAGCGGTGGGCCCGGATGGCCTTGAGGGCCTCGCTGCGCTTGCGGATCGTGCCCCGCCCACCGATAGCGAGCGTGACGACCAGGTCCTTGAGGAGCTCCTTGTGGCCGACCTGGATGGCCTCGCCGTTGCGGAGGGACGGCCCGTCGATCGCCCCGGCAAACGTCTCATCCCGCGTCGGGTCGTAGACCACACCTGCGACCGGCCGGCCTTCGGCCACCAGGGCGATCGAAACGCAGAAGAATGGGATGCCGTTGGCATAGTTGACCGTGCCGTCGAGCGGATCGACGATCCAGGTGCGGCCGGACCTCGTAGCACCGGTCGACGCCACCTCGCCGATCTCTTCCGCGTAGAACGAATCGCCCGGGTATTGCTCCTGGACGGCCCCCATCACGAGAGCCTCGCAGAGGTGGTCCACCTCCGTCACGACGTCCCGCGGCCCTTTCGCCCGAACCTGCTCGAGTCGCTCGTAGTGCTCAATCTGGATCCGACCGGCTCGGTGGGCCAGGTCGATGGCCAGCTCGAGCTCACGCCCAAAGGCCGCCGACCGACCCAGCCGCCCCGGCGCGGCGCCCGACTCGACGGTGGAACCGGTGGAAGCGGCGGCCTCCATCAGCCGGCGATCCCGGCGTCGAGAGCTATCTCGATCATCCGCTCGATCGACCGGTTCAGCTCCTCGAGTGGCATGTACGACTCCTCGGACGTGGTCTCCTCGGACAGGACGTCGCTGACTGTCAGGATCGCGGCCGCGGCCACGTTTGCCCCGGCCGCCCGTGCCCGCGAAGCCAGGTAGTAGAGAACCGACGTCTCCATCTCGAAAGCGAGCACACCGCGGCTGCGCCACCTGGAGAAGTAGTCCGGGTCCGGGTTGTAGAAGACGTCGACCGTTGCGACCTGGCCCACGTACGGTTTCTCGCCGCGCGTCTCGGCCGTCTCGACCAGGGCTCGCATCAACCGGAAGTCGGCGACCGGCGCGTACGGATCGCCATGGAGGTACGTCCGGGTCGCGCCGTCGGCCGGGGTGGAGCCCGAGGCGATCACGATGTCCCCGGTCTGGATGCCGCGACCGATTCCGCCGCACGTGCCGACGCGAATCAAACGCTCGGCCCCGAGGCGGAGCAACTCCTCGACCACGATCGCCATGCTGGGAGCACCCATGCCGCTCGTCTGGACGCTGACCGGCACGCCCCTGTACCTTCCCGTGTATCCGAGCAGCCCACGATGAGAGTTGACTTGAAGGGCCGCACCGGGGCCGCCGTCGAACTTCTCGGCGATCCAGGTGGCGCGATTCGGGTCACCCGGCAGGAGAACGACCGGAGCGTAGTCCCCGGGCTCGGCGCGAAGGTGGATCTGAGGCATCGGCGGACTCCAGGTCGGTTGGTTGTGGCGGCCGCGCGGCGGTCGCTGGGGGCCCAGATTCTAGACGCCTCGCCGCGGCCCGCGGGTCATGTCGCGCCGGGGCCGGATCCTCTACCGGGCTCGTGCCGGCAGCGATCCCGGAAGCAGCCCCGGGGCGGCAGAATCGGCCCACTCCAGGGTCTCGAGATTGGGCTGTTCGCGGTGGCGTTGTGCGGTTGGGTGTGGACAAACTGTGGAAAACCTGAGATACATATGCATCGACGACCGTCGTCTCCGTTCTGGACATCGTTTGGTACGGGCAACACGGAGCGATCCCGGACCCCCGAATGCCGGTACGGCCCGAGGCGGCGCCTAACTTGAGACTTCCCTGGCCCTCGAATTGGTCGGTTCCGTCTCCCGACCAAGGTGCCCGCCTTGAAGGCCACAGGTGAGCGAGGAATGAGTGCGCTTCGGTCGTGCTCGGCCAGCGGAAGCCGAGGGGCTTCTTTGGTCCCGTGACAGTCGGATCGTTTCGCGGATCGCGCAGGAGGTTCCGCACGCTCGGATCATCGAGCTGGCCGATTCCGGCTGGTGCGTGATCGGGCGTGCTCACGAGTTGGCGGAGGCGTTGTCGCGCTCGGTCGCCCTGACGTCGCCCTGCGGCCTGGCCGAAATCGATCAGTCGCTGCCAGCCGCCGAGCGGTACATCGTCGCCCTCGGTAATGCGGTCCGGATCTCCGGGCTGGGTGACCGATTCGGCATGGACGACACGCCTGAGATCGCCAAGCGCAAGGTCCTCGACTACTTCTTCGCTCTCAACACGAACCACCAGGTCGAGTTCCAACCGATCGTGGACCTGGCGACGATGCGAGCCCACGAATGGGAGTGCCTGTTCAGGCCCCAGATGCCGGCGGAACCGCAAACGATCAGCGCTATGGTCGACGCCGCCCTCGTCGCCAAGCGTCCGGTCGATTTCGACGCCTTCGTGGTCGAGCGGACCCTGACCCGGATTGCCGAAGTCGTCGCTCCGGGTCCTCTTGGCCAGTACACGCGTTTTGGCATCAACCTCCTGCCAGCCAGTCTCCTCTCGCCTCACTTCGAGGCCGCGGCCTTTGCCGACCGCGTCCGGCGAGCCGGGCTTTCGCCTCGCCAGATCGTTGTCGAGTGCACGGAGCAGCAGGCCATTGCCGACATTCCGCGCCTCAAGAGACAGGTCCGGGCCCTTCGCCGCCTCGGCTTCGGTTTCGCGGTCGACGATGCAGGCGCCGGTCACGCCAGCTTCACGGTCATCGCCGCGCTCGAGCCCTCGATCATCAAGATCGATCGCGAGATCGTGAGTGG
>JBEKVD010000092.1:0-8454 GCA_049514315.1 Candidatus Limnocylindrales bacterium | reverse complement strand
GACCGAGCCATCCATGCCTACCTGCGCTGGCACAATCGGAATGCTCGTCCCGCCAAGCCCTGGCGCATCAACGCCGAAGTCCACCATTCGCTCCCCGACGTTGCGGCATGAGGCACTAGCCATGAGCTATGTGCTCACCCGGCCGCCGGGGATCGCAAGCCTGACTCTCGCCAGCTCGCCGGCGAGCATTCCGCAGTGGGAGGCCGAGACGGACAGGCTGCTCGAGAAGCTCCCGCCCGATGTCCAGTCGGCGCTCCGAACGCACGAGGCCGACGGGACCTACAAGCACCCAGACTATCTGGCCGCGATGCAGGCCTTCTCCTCCCGCCACTTCTGGCGGGCCGATACGTACCCCGAGTTCGCCCGGCGCTCCGACGACAAGAGCGCGGCGAACCCCGAGGTCTGCTCCACCATGTGGGGGCCGTCGGGGTTCCATATCCTGGGCAATCTGAAGGCCTGGGACGTCCGCAACCGACTCGGCGAGATCGATGTGGATACCCTCATCACATCCGGCCGCTACGACGCGGTGACCGAGGTTATCGCCGGCACCGTCCAGGATGGGATCCCCGGCTCCGAGTGGGTGATGTTCGAGGAGAGTTCACACAACGCCCATGCCGAGGAACCCGCTGGCTACATGAAAGTCCTCGGCGAATTCCTCGCCCGGCACGACCAGTAGCCGGCAGGCAAGACATGCGGCCCACACTCCCGACCGCCCACACTGCGCCGAGCCACCGGCGAGGCCGACCCGCGGGGCGCGGCAGAACTGGAGGTACTACCCGTGACCCAGTCCGTGGTCCCCGAAACCGTCCCGTCGCTTGGCATCCTCGATGAGGTCGACAACGTTCTCGCTCTCAAGGTGCAGGTCGTCCGGGCGGCGCTCGAGCTCGAGGTCATCCCGGCCGTCGCCGCCGGTCATCGTGACGCGGAGAGCATCGCCCGTGCCACCGGCTGCTCCCCCGCTGGGATGCGAATCCTGCTCGACGGTCTGTGCGCGGTCGGTCTATTGGGGTGGTCCGAGGGAGCCTACTCACTTAGCCCGACAGCGGAGGCGTATCTCGTCCCCGGGAAACCCACTTACTGCGCGCGGATGTTCCTCGGTGACCTCCGCGCCGGCGACCACTTCACCGAGAACATCAGGACCGGCCAGGTCCTGACCGACTATGCGTCGGCCGACGCGACAGGGCTTTGGGTGGCATACGCCGCCTCCAACCTGTCCACCTGGCCTGCCGATGTCGACGCCTACAAAGCGCGCTGGTCGGCCCTCGGGGTCACGGCCGCGTCGATGCCTGGCGCCCGCGTCCTCGATGTCGGCTGCGGTCCGGCGATCGCGAGCCTCGTGCTGGCGCTCGACGACCCGACGGCAACGGTGACCGGGATCGACCGGGGACCGGTGATCGAGGTGGCCGGCCGCCTCGCCGGGGCGATGGGCGTAGCCTCGCGGGCGTCGTTCGTCGCCGGCGACGTGACCACCCTCCAGGGCCTCGACGGCCCCTTCGACATCGTCTTCTTCGGCCACGTCTTCCACTTCCTCGACCCGATCGAGATCGGCACGACGCTGCGCCAGGTCCATCGCCTGCTCGCCCCGTCCGGGCGGATCGTGATCCTCGAGGTGATGCCGACGCCAGGAGTATTCGACGACCCGGACCCTTGCCTCTGGGCCGTCTGGCTGTTCAACGTGGCCCGTCGGGGTCGCTTCTACACGTTCGAGGAGTACGCCGCCCTGCTGGCCGAGGCAGGCTTCGGTCCGGCTCGTCGGCTCGAAGGCGCGCCGTGGCTCCAGGCGGAACGCGGGAAGTAGCATGGCCGAAGAGATCGGATCGTTCCCAGCTGGCCGAGGCTGCTCCGCTGCCCCGCGGCGCGCTTGTCCGCCTCAAGGTCGGCTTTCCGGTAGAGCCCGGCCGAGAGCAGTTCAGCGCAGTTCGGCAACCGGTCTGCCGCCGGAAGCGGCCCCTGGCGCGGACCGCGCAACGGCCGACCCCTGTCACACCGCGCAATGAGACGCGGCGCCGACTGATGACCCGGGCGCCCTATGCTCGCCCTCCTCGAACTGGGTCGGCGTCCCCGCCATCAGGCCGGTCGGTCGCGCTTCCCGAAGGAGTCCACATGGCGAAGATCGTGATCACCCACAAGGTCGTGGACGTAGAACGCTGGCTGGCGGGCAAGGCAGAGAGGGCCGCCACCATCTCGCCGTACGCCACGCAGATCACCGACTACGTCGCGATGGATGGGAGCAAGAACATCGCCGTAACCGCCGACGTGCACGACATGGCGGGCGCGCAGGCAATGATGACTTCGCCGTCGGCCAAGGATGCGGCCGCGATGGAACGACACGGCGTAATCCCCCCGCTGACGGTCTACGTCGAGAAGTAATCGGAGCCGGCAGAACAGGACTCGGCGGGAGCCTCATGGTGTCGCGACGACGCGCTCGATCGTCGGCTCCAGCCACGGTGGCTCGATACAACACGAAAGGAAATGGCGTCCCGCAATGACCAAGGTGATCGTTCAGCACCACGTCGCCGACTACGACCGCTGGTACCCGGTGTTCACGGAGCACGAAGACATCCGCCGACGGCACGGCGCGACGGGTCACTCCATCAATCGCGAGGTGACCGACCCGAACTCGGTCCTGATCGTGAACGAGTTCGCGACGCTCGAGGGTGCCCAGGCCTTCTCCCAGGATCCGTCGCTGCCCCAGGCAATGGAGCGTGGCGGTATCGACAGGGCTCCGCAGGTCTGGATCCTCGACGAGGCCGAGGCCAAGCTGTACTGAGATTGATCAGTGAGCGGCTGCAGATCCGGCGCGGACGCGCCGCTCACTGATCCAGCCGGAGTTGGTCCCCGTCGCCAAGTTTCGTCGGTAAACCCTATGGTTGGAACAGCTCGGCTGAGGCCAGAGGCCCTGAGAGGGGATCGGCCTCGCCACCGGCGACCAGGACGCGGCCGTCCGAGAGCAACGTGGCGGTGTGGTCGCTTCGGGCTGTTCCCATCGAACCGGCCGAGCTGAACGTGCCGCTCGCCGGGTCGTACAGCTCTGCCGAAGCTAGATCCTCCGAGCCGTCGTAGCCGCCGGCGACCAGGACGCGGCCGTCGGTGAGCAGCGTGGCGGTTGGGCCGCCGCGATCAGCGGCCATCGAGCCGGTTGGGTTGAACTTGCCGGTGGCCGGGTCGTACAGCTCGGCTGATGCCACAGGCTGCGCCGAGACGCCGTCGCCCCCAGCGATCAGCACGCGGCCGTCGGTGAGCCGGGTGGCGGCGTGATCCAGCCGTGCGGTGGTCATCGAGCCGGTGGGGCTGAAAGTGCCGCTCGCCGGGTCGTACAGCTCGGCTGAGGAAAGCAGTCCCGAGTCGCCGTAGCCTCCGGCGACCAGGACGCGGCCGTCGGTGAGCCGGGTAGCCGTGAAGCCCCAGCGAGCGGTAGTCATCGAGCCGGTCGGGTTGAACTTGCCGGTGGCCGGGTCGTACAGCTCGGCTGAGGCAAGTGCCTTCGGCGGGAATCCCACGACGAGCCCCCCGGCGACGAGGACACGACCATCAGAGAGCAGCGTCGCGGTCGCATCGCTTCGGGCAGTCGACATCGAACCGGTCGGGCTGAACTTGCCGCTCGCGGGGTCGTATAGCTCCGCTGTGGCCAGAACCCCGGTCTCGCTCGAGTCGTTTGAGCCTCCGGTGACGAGGACGCGGCCGTCGAGAAGCAGGGTGGCGGTGCCCTGGCCTCGAGGAGATTGCATCGAGCCGGTGGGGTTGAAAGTGCCGCTTGCCGGGTCGTACAGTTCGGCGCTCGCCAAGGTGTCCGTGACGTCGTAGTCGGTCGTGCCGTCACCACCTCCGACGATGAGGACACGGCCGTCCGAGAGTAGGGTCGCGGTGTGGTACTCACGTGCTGTCGCCATCGCGCCGGTTGGGCTGAACCCAGGTGTGGGTGTTGGTAAAGGGCCGGGAGTCGGAGTCTCGCCTGGACTCGCTATGGCCGGCGTCGGCGGCGTTGGAGCTGGAGTCGCACTCCTGGCAGCAGCCGGAGGCCAGGTGGCGGTACTTGCGGAGCAGCCCGCGAGGGCGACGGCAACGAGCGAGCCCGCCATGAAGAGGCTGATAGCCCGCATGACCGGCCGAGGGACGGGCCTCGCAGGGCCAGTGCCGCGCCCGGTGAGGATCTCGGCCGTTCGACTACGGATCGTCATCTTCTGGCTCCCGCTTCTGGCGCCCATCGAGCCCCAACCCCATTTCGGCCGAGAACCGCAGCCCCTGACGAGGGGCAGTGTAGCGTCGCCGACATTGGCGACGACGCCGTTGGATGCACGCCCGTCGGTCGACGCTATCGGTTCCTTCCCAAGCGGCGAGCTAGTTCAGGCCGACTTGCAGCCGTCGTTCGGCGAACGCTGGCCAATCGCACCGGACGGGAAGCTCAGGCTCGACGATCGTCGGCGGGCCACGCTCGTTACCAACTCACCGAGCGTTGTGGGAGGCCATTCGGCCGTGTCGAACGCTCGCAGAGAAAGCCGACGTGCAGTTATCGTCTCGTCCTGAGCGTGAGAGTGGAGCTGGAGCGGGAGACGGGTCTCGAACCCGCGACACTCAGCTTGGAAGGCTGGGACGTCTGAGCGCCGTAGCACCGTGCTCAGAGGCCCGAGCGTGGCGCGTCCAGTTGTCGTGTCGTCGTTTGGCCCTCCGGAGACCTTGCTCGCCTGCAAGGCGTGGTCGGAAGGGGAGCACGCGAGCGGGACCGGGCCTGGCCGCACACGATGCCGTACCAACACCAAGTCGGCCAGCTATGGGGCGTTTGGGCACGTCGTGAAGGATGGAGATCCGGTCGTGGTGCCCCTCAAGGCTCAGGGCCAGAGGGCAATCAGCTGGATCGCTGGACCTATCGCCACACTACGGAGTTCGGCGGCGGGAATCACCTGGGCCAGGATGCAACCAGCACCTCGGCGACGCTCTGCGCGAGGCCCTCCGGATTCTGGAGCCCCATCGCATGTCCCGTTTGCGGGACGACCTTCCACCCAATACCCATTGCCGCAAGGTCACGCTGCAGATCCGGCTCCGGATCGCTGAGTTCGCCCTGGAGATACCAGCGCGGCATCTCGAGTTTGCCCAGGAGCGAGCGAATGGATGGGTTCCTCTCGAGCTCGATCGACACCGCCTCGCGATGGATCGCACGAGGCTCAACGAGCTGCTCGATCCCGAGGTGGGCAGCTCGCAGACCGTCCGGCTGCGCCTCCGCTTCCCTGAAGTGGACCTCCAGCATTTCCCGGAAGCCGCGATCGACGAACTGATCTTCGGTCTGGCCGCCAAGACGCACGCCGCCCCCAGCGTCAACGTTTCCTTCGGCCATGACGAGCAGCAACACGATCCCGGGCCGAGCCGCCGCCACGAGGATGGCGACCGCGCCGCCCATGCTGTGACCCACTAGGCCGCACTTGCGCAGTTCCAGGGCATCGATGAGCGCGACGATCGTCCCAGCGTGATCCTCGACCCCGTAGCCGAAGTCGAGCGGCTTGTCGCTGTACCCGTGGCCGAGGAAATCGACCAGGAGCGAACGGCGACCCCGCAAGGGCGGCCGGACTGCGGCAGGCATCAGCTCGCCGGTCGCGGAGCACTGCCAGCCATGTAACCACAGCAAGGGGGGATCGTCGCCCGGGACCTCGATGTAGCGGAGGAATGCTCGGTCGCCAGGCAGGTAGACCGCTTTCATGTCGACCCGCCCCGCGATGTGCTCCTTACTCCTGCCCACCTCATGCTTCGCCTCCCTCGTCAGGAGCCAGTGCCGTTGGCCCACGGGGACTCCGTCCCCTGCTTCGTCGAACTGAAACAGTCGGCTCGTGGAGTCTACGCGCATCCCCAGGAAAGAGATACCTACACACTTAGGATTACAGGCGGAACGGCGCGGGCGCGGGCACACGCGGGGTCGGGCGACTCTTCGACCATCCAGATCGAGTTCGAAATCCTCACACGCGAGGAAGAACGCCCAGGCGTGGCGCCTGTATGAGGTAAGAGTCGAGGGAAAGTGGAGCGGGAGACGGGATTCGAACCCGCGATGTTCAGCTTGGAAGGCCTGAGCGTCTGAGCGCAGTGGCACCGTGCTCAGGGACCCTGAGCATTTCGTGTCCAGTTATCGTGTCGTCGTTCGGCCCTTGGGCGGGCAAGCTCGCCCCGCTGGCAGTGGGATGCATGGCCCCGCCCATCGGCACTCGGTTGATAAGAAGTCGCGGCCGACTATGCTTCGCCCAGGTCAACGACAAGAACTGTCTTCTGCGAGGACATCATGAGTGAGCCCCGTCCGCCCATCGACGGCATACCCCCGATCGAAGATGGGGCCAGCTCCACCGTCGACGCCACTCTGACCCCGATCGATAGGATCGACACCCGCGACATCAACATGAACCGGCTCGAGTCGAACCCGTCGGCACAGGATCCGGGGGTGATCCATCTCACCGGCCCGACCAAGGGCACCATGATCCGGCAGCCTGACGGCTCCTGGACCTTCGTGCCCGAGCCGCCACCCGTGACTCCACCGTGGCTGCAGACGCAGTGGTCGCAGCCCGTCACCAAGGTCGCCGGCAATTCTCTGCTCGCGGGCCACGGCCTCATGGCCACCCTGGCCACCCTGGCCACCCTCGCCATAGTTGGCGTCGCCATAGTGTCGTCCGGCGGTAACAATGGCTGGCTGACGGGCACAGCCCTGCCTGCCATCACCTCGGACGCCAAGACCCCCACAGAAACCCCGTTCCCGGCCGAGTCGATAGACAGCACCGGCGCGGCCGAGGCCAACCGGATCGTGACCGGGATCGTCAAGGGTTGCCTGAGCGAGCCGTGGCTGAGCGACATGGGGCTGATCTTCGAGGCGGTCCCTGGCGCGAAT
Source organism: Candidatus Limnocylindrales bacterium (assembly GCA_049514315.1). GTDB lineage: Bacteria > Chloroflexota > Limnocylindria > Limnocylindrales > CSP1-4 > Fen-1039. Next base: position 1,598 of record JBEKVD010000092.1, on the reverse strand, counting down.
CTCGATCGGGTATACCAGGCGGTCCCCGGCCACCCCGATCCCCTCTTCCTTCCTGACCGCGTTGCTGCCTCCGACCTCTTCACGGTGACCATTACCGCGACCGGCAGCCGTAATCACGGCGCGAAGGGTCAATGGGCGGTGGACATCAAGACCGGTGGCGTGGTCCCCCTCGGTCCGGTCAATAACGACGGCTCGCCAGCCCTGTACTTCTTCCTGCTCGGGGGTGGATGTGGAACCATCCAGGAGATGATGTAGCCGGTCTTCTCGCGTGGATGTGGAACCATTCAGGAGCTGGGGATCCATGCGGCGTGAAGATCGGCCGTCCGATCTGATCGGGCTCGACTTCCAACAGCCCATCATCTCGTGCAGCCTGGTAGCAGCCTGCAGGAGACGCCAGCACCCAAGGCTGAGTGTCGTTCCGAGCGCGAACGGCGATGTGGAGCGGGAGACCGGTCTCGAACCCGCGACATTCAGCTTGGAAGGCCGGGGCGGGTTAGCGCAGTAGCACCGTGCTCAGAGGGGCGAGCGTAGCGTGTCCAGTTATCGTGTCGTCGTGGCCGCATGTCATGCCCCCGCCTTGGCCGATTCCCTCACCGTCGTCGATGGCCCCACGCGGCCGCCGAGCTGGCCGGAAGCCTTGCCATCCAGCTGACTCGATCAGCGAAACGGCGGGTGCGCCAGACAGGACGGCCGTTGTGTCGGATGCCCGGTGACTCAACTCTCCTCCCGCTGACAGGGGGCGTCCCCAGCTCCGGTCTTCGGAGCACACCCCGAGTCAGAAGGAGCTCCCCTGATGGCAGTGCAACGCAAAGCTGAGCACAAGCGGCTCGACGCGCCCGACGAGACCCGGGCGTTCCCCAAGGGTCGCAACGAGGTCGTCACGGTCGGTGGTATGGCGATCGGCCGGATGACCTTCGAGCCCGGGTGGCATTGGGCGGAACATGTGAAGCCGAAGGTCGGAACTGCCAGCTGCCAGGTCGCGCACGGCCTCTACATCATCTCGGGCCGGCTGCGCACTCGCCTGGACAGCGGCGAGGAGTTCGACGTGGTGGCCGGAGAGGCTGGGTACGTGCCCCCGGGGCATGACGGCTGGGTCGTCGGGAAGGAGCCCGTGGTCGCGATCGACATCCTCGGAGCAGTCGACTACGCCAAACCGAGGTAGGGACGAGCTCGCGAATGGCCTGCAAGGGCTGCGCTCTCCACCACTGCTCAGGAGGCCTCCGCTGAGCCTTGCCTCCAGTTTCAACCGGTCCGGCTTCGGCCGGTTCCTCAACAGCCCGGCGGGCAGGGTCTTCCGCCCAGCCGGGGGATCTCCTTTCTCGTCCTTGGTATCTGGCTGGGGCCGACGCCCGCTGGACTGGCGGCCTCGCGGCTGAACTGGGGCAAGTTGATCACACGGCCACACTTTCGCGACCCGTCAACCGCTGGAAACCTGGCAGTCTCGTCTCAACCTGACGGACGGCTGGCGCCTCAATCGGAGCTAACGTCGTAATGCGTGGAAATGTCGCCGCGGCCGGCCCGAGTCTGGGCGGCTAGAACGCGGCGTACCCTTCCGATGAGAAACCAACTCACGGATGGAGGCACGCCGCAATGGCAAG
>JBEKVD010000091.1:0-9423 GCA_049514315.1 Candidatus Limnocylindrales bacterium | reverse complement strand
GAGGTCGTGCGCGAACGTCGCGTCACTCACCTGGTCCTGGTCCATCGGCCGCATCGCGGCCTGCACGTCGGCCGAGCCTCGCTCGCCGATCGCCTCCTGGACGCAGTCCCGGGCCTGGAGGTCCACCTGGTCGGAGAGCCCGCACCGACGACACACTAGCGGCGGCAGCTTCTTGCGAAGCAGTTTCGGACCTTCAGCGAACCAGTCCAGCCTATGAGCCTCAGTGGTCTCCTGACCCTGGCGAGTGTGATGCTCGCGGTGCTGGTCCTCACGCCGCTCGTCGGCGGCCTGATCTACCGCGCGATGGAAGGCCGACCGACTCCGCTGACGCCGATCCTCGGACCCCATCCTGCTGATTGCGGCGGTCGTCGCTCCTGCCGGAGCCTTCGCAACCGGCACAACATCCCAGTCGATCACCTTCGATCCGATTGCCGACCAAACCTACGGTGCCGCCCCGATCACCCTTACGGCGAGCGCCTCATCTGGCCTGTTGGTCAGTTATGCGACCAGCGGGCAGTGCGCTGTGACGGGCTCGACGGCAACCATCACGGGCGCCGGCTCGTGTGCGACATCGCCTCTCAGGACGGTGATGCCACGTGGGCTGCGGCACCCGATGTAACGCAGAGCTTCACCGTCAATCCGGCCCAGCTCACTGTGACCGCGCCGGACGCGACGGTGGCGTTCGTCCCAATCGCGCCCGCACCCATTCCGACCCCGACCCCGTCGCCTGCCGGAACCCCGGCGCCGACGCCGATCGGGCCGGGGCCGACGCCGATCGGGCCGGGGCCGACGCCTGCCGGGACCCTGTCGCCGACGCCGTTCGGGGGGCCGGGGCCGACGCCGACCGGGCCGGCGCCGACGCCTGCCGGAACCCCGTCGCCGACACCCACGCCCGCGCCGACCGACACGCCTGCGCCCACGCCCGCGCCGACCGACACAGCCACACCGACCGACACAGCCACACCGACCGACACGCCCGCGCCGACGCCTGCCGGGACCCTGTCGCCGATCCCGTCGCCGACGCCTGCCGGGACCCTGTCGCCGATCCCGTCGCCGTCGCCTGCCGGGACCCCGTCGCCGACCCCGTCGCCGACCCCGAACCAGACGCCTCCCCTCACTCCAACGTATGCCGGCTTCGTCAACCTCGACACGGCGTCGAGCCTCACGACCCAGCTCACTTGCACCACGACCGCGACGGCCAGCAGCCCGGTCGGAACCTACCCGATCACGTGCTCGGGCGGCGTCTCGGCCAACTATGTCTTCACCTACGTCCCGGGCACCCTCACGGTCGCGCCACCGGACGGATCGACGGCCAAAGGCGCGAATGTGGTGGTCGGCCCATTAGATGTCACCGGTGGAAGCGCAGTGGGCGTCGTATTGACGTTCGCTCAGGTGACGAACGGTGGCATAACTTCGGTGGCGCTATCGAGCGCCCTGCCGACAATCGGCTCCCCCCCGGCGGCTTCCAGCTTGCGACTTCGCCCACCTACTACGACATCACGACAACGGCCATATACGCGGACTCAATCACAGTCTGTCTGCCTTATGACCCGATCGCGTATCCGGACCCAAGCCTCGTCCAGCTGCTTCATTGGAACGGAACCAGCTGGGACGACGTCACAAGCTCACTCGATACGACCGACAACCTGGTCTGCGGAACGACCACGTCGCTCTCGCCGTTCGTAGTCGGCCAGCTGCTCCAGCAGGCCCAATCGATCACCTTCGGTCCGCTCGTCGGTGCGGTCTATGGCGCAGGGCCCATCACTCTTACCGCGACGGCCTCCTCGGGTCTGCCGGTCAGCTACGCCGCGGCTGGCTCCTGTACGGTCAGCGGGAGCACCCTGACCATCATGGGCGTCGGCAAATGCACGGTTACCGCGCTTCAGGCTGGCACCGCGACCTGGGCCGCCGCTAGCCCGGTGAGCCAGAGCTTCACGACCACGCAGGCCTCACTCATCGTCACGGCGCCCAGTCCGAGCCGGGCCTACGGCTCGGCCAACCCAATCTTCACGCCGATCTATGCTGGTTTCGTAGCCGGTGATACGGCCGCGAGCCTCACGACGGCGCCGACCTGCGTTACTACAGCCACGGCCGCCAGCCCGGTGGGGACCTACCCGATCACGTGCTCGGGCGCGGTCGACCCGAACTACAGCTTCACCTACTCGGCGGGCACTCTCAGCGTCGTCATCGTTGATCGCTACTGGACGACTAGCGGCGTGCCCCTCACCGTGGCGGCCCCGGGCTTTCTCGCCCTGACGAGCGTCGGCAACTCGAGCGTCGTCGTGAGTCAGGCCCCCAAGGGGAAGCTCACCCTCGGTGCGACTCCTGGCGCGTTCACCTACGTCCCGCCGGCGGGCTGGACCGGCACCGACTCGTTCAAGTACCAGCTCAAGACTGGTAGCGCGCTATCGAGTCCCGTCACGGTGACGATCTATGTGCTCGGGTCGGGTATCAACTGCACCGGCTGCAACCTGTCCGGCCTACAGATCGGTGCGGTCTCGCTTACGGGTTCCAACTTGAGCAAGGCGAACCTGACCGGCACCGGCCTGGCCCACGCAAACCTGACCGGGGTGAACCTCTCGGGTACAACGCTTACGAGCGCAAGCCTTTCGAGCGCCAACCTGACCGGCGCGAACCTCTCGGGTGCAACGCTTACGAGCGCGAGCCTTTCGAGCGCCAATCTCACGGGCGCGAACCTCTCGAATGCCAACCTGACAGGTGCCAATCTGACAGGTGCGACCCTGACGGGCGTGGCCTGGTCCGGCGCAACCTGCCCGGATGGCGCGGCGGCGAAATCCCACGGCAACACCTGTGTCGGGCATCTCAGCCCGCTAGTCCTCTCCCCGAGTTCGAGGCTGGCCACAGTCGCTTTGGCCGTTGATATCAAGGAGCCCGACCCCATTCTGTTGGCCGTTTGATTCGGACGAGTTCACTCGCCACGCCGTAGACGGAACCGCGGTTCTTCAGGCCACTCGGCCTTGCGGATCTGGGTGAGTCGCGCCTCCGGGCTACACAGGGCCGTCGGCCGGGATAGTCGGCCGGGATAGTCGGCAGGGGCCTCTTCACCGGGGGCGAACGCGGCTGCAAGCAATCACTACGCAGCCATCGTGTTCGAAGCAGCGGCCATGGGCTTCGCGCTCAGATGGCCGGCCGACTGCTCCTCCTCGGCTGTCTCAGTGCAACCGCGAGGAATCCGGCGAAGGACGCTCCCGCGAGGATCGGGACGGCGGCTTTGGCGGCACGCGGCGGCAGCACGAGCTCGAAGAACGGCACCGGATCGCCCAACTGCTCCTGCAGCTTCCCCATCGGGCAGTCGCCGCCTCCGATCATCAGCCCGACGCCCTCGATTGAGAGGAACGCCATGCTGGCGCCGAGAAGACGATTTCTCCGTCGCCTCGCGGCACAGACCCACGTGTACCCGAGGCTGGCGAGGCCTGCCACCGACCACGTCGCGTGAAAGACCCGATATGCCTTAGCCGGACGGCTGAGAGTTGCCCAACTGACGGAATGCGTCACCGATTCCTCCCGCGAACCGACTCCAGGTGTCACTGCCAGTTGATCATCCCACCTAGGGCGGACTCGTCGCTATTCAGCCATGGTGCCGGTCGTCTGTGACGCGATCGGGAAAGTCCAGACTCTCGGTTAGGCCGTCGGCACCGACGTAGCGCAGGTCGATCGCCGGTCAAATGCCGACCTGTCGGCAAGGCCGAGCGCGACCCCTCTGCCGTTGGGGGCCTTGAGGCTGACTACGCGAACTCCTCCGCCGACCGAGGCCTCCGACGCCTCGGCCCCGAGGGCCTCAGTGATCGCATCAGGGCCCGGGGAGCGGCGCACGGGTCCGTCGCCGAGTTGGTGAGGACGTCCTCGATCCCGACGCGGCTGGCGATGGCCATTCCAGCGGCCCTCGCCGTGGTGGAGTAAGTCGTAGCCGGCCATGCCGAACGCCATCTCGGGTGCAGCCTCGTCGGCGAGCTTGGTCTCCGGCATCAGCGGGACATCGGGAGATCGCCCGGCGAGCCACCCCTCGACTCGCTCAATGTGAGCCTTCAGCGAGTTGACGTTCCAGGTCGCGATGCGCATCGCTGGTCCCTGCTCGACCCGGTCCAACGTCGCCGCGGTCTGTCCCGGACACCGCGTGCCGGCCCCTTAGTAGCGCCGGCCCTTCTGGCGGGCAAAGTCGAACTTGGCCGTGTCGGCGATACCCATTACCGCCATGGTGCCAGCCTGAACGGGGTCGGTCACGACGAGGTCGGCGACCGCGGTGACCGTGCCGGCCATGTTCAGCGAGATGACGGGGATGCCGACGGCCTGCAGCTCCTTGACCGCCTTGGTGATGTCGCCGCCCATGATCGAGCCGGCCAGCAGGAGGGCCCGGGCCCGGTCGAGGTCCGCGACCGCCCGAACCGCAGCGGCCAGGTTCTCCTCGCCCACGAGCGGGATCGTGTCGACGCTGATCTTCTCGCCTCGGAGGTTGTGGCGGTCGGCTTCGCTCACGGCGCCCAGGACGGCCTGGGCGATCTGGGCCCCGCCGCCGATGACGATGAGGCGCTTGCCGAAGACCTTGTCGAGAGCCTTCGTGAGGCGGTGACCGCGGAGGGACGAGAGCCCCTCCAGGATGACCATGACCTGCCCTTCGGTCAGGCCTTCGACCTCGAGCTCAACTTCCACCAGTGAGCTGTCCGACTCGTCCTTCCAGCGCCGCACGGTGCTGAGGGTTCGCAGAGTGCCGCCGCTCTGTGCGACCCCGGCGACGATCTCGGCTAGGGCCCCGGGCCGGTCGACGTAATCGAGCCGAACGGCGACGGTGGGAGCGGTGTGGGCCGGGCGGGCCATTTAGCCGACCCCCAGACCCCGGTCGGCGAGACCCCCGGCGACGCGGGGATGGTCGCCGATCTCGAGGCCCGCGGCGGCAAGGAGGCCCGTGGCAGCCGCGACGCTCGTCTTGCCGACGCCGCCCTTGCCCGTGTAGACGATGCTGCGCGACATGCCGCCTCCGCTCGACCCTGCCGATCATACAGTGACCGCGGGTCCCGGCCGCAACGGGGACCCACGGCCCAGGTCATCTTCGATGTGACCGGCTACTTCGTACCGGGTAGCTGAGCCATGGATAGCGGATCGAGCACGACGTCGCCGGGCTGTGAGGACGCGGAGATGATCCGGAGTACAGGGCGTTGGTCTTCACGGTCGGCTATTGGATCCGGTGACCTCGGCCACTCTCCAGCTCCGGTATCAGTAACGCCGAGCCGGAGCAATGAGTTAAGGCAGGCGGTGTGCGTGGTGAGCCCACACCTCGACGAAAGCCGTCCGACGGGTTAGCGGTAGGCGGCTCCCCACGGGGGGATGCGGAAGAAGCCGGCTTCGAGAAAGTCGCGATCGAACGAGAAGGCAACGCTAATGCCATAGTGAGTCATGAGTGCCATGTTGAGAGCGTCCGTGAAACTGAGCGGAAGGTAGGAATAGCGACCGACGAGTGAGCGAGCCGTGGTCTCGTCGTCCAGGTCGGGTCTCAGAAGGTTGACGGAACCGTCGAAGACCGCCTCCAGGAAAAGGTTGGCGCTGCGCGGCCCAGCCGCGTATGTCAGACGGTTGTGCGTCTCGGCGATCGTCGGCAGTGATGCGAAGAGAGGCAGGTGTTCTGCGGCGAGGCGGTCGGCGCAGGTCTTCGCCTGTAGGTGGTGATCGTCGGCCGCGTGGCGCAGCGCCACAAGGGCACCCGTGTCGATGAGGACGGCACGCTCGAAGAGCGATCGGCCGACCGGAGGTGGACCGGGCCGTCCGATAGGGCGGATGCGCTACTCCGCTGGGACGAGCAGGGCGGACCCCGGTGTGAAGGGGACGCTACCCGTTGGCGAGCCAGTTGGCAACAGGCGGAAGTACTCCCCGTGGACGACCAGCAGTTGCTCGGTGGTGGGCGGGAGTCCTGAAGGAAACTGCGGGTCGTGGAACAACCCGCGCTCAATGTCAGCGGTAGAGAAGACCAGCTGTTCGAAGCGAAAGGCCGGGGGGAGCGCCTGGGTAACTGGGAGCTGATTGTTGGTCATGACATCACAGCCTCTCGGGGGTCCCGCCGCCATCCCGTGCGGCGGATACCCCACTGATAGTTTCTCACCGCCACGCCAGCAAGGGGAAGTGGCTGGCCCGGGGCGATCTGGACCTGGACGTTCGGCGGGAACTGCGGCTGCTGGACGACAGTAAGACGAGTCTCGTACGCGTATGAGACCTCGCGCGTTTCGAGGATCGCGCCGAGTGCTTGAACGTCGAGCGTCAGGTTGTCCGCGATCAGTTCTGGTAGTTGATACGGCTCATCGAGTTGCAGATCGCGGACGTACGCGTCAAACAGATCGGCTATTGCCTGCTCTTCCTCTTCCCGGGCAACATGCGCCCAAGGTCCCAGGAGCTCAATCGCCTCCGATCGCGTGATGGCGTGGACATGGCTGTAGAACTCGGACGACAGGGCTTGGGTGATACGGTCTATGCGGGCCTTCTCAGTGGTCGGGTCGAGGTGGAGCGCCAACAGGTTGGCCGCAAGCCGTCGGATGAGCAGGTAGATCCGCTGCACGTTGCCGATCGCGAGGGGATGGACCGTTCGGGTTAGCTCCTTGAAGACCTCCAGGTGGCTGGCCTCGTCGTGAAGCTCGGCACGATCCTCTGCCAGCTTGAAGTAGGCCGCGACGTCTTCGACGCTGATACCCAACCGAGTCTGAGGATTGGACGGATCGACTGGGTTGAACTGGTTGCCGGTGGTCGGGTCGATCGGGCTAAGTTCGGATCCCGCACACAACACGAGGTCGTCCGCGCCGAGGCACATGAGGGTCCCCGCGCTGTGAGCGCGAAACGGCACGATTACGGACAGACGATCGCATCGCTCGCGAAGAGAGGAAACGAGGGGCCACACGGCGTCGGTGTTTCCGCCGCGCGTGTAGAGGAGGAAGTCCAGTTGCTCGACGTGGCCGATGCTGGCGAGGAGCCGACGGAGCGGGTATTGGACGTCGGTCTCGACCTGGGTTGTGAAGCCGGGAATGCCGGGCGGGAAGGTGGTGCGATCGCCCGTCACGAAAGTGACAACGCTGCTGTGTCGAACCTTCTCTAACGCGGCGATGAGTTCCTGGCGATCAGCGAGTGCCAACGATGTCCCTCCGGGTGAAACCGCTCCCCACGCGTGCAGGATGGGAGCATTGCCGATGGGGTGTCAAGTGAGACGGGTGGCTTTGTTCGCGAGGCGACCCGACCTTATCGCCTCGGCTTCCCGGTGTCCCGCTTGGTTACTGTCTTCGCCGGATTTGGCCGAGATGGAGCGAGCGGCCCCGTCTGCGGCGCAGCTGTCGGCGTCTTGTCTCCGCCCTGCGGTTTCGGCTGCTCGGCCACGGTGAGATCTCCTAACTACTTCTTGTGATGACCGCCCGAAGCTCTCTTCGGAGCCTTCTGCGACATAGCCGATCCGGCGGGCTTCTTGGCTGAGTCGCTGACCTCGTTGGTCTTCGAAAGCGGATTGTCACGCTTGGGCGGATGAGGATCCGTCTTCTGCCAGTCGTCAGCCTTGTCCGCCATCCTTATCACTCCAGCCCGTTGCTTGTGGTTGGCTTTGGTCCCGGTGTCCTGATCTTGACTGGACGCGTCGGGTCCTGCCGAGATGGCGGAGCCGGCGAAGGCGGAGGCGGGGGAGCCGGTTTCTGGTTACTCATGCTTGTAGCCTCACGATCACAGCCAGCCCTAGGACGCCAAGCCAGGCCAGCAAGTCCGCGATGAAGAGGGCCGCGCCGAGCCCAAAACGGCCATACATTCGATCGAGATCCGTCTTGTTCTTGGCCTCGGCCTCGGCGAGGTACCAAGCGAGAGAACGGTGGATCTCAGGCAGTGTCGCGGCCGGCCTCTTTGTCGCGTCTTGGCCTGGCTCGATGTAGTTCTCCAATAGATCCATCGTGCTGACCCGGAAGGTCCAGCTCCTCGCAAGAAGCAGAGTCACGAACACGCCAGCTGAGACGGCCATCAACACGGCTGCCAACACGATCAAGGCAAAGATGGCGACGAGCGATGACCAAGCGGTTGGGTTGGGGCCAGTCGTACTGAGCCCTGTGGCGATCGTCAGTCCGGGCACACCGAGGAAGGCCGAGACCACCCCCGCCGCGGAGAGCGTCGCCGCCGCTCTCGTTCGCAGCTCGTCAATTGATTCCTCCTGTGCGGCCAGCGAGCGTACAGCCTCGTTATAGAGCAGCTCGTAGGCCTCGGGTTCGCCGGGCGCTTCGGTCGGGTGCGCAGCCACTCCTTGAGCCCGCTCAGCTGCGGCCTCGACCGGTCGTTCTTCCGCTTTTGGCTTCCGCCGAACCCTAGGAATCCCCACGCCATAAGTTTGGCTCTAGCTGCTCAACGTTGCTCGGCCAATTCTCACAAGGCTGAGTTTGAAGGGGAAGCGGAGCCCATCAGCGGCCGCCCCGATCAACCGGCCACGAGTCCCGCCCGGGCGAGAGCACTGGCCGCCCGCTCGCCGAGGGCCTCGGGGGTCTGCTGGGCATAGCGGCGCGTCGTCATCGTAGAGGAGTGGCCGAGGTATCGGCTCACTTCTTCGAGCGGCATCCCGTTGTTGACCAGAAGGGTCGCCGTGGCATGGCGGATGCGGTGTGAGCCGAAGCAACGCAGACTCCCACCTCCGGCGTGGTAGCGGCGGGTCAACATGAGCGAGAGGGCATTCATCGTCAGTGGCCGTGGCTCTCCTCCGGCGTGGGAGAGGAAGAGCCAGCCCGGATCGTCGCTCACGACCGGGGACGAAGAAAGGAGGGTGGCTCGTCCGCGCTCGAGGTAGGCGGATATCACTGCCGCCGTTCCCGGCTGAAGGGCAAGTTCCAGTGTCTTGCCGCCCTTGGCCCGCCGGAAGCGTATGACCGAACGCTCGAAGTCGACGTCTCCTACTCGGAGCAGCCGGACGCTTGAGTTGCGAGCAGCGGTGGTGACCAGGATCGAGACAATGGCCTGATCTCGCAGATCAAGTGGCCCCTCCCCGGCGCAGCCACGTTCGAGTGCCCGCAGATCGTGGAGGGTCGCGCTCTTGGTGGGAGTCTCCTCGGATGGGAGGAGGGGATTGAGCGCCGCCCGACGCCGAGACCGCCGGAACGGGTTGACCCCGAGCAGGCCCTCGTCGACGAGCCAGATGGCAAGCGAACGTAACGGGCGCATGTAGGCGTTGACGCTGTTGGCGGATAGCGTCTGTGCAGGACTGATCTGTAACGATCGGGCCAGGGCATCCGGTGCTCCCCGCCAGACGCCTGAGACCTTGGGCCGGGCTCGAAGGTCACCGACGTAGTCGACGAGGGTCAGAAAGTCGAGTGACTCCGTCGTCACCGGCAGCTCTTGGGTCTCGAGCCAGTCGGTGAAGCGCTCGAAGTCGTCGGCGTGCTTGCGCCGGGTCACCGGAGCCCAGGTAGACCCGAA
>JBEKVD010000090.1:0-8822 GCA_049514315.1 Candidatus Limnocylindrales bacterium | reverse complement strand
GCCGTCGGCCACGACCATCACTTCCGACGGTCCGGCCGGCAGGTCGATTCCACACTCACCGAAGACCTCCAGCTTGGCCGCGGTCACCCACGCGTTTCCGGGACCCACGATGCGGTCGACCGGCTCCACGCCGGACTCGGGCAGCCCGTACGCCAGGGCGCCCACTGCCTGGGCACCGCCGGCCACGATGAACGTGTCCACGCCGACGAGCGCCGCCGCGCCGAGCAGCGTCTGGTTCAGCCCGCCCTCGGCATCGGCCGGCGAGGCCACCACGATCTCCCCGACGCCCGCGACCCTGGCCGGCACGACACCCATCAGGAGCGAGCTGGGGTAGGCCGCGGAACCGCCCGGCGCGTACACCCCGACGCGCGCCAGCGGCACCCAACGCCGCTCGATCTCGATGCCGGGCACGATCGTCGTGGTCCGGGTCTCCGGAAGTTCGGTCTCGGCAAAGCGGCGGATGTTCTCGATCATCTGCTCGAGACCGGCCCGGATCCGTGGTGGCAGAGCCTCACGAGCGCTCTCCATCTCAGCCCGGCCGGCGAGCAATGAACCGTCCGCTCGGCCCCCGCCGAGGCGGGCGTTGGCGTCGCGAACCGCGGCGTCGCCCCCGGACCTGACCGCGGCAAGGATGGCGCGGGCGCCTTCGCGGATCCGCTGATCGGGCGCGGCGCCGCGGCGCAGCAAAGCACGGACCTGGGCCGCGACGGCCGGATCGATCCCGGTCTGAGCCAGATCCAGCCGGCGCAGACTGACCGACGGGCTCATAGCACCAGCTTCTCGATGGGCAGGATGAGGATGCCCGACGCACCTGCGGCTTTGAGGCGGGGCAGCAGCGACCAGACCGCGTCGGCCTCCACGACCGAATGGATGGCGATCATACCCTCGTGCGCCAGCGGGATGACCGACGGCGACTCCAGGCCGGGCAGGAGATCCTCGAACTCGGCCAGCCTGGTCTTTGGGGCGTTCATCATCAGGTACTTGCGGTCGCGCGCCGCCAGGGTGGCGCTCAGCATTGTCTGGATGGAGTCGAAGACCGGCCCGTGCACCTTCTGCGCCGCGGCGTTCGCAAGCAGAACCGCCTCGGATTCGAAGACCTCCTCGATCGGGCGAAGGCCGTTCACGACCATCGTCGAGCCGGTGGAGACGAGATCGACGATCGCCTCGGCCAGACCCAGCCTGGGGGCAACCTCGGCCGCCCCGGAGACGGGCACGACCCTGACCGGTATGGATCGACGTTCGAAGAAGCGGCGAGTCAGGTTCACGTGCGAGGTCGCGACGCGCAGGCCGGCCAGATCCTCCGCCGCGCGGAAGGGTGAGTCGTTGGGAACGGCGATCGTCAGGCGGCAGCGGCCGTAGCCGAGCTTGCGGAGCTGGGGAACCTCCGACCCTGCCTCGGCCACCAGGTCGAGTCCGGTGACACCCAATTCGGCCACGCCGTCGTTCACGAATTCGGTCACGTCGTTGGTCCGCACGAAGAGGATGTCCAGGTCGAAGTTCTGGACGCGGGCCACGAGCGCCCCCTCGCCGGCCTCGAAGACGAGCCCGGCGTCCCGCAGCAGGGTCAGCGTGGGGTCGACCAGGCGGCCCTTGTTCGGGATGGCCAGGCGGAGGCGGCGCGTCATCGGGTCTTCATCCCGGTCGTGGGGCCGGCGGCCCTGAGGCGCTCCAGCGCCTTCGCATACCCGCCCTCGCCGTGATGCATCCATTGGGCGATCCGCGTGATGGTGGCGGTGCTCGCGCCGGTTTGACGGGATATCTCGGCGTAGTGCATGCCCGCGTCCAACAGCCGGACCACGACCCAGCGCTGCGCCATGTCGTGCAGCTCGCCCAGCGTGCAGAGATCGCGGAAGAAAGCCGACGCCTCGTCCACGGAATCGAGACGCAGGATCGCCTCGAACAGCTCGTCGACAGTTTCGTTGCGCCAGGCTTCCATCGCGCTCATCGTTGTTCCTCGTTGGTTCGCCTCACCGGGGAGGTGTCGGTTCGTCTCCCCATGCCGGGGCTCTGCTGATGTAGTAGCATGATAGCATGTTACAACGTTGGCAAGCCCCACGATGCGGCGACTTCCAGCTGCTTCCCGCCATCGACCTGCGCGGGGGACGGGTCGTGCGACTTGCCGAGGGGGATTTCGCCCGAGAGACGGCCTACGGCACCGACGCGGTGGATGTGGCGCGGCGGTTCGTGGCGGCGGGCGCCCGCTGGATCCACGTTGTGGACCTGGATGCGGCCAGAGACGGGGCGCCCCGCCAGACCGATGCGGTGGCCGGGATCGTGGCCGCGGCCGGGACGAGGGCGGCGTGCGAGGTTGCCGGGGGCTTGCGTGACGACGAGGCGGTCGCCGCCGTGCTGCGGAGCGGGGCGGCTCGGGTGGTGATTGGCACGGCAGCGTTGCAGAATCCGGATCTCGTCGAGCGGCTGGTATCCCGGTTCGGCGACGAGCGGATCGCCATCGCGCTCGACGTGCGCGATGGCCTGGCCGTGGGTGAGGGCTGGCTGCCGGGCGCGCCGGGCGTGGCCGCGGAGGAAGCCCTGGCCGAGCTCTCGAGCCGTGGCGCGCGTACGTTCATCGTCACCGCCATCGAGCGGGACGGCCTGCTCACCGGCCCCAATCTCGGACTGCTCGAACGGATGGTCGCCCTCAACCGGGGAGACATCATCGCCTCGGCGGGCATCTCGAGGCTGGCCGATATCTCAGCCGTACGCTCGATCGGGTGTGTCGGCGCGGTGATCGGCCGCGCCCTCTACGAAGGCCGAGTCGACCTGGCAGAAGCGGTGCGCCTGGTACGGACCGGTCGGACCGGTGCGTTCGCTGAGAAGCGAGGTCGGCCGGCTGATCGAGCGCATGGCTCGAGGCCGCCTGCGGTCTGAGTACCCCGGCCGCGGCCGCCGCTCAGACGCCGACGGGCTCGCGGACGAGCACGACCGTGGTCCGGCCCGGCTGCCACTCGCCGTACAGGAGGAGCACCTTCTCGAGCGCGGTGTCGACCCCCAGTCGCTCGCGGACCTGGGCGTTCTCCCACGGAAAGACCACCTCGTCGATCCGGCGCAGGGCCGCGTCGAGCCCGGACACGATCTTCTGGCTGCCCACCACCAGGATCACCCGGCCGGCGCCGGAAACGTAGGCCCCGAGCTGGCTTCCGGTGGCCGAGGCAGCCACGAGGGTGCCGTCCTCGGTCACCGCGGCGACGCTGCCGAGCACGTAGTCCGGGGCGGCGATGAGCTTGCGGATCTCGCGACCCTGGGTCTTGCGATCCATGGCGAAATAGCGCGGCCGCAGGGCGTCGTAGCGCCCGGACTCGACGAGCTCGGCGTAGAGCCCGACGTCCTCGAGCGTCTTCGATTTGCCCGAATGGACTTCCGCGCCCTCGGGAATCATGCCGAGCACGACCTCGCGCGCCTCGGCGGCGGAGTCGACGACGATCGTTTCGATGTTGTGGGATCGGAGGGCGGCCGCCACACGCTCGATTCGGTCGGTCGTCTCGTCTGATTGGCTCGTCATCAAGTGCTCCTTGTTTCGCTGGTCGGCTTCGCGAGCCGTTGCATCGCCGCGATCATCTGGCGCGGACTCGGAGGTGGCGGCAGCTCGGTCGCTCCCTCGCTTCGGAATCCGTCGAGCATCAAGCCGACCAGCCTCCTCCACGCATCGGGGGCGGCCCGGCCGGCAGCCCCGACGACGCCGGCGTTGGCCATCAGCAGCAGAACGATGTCTTCGGGGACGAAGTCCGAGCGCAGAGTTCCTTCCGCCTGGGCACGCTCGATCAGTCGGATGGACATCTCGTAGCCGCGGGCGCGGTGCGCCTCGAGTCCCCCGGCGTTCGAGAAGCTCCTCGTCAGGACATCGTTGAAACCGCGATCGGCGGCCTGCATCGAGCAGATGCGTTCGGTGTAGGCGCGGAAGCCTGACCACCCGTCCGGTGCCTCGAGCGCCTCCTCGGCGGCCCGGGCGTATTCCTCCAGGCGTCGCTCGAAGCATGCGGCGATCAGGGCCTCCCGCCTCGGGAAGCGACGGTAGAGAGTTGCGATGCCCACGCCCGCGTGCCCGGCGACCACCTCGAGCGGGACGTCTAGGCCCTGCTCGGCGAAGTCGGCCTGAGCGGCCTCCACGATCCGTGATCGGTTGCGCTCGGCGTCGACCCGGAGCCGCCCGGTCACTTCATTGTTCCGTTGCATGGTGCCAATCTACAGCGAACCGGAGGCGACCCTCCAGTTGTCGTACGCTGTGAGTCATTCCACCCGAAGGTCCACTCTACTTGCACCGAGGTTCACCCGATGAAGGCATTCGCACTCGAGAGCGCCGACCGACCAGCCCGGACCATCGACATCCCAAAGCCGGAAGCCGGCGAGGCGGATGTGCTCGTCCGGGTGAAGGCCGCGAGCGTGAACGGAATCGATATCTACCAGGCAATGGGCGCCCTGGCCGGCATGCTTCAGCATGCATATCCGACCGTCGTCGGACGCGACTTCGCAGGTGTCGTCGAAGGGGCGGGGCCGAGCTTCGGCGGCTTCGCGGTCGGCGACGAGGCCTTCGGCTTCATCCCGACGATACCACCTCTCAAGAGCGGCGCATTCGCCGAGTACGTCTCCGGCGGACCGGCGCTGGTCCTGGCCCGCAAGCCGGCCGGCCTCGGCTTCAGCGAAGCCGCTGCCCTGCCGCTGGCTGGCTCGGCGGCGCTCGATCTGCTGGACGCCATCGATGCGAGGAAGGGCGACGTCCTGCTGATCGTCGGGGCAACCGGCGGGGTCGGCAGCTTCGCGGTTCAGCTCGCGGCACAGCGCGGCCTGAAGGTCATCGCCACGGCTCTTCCGGACCAGGAGGCGTACGTCCGTGGGCTCGGCGCCGCCGAGACCATCGACTACTCGGCCGGTGACGTCGCGGACGCAGTCCGCGGTCGATACCCCGACGGCATCGCGGCTCTGATCGACGTCGCGAACCAGAAGGAAGCCCTGACCGCGCTGGCCTCCATCGTTCGGCCGGGCGGCCACGTGGCAACGCTCATGGGCGCGGCCGACGTCGAGCTGCTCGCGTCACGCGGGATCGGCGCCGCCAACGTGATGGCCGCTCCGACTGCGGTGAAGCTGAACCTTCTAGCGGGCCTGGCAAGCTCAGGAGCGCTCCGGGTCCAGATCCAGGCCGCCTACTCGATCGACCGCGCAGACGAGGCTCTCAAGGCGTTCCAGCGGGGCACCCGCGGCAAGGTCGTCCTGACCTTCTGAATTGTCGGGACTACCAGATGAACGGAACGAGCTTCTTCGTTCGACGGCTGTAGTCGAGGTAGCCGGGCAGGTTACGGCGCAGCAGCGTTTCCTCTCACCGCTGCCCCGGCGCATTCCGCTTCGCCCGCTTCCTCGTGCGGGGAGTCTCGGGCTCGGGCGTCATGCTCGGCCGCGGCTCATCCGTCGAGAAGTGCTTCGCTCTTATCCAGCGAGCGACCGCCGTCGAGAAGTGCCTTGCGGGACCGCTCCCGCTCCGCCTCGGCCGCCTCGGCTCGGATGCGGGCGTCGCGCTCTACCGCGGCGGCGGCGAGACCACCGGGCACAAGGAGCTTCTCGGCTGCGACGTCGGCTCGAAGAAGATCATCGAGCCAGCGATGCCGGGTTCCGGCCGCACGCCAGTGGACGGAAGCGGCCCGTTGCAGGTTCTCCGTTGCCTCCACCAGGGCTGCCATCTCGCTCTCGCACCCGGCGCGGGCTTCGGCTTCGACGGCGAGGATGTCAGAGTCGAGGCCGCAGGAGCACTCGCCCGGGCCGGCCGTCTCACGTCGCGCCGGACAATGCTCGGCGTGGCGGTCGTGGTTATCGCTCAGTCTTCGTCCTGCCTCGGTCCGCGGCTCGTGCAGCGTGTCGTCTTCGTTGGCGGTCACTTCACACTCTCCTCTGATCCGAGGGCGGCATGGCCGCAGGATGGTCGCGCCTGATCGAGTCAGCCGGCGGATGGCACGCGATCCGGGTGGCCGACCGCGACGACCACCAGGCCGTCGATCCCCGCGAAGTCGTCCGGATTGCACGTGTAGAGCGGCAGACCATTCGCGAGCGCGACGGCGGCGATCATCGCGTCGTAGGCCCGTGCGCTCGCCTTCCGGCCCGAACGCCGAAGCGATGCCGCAACCTGTCCGAACGCTCGAGCTGCGTCGGCGTCGAACGGGAGGGGGTCGAAGTCGGCTTCGGCCTGCTGGAGCTGGGCAAGTCGGGCGGCTCTCTCGGACTCATCGCTGGCGACGAGCGGCCCCACCGAGAGCTCGGCGAGAGTGATGGTGGAGATCAGAGGCTGCTCGGGAAGCTCCGCCGCATCCCGCAGGCGAGGCAGCAGGATCAAAGTGCTCGTCTCGAGCAAACCTGCGTTGCCCGTGCTCACAGGCGGGGATCGAGCGTCGTGTCGAGGTCACCCCGGAGGGCGGCGCTGTCGACCGGAGGCAGCCTGCGCCAGCGAGCCAGCAGGAGGGACGCGGTCGGACCCCTTCGCAGCACCGGCCGGAGTTCGGCCACCGGTCTGCCGTCCCGGGTGACGATCAGGCGCTCGCCCGCTGCCACACGATCGACCACGTCACCGCCGTGGTTGCGCAGGTCGCGGATCGTCACTTCAGCCATGGCGGGATTGTATCACAGGTGAGACCGGGCGCGTCCTGAAGGGAAAGTCCTGCCCGAGACGACGTTGGCTCCCAGGACGGGGAGTCGCCTCGCTGGCCAAACGTGCCTGGGGCCGCCAGCAGGACGTCTAGTTGACACGTGGAATATGGACGTGGATACTGAGTCCGTGACCACCAGGACGAAGCGCACCTACAACCTCAGCCCTACCACCGTCCATCGTGTCCGGGAACTCGCCGACCTGCCTGGGGTGGCGCGGAGCCAGGACGAAGTCGTGGAGCTGGCGGTCGAGCGCTTCTATCTCGAGGTTCGGGCGCGAGAGGAGGCGTCAGCCTGGGAAGAGGCCGCCAACGACCCGTCATTCAAGGCGGAGACGAGCGCGATTGCGCACGACTTCCGTGACGCGGAGGCCGGGCCCGAATGACGCCCGGCCTTCTGCGCTGGGCCGTCGTCCTGGTCGACTTCGATCCGGCCCAGGGTCACGAACAGGAGGGTACCCGCCGGGCCCTGGTCGTGTCCTACGAGGCTTTCCACAGGTCCGGGATGGGCGCCGTCTGCCCGATCTCCGCGCGCGAAGCGAAGTACCCAGGAGAGGTCGCAATTCCACTCGGGCACGCCGGCCAGACCAGGGACGCGGTAATCCTGTGCCACCAGCTCCGGACCATCGACCTGTCGAGGGTGACTGCCTTCCAGATCGGGGGGCAGGTTCAGTTCGTGTCGAGCCCGGACGTTCGGCGCGGGGTCCGGGCGGCGCTGCTGCATCAGCTCGGTCTGGACCTGCCCCCTGCAATGGACGGCGCGTGAGACGAAGGCCTCAGATGGTGCAGCCGCCCATCGAGCCGTCTCCTGAGTACAATTACTCACCATGTTGAGTAATTCGCAGCCACCCATCTTCGTTCGGCAGGCTGCTTTGGAGCTCGAGGCTCGGTTGCGGGAACCTCGTCGCTTCATCCAGGTCGTAGCCGGCCCGCGGCAGGTCGGCAAGACGACGCTGGTCCAGCAGGTCCTCGAGCGCCTGGACATGCCGGTCCGCTATGCGAGCGCGGACGAGCCGACTCTGCGCGGGCCCGAATGGATCGCACAGCAATGGGAGACGGCTCGCCTCGATGCCGGCGCTGGGCCGGGGGTCCTGGCGCTCGACGAGGTCCAGAAGATCCCGCGCTGGACGGAAGCGGTCAAGCGCCTCTGGGACGAGGACGCACACGCCCGCCGCAACCTCCGGGTAGTGCTTCTAGGTTCAGCCCCGCTACTCCTCCTGCGGGGACTCGCCGAAAGCCTCACGGGCCGCTTCGAGATGCTTCGCCTGTCGCATTGGGCGTTCTCGGAGATGCGCGAGGCCTTCGGCTTCTCGCTCGACCAGTACCTCTATTTTGGCGGCTATCCAGGTGCTGCGCCGCTGGTGGGCGAACCCGCGCGCTGGGCTCGCTACGTCATCGACTCATTGATCGAAACCACGATTTCACGAGACGTCCTGCTCCTGTCACGCGTGGACAAGCCGGTGCTTATGCGGCGGATGTTCGAGCTTGGCTGCCGCTACTCCGGGCAGGTGCTGTCGTATACCAAGATGCTCGGCCAGCTCCAGGACGCCGGTAACGCTACGACGCTGGCGCATTACCTCGAACTCCTTGCCGCGGCGGGATTGCTCGAGGGCCTGCCCAAGTTTGCCGGCCAGGAAGTCCGACGGCGAGGATCGAGCCCCAAGCTGCAGGTGCTCAACACCGCTTTGCTGACGGCCCCCAGCGGGCTGAGCTTCGACGAAGCCCGTGCCGACCGAACCTTCTGGGGCAGGCTCGTGGAATCGACGGTCGGTGCGCATCTCGCCAACGGTGCGGAGGTGGCCGGCTTCGAACTTTCCTACTGGCGCGAGCGCAACCGCGAAGTGGACTTCGTGACGCGCTCCGGGCGCCTTACGACTGCGATCGAAGTGAAGAGCGGTCGCTCGCCCGACGTGTTGCCCGGCATGGAGGCCTTCGTTGCCGCGTTCAGGCCCGGGCGAACGCTCCTCGTCGGCGGCGACGGGATCGCGCTCGATGAATTCCTCTCCAGGCCGGCCATGCATTGGGTCGGGGACCAATCTCGTCCCGATCGATCTCGAGGCGCGGTAGAGAAGGGATAGGATATGCCACTTACCGGGGAGTACGAACCGAGCACCGCGGCCTGGGCGCGCGAGCAGGCCGAGCTCTACGAGGCGACGAACGGCGAGAAGGGCGGCGATCTTCGCCGTAGGCCCGTGATCG
>JBEKVD010000089.1:0-8957 GCA_049514315.1 Candidatus Limnocylindrales bacterium | reverse complement strand
CCGACCTGATGACGCTCGCAGGCTGGCGCTCGCGGACGATGGTCTCGCGCTACGCGGCCTCTGCGGCCACCGAGCGGGCCACCGAGGTCGGCAAGCGGCTGAGCCCGGGCGACAAGCTGTAGGTGTTAGCGCGTCGTGGATTACGAGGGTCACGTCCCGTAGCGTGGTGTAACAGCGCAAGTGGCCGAGATGAAGAACGGCCACCGCGTCATCCTCGCGTCCGGCCCGGGCTTCGAGCTTGGCGGCGTCCATCCGACTCTCACGACTACCCTGATGAGGGTTCGTATCATCTCCATAGAAGTCCGGGGCGGCCGGGCATCACAGGTCACGGCAGGTATCCCGATGCACGCCACGAATGAGAACGCTCCTCCCCCGCGATCCCTCTTCATGAAACTCTTTGTCAGGTTGTCGTGGGAGTACCGCTACCGCCGTCTCTTTTGGGGGGTGCGGCGTGTCTCGGGTCTCGTCCTCTTCGGCCTCGGCATGTTTGTGCTGTCTTACGGCAGCTGGTGGGCACTGCCGTTCTTAGCGGCGTCGGCAGCGAACTTCTTTGTCGGCTACCGCATATTCCAGATCACCCAAAGCCAGCCTCCAACGTAACGCTTAGGCGGGTCTGAACAGGGCGCGAGGATGCCGCGCTGTTACGCCACCAGCTGGGACTTGACCTCACGAGGCCGCGGCCCAGCGCGAGTCAGGCAGAGAGCGGCGTAACGAAGTCGACCGTCTCGTGAGGATGGATCTGGTTGTAGATCACCCGGAATGCCTCGACCCCGACGCCCGCGAAGCGCCAACTGCCGCGTCCCGCACCTCGCTGATGCCAACCAGCACCATCAGGCACCGGTTGTCGGAGTGTTCGGCGTCACTCCGATTGGTTGACGTCTCTCTGAGGCAAGAGTATCGTTCGCACTGCTCTCGAACGGCGAAACTATGACTCAGGAAGGACAGCCATGTCCGAAACCGTAAGCGCGGAAGCACGGCTCCGCGCGCGGAACCAGCTCACAATCCCGGACCCGATCGTGCGGGCCGCGGGGATCGAGCCCGGGGAGAAGTTCGTTGTTGAACTCGAACCAGACGATCAAGACACTGTTCTGCTTCGGCGTGTTCGGAACAGCTACGCCGGTTCTCTGCCAGGCCTTTGGGGACCGGACACCAGGACCTACCTCGAGGGCGAACGCGAGTCCTGGGGCTAAGCCATGAGCAGGTCCTCCCTCGAGGCCGCGATTCCTCGTGGCGCTCAGATCCTGCTGGATACGTCCGTCGTCCTGGCGTATTTCGACGGTAGTGAGGCGATCAGTCCGGCGGCAACGCTGGTCATCGACGAATTCGTCAACAGCGGCCGCAACCCCGCGAGGATCAGCGCCGTGACTGTCGGCGAAACCCTGGTCCGTCCTATGAAAGCCGGCCAGGCGGCCGTGAACGTGGTCGAGTCGTTCCTGCTCCATTTCCCGAACCTGACCGTGACAGTGGTGGACTACGGAGTCGCCCGCGAGGCGGCGCGCCTTCGTGCGACGACCGGGCTCAAGACCCCCGACTCGCTGATCATCGCCTCGGCCCTCGCCGGTATCACCTCGGTCGTGGTAACAAATGACGAGCGGTGGGCCGGCGCCATGGCGAAGGCCGCGCCGGGCCTGACTCTCTGCCATCTGGACGCCCACGTTCCGCTCTAGGGGCGCCGGGGTCGGACACCCATACTCGTCGGGCGCCAGCCCCTCCACGGGCCACGAGCGACAGCGTATAACTGGGTCAAAACGGAGGGGTTGTCACGAGGGGAGCCGCGGCATTGGGAGGCTCAGACTTGGGAAGCAGACACTCTGCCAGCTGAGTTACTCCCGCTCAGAGCAGAGAGAGTTATAGCAGATCGAATGATCCCCCGACCTGGGTGGGGAAGGCCGCACCGCGTCGGGGTCGGGTGTCGGCTTTAGAAGAGCGATCCGGCGCGGTGAATAGCTGTGCCCGTCTTGTGTCCCGGGCCCACGTCTAACGTGGGTCCGGGCGCTCAAAAAGCCCTGCGCAGCCCCGGCAGCCGCTTCAGGAGCAGGGCGCTCACGGCCAGCGATGCGACGAAGGTCACCACGACCAGGATGCTCACCTTGACGAGGGACGGGGCCGAGAGGCTCACCAGGACGTAGGCGAGCGGGAAGAGGATCAGGGGGTGGACGTAGTAGATGCCGTACGAGCTCCCGGCGAGCGTCCGCCAGGCCCGTCCCCCGCCGTTCACCGCGCGCTGGAACACGGCGAGGCCGGCCAGGAGGGCCGTGAAGCAGAAGGCGCTGAACAGGACCGCGGCAAGCGCCCGCTCGAGCACCGTCACCGGAGTTCCGTTCATTCGGAAGGCCAGGTATGTGATGCCGGTCAGAACACAGCCCCAACCCCACGGCCCCACCTCGGGCCGGAAGCCTGCGCCGCTGAACCAGCCACGGCGCTCGGCGTAGACGCCCAGGGCGAAGTAGCCGACGTAGAACGCGACGCGGGCCGGCTGGACCACGAAGAACGTGAGCGAGTACCAATCGTCCAGACCGAAGTTCGGCGCAAGGAGCGCCGAGCCCGCCGCCGTCGCGGCGACGAAGGCGACCAGCAGGCGTGTCCGCGGCTGCTCGATGCGCGGCACCGAGGCGCGCAGGCGCGGACTCGCCTCGTACACCCAGGCGAGGACGAGAAACGCGGCGAACAGGACGCCGAGGAACCAGTACACCGATTGCTCGTACATCGGGCCCCAGAAGTCGACCAGCCAGAAGTGGATGTACCCCACCTGGACGTTCCGGGACACGTCGGTCATGTAGGTCACGAGCGGGGCCAGGAAGATGACGCCGAAGACCCAGGGCGCCGCCACCCGCACCAGCTTCTCGCGGAGGAACCCGCCGGTCCCGTGCCGCTCGATCGAGGGGAGGGCGAAGTACCCGGCCACGAAGAAGAGGGCCGGCATTATCGGCACGTCGATCAATAGAACCAGCCACGTGAAGAAGACGCTCTGGTGCGGGTCGAGGACGTACCACCAGGTCGGGGGATAGGCCATGTAGGTGATCGAGGCGTGGAGCACGATAACCAGGACGATGACGACGGCCCGCAGGTTGTCGAGGAAGAACAGCCGCGGACGTTCGCTCAACCGGATTCTCACGCTCGCTGGTTCGGCCGTACCCCCGGGCCCGTCCGGGGCACGGGCTCAGACCGCCTAAGAGTCTACCCGGATGCCCAGGCCCCTCTCAGACCCCCAGCAGCTCCAGGTAGTGCGGGAGCATCTTCCGCCACCACGGGGCGATCTTCATCCGCCTGCTCCCCGGCTGGTTATGGTAAGGGCCAACGATCAACGCACGTCCGGCGCGAGTACCGTTGCGGTGAGGCCTCGTATCGGATCGGGCGACTCGGATAGCTCTGAGCCGGCTGAGACCACCATTGGGTTCGACATGTTCATTAGAGCCTGGGTCCTGTTCCACCGGCTCTTTCCTCAAGTGGCCGGCGCGGACTACGTCGACCTCGCCCATCCGGAACAGGCGTACTTCGCCGACGCGCGCGCCATGGCCCGAATCCTGTGGTCACAGGTGGCGACGCTAGTCGGCCATCTGTACGACGCGGAGCCACATCGGCAGGCACACAATGGCCTCCACGAGCTCCGCCGACTCCAGGAGCTTCTGCGTCGCGCCCTCACTCCGCCGGAAGAGACTTGGTGGCACGTCCTGGGCCACATGGGTCTGCACCTAGTCGACCGAGAGGCCGCGGCGGAACTCGATACGATCCTCCGCGCCGACGCCCACCAGCGCCTCGTCTGGTTTCAGGGCGGCACCTATTCACTCTCGATCGAACGCGACGGAACCTGGTTCGACACGATCTACGACCGAGGGGTGTTCGCGACGGTCATTCCTGAGACCGTGGCGGGCGTCGTGGCGCTCGACTTTGTCGAGACGCTTCGGCGTGAGCCGACGATCGGGACCTGCGCGGAGTGCGGATTGTGCGTGGAACTCACACCACAGCAGATCGCTCGCCATAAGGCTGGTAGGCCGGTGTACCACCCCGGCTGCTTTGAGCAGCACCGTCGGAGGTACGTGCGCGACTACCAGCGACGGAAGGTGATCGGGCTAAGCGAACGAGGAGGCGGGTAGGTGACTGGGGTCATTGGGAGACTCGGTGGTATCGGACAATCGTGGCCATCCACTCAGGCCGCGGACCCGCCTGTTCGCGCATTCCTGGACCTCTCCAACATCTGGGGAGGAGTCCGGGAGGCGGCCGCCGCACATGGCGAGTCGGGTCTTCCGGTCAGGTTGTCGGCAGTGAACCTCGCGAGTGTGCTGCGTGCCGGCCGCGCCGACTTCCGGCTGACCACGGTTGCCAACGCCGACGTGCGGTCCGGGGTGATCAGGCGCTTTGAAGGCGTAGGCGGGGTCATCCGACGCGAGAGCGGCCGCCTAACCCACACCGAACAGGCAAACGACGAGACCCTGCAGGTGCGGATGTACGAAAGCATCCACACCGAGCCGCAGGCAGTGCTTGTCCTCGCGACCGGAGACGGAGCGGGATGGAGCCAGGCCCGCGGCTTCGTCCCGTCCTCGACGTGGCTCGTCGACACGGCTGGGCCGTGGAGGTTGTCGCCTGGGGGACTTCGACTAACCGGAAGCTGCGCGAGTGGGCCGCAACGGAGCCGGCCACGTTTGTCGATCTGGACGACTACTTCTACTCGGTGACCTTCGTCGAGGGCGGAAGATTCACCCGACCAGTGCTGCTCACGCACCGGCCCACAGCTGAACCCGCTGGCCGGTAGAACCAATTGTCCGGCCCAACAGGAAGGTGGCCCATCAGGCGAACACGACCCGCCAGGCCGGCAGCGCACGTGACAGGCCACCTGGATCAGAGGACTATCGGGCGTTCTAGCTGCCAGAGGGACTTGTCGCGGCCGGGGCCAGCTTCTAGCTCCCGCATGGCTGAATCGATCTCGGCGGTCGTTGGATGACATTCCACCGCGAGCCGTGATCTCACCCCTAGGACAGGTACGGTCTTGTCCAGTGCCTCCTGGACGCCTCTGACGACCATCCCACGGAGCCTTGCTTCAAGCAGTGCAAACCGGAAGTCGCGGAGGGTGAGATATGGGCCGGTCGCGTACTTCTGGTACTGGAAGCGCGCATTCCAGCCCATGTTCCGTGTCGCCCTAGCCAGGAGCGCAGCATCAGCTCGGCTTGCTTCGCCGATGTCGATGCCGGCGTCGGCCAGGCCGATTATGCCGCCAGCCCAGTTCATGCTGCTTGCGTTCAGGGCGTTGACGGCCGACTTGAGAGCGTTCCGAAGCTCCTTTGGCTCGAGCCTAAAGACAACGATGCGGTCGTCCGGAATTGTCACCCATTCGCCGGGGAACTCCTGGATCGCGGCCTTGTAGTGGCGATGGCGACCGAAACGACGCTGATACGGATGAACGAGGGCGAGCCGAAAGGCTTGCCAATGGTCATCCGCGTCGGGGTCGGTGTATGCGATCTCGTATGCAGCCTCGCCGAACTGGAGGACCTGGTGAAGGCAGAACTGCGAGAAGTCCTCGAGAGCCTCCCCCAAGTACGGCAGATGTCCGCCTTGATGGGGCGAGCTGTGCTCCAAGGCTCTCGCTACGGTGGTCTCCCAGCCAGGCACGGACGATCCGGACTGAGCCAGGGATGCCTGGATGCGATCGCGACCTGGAGGGAACGCTCGACAGTCTTCAAGGAGCATGAACATGTACCCGCCCCGTCTGTACGGCGCGGACAGCCGATGGTAGGTCGGGTCACTTGTCATGTCCGAGAAGACATGGCGGGATATCTGATTGGTCTTTGGCCGCGGCGTGCTCATTCGGTTGCCTCCTTAGCGCTGCGGCGGGCTCGCCTTCCGGGCTTTTCGCCATCGACCGCCGACCTACTACGGGGCCTTCGCCTGCGGCCCAGCGCCTCGCGCACGTTCTCGACCTTCCTGGGCAGGGAGACGCCCTCAGGAAGTTGCGGCGCAATGTACTCGGCCACGAAGATTGACTCTGGGTCTGCTCCTAAACCTTCTAGGGCCAGCTGGACTACTGGACTGGGGTGCGGTTCGGTGTCCTCGTCGTCGAGGCCGTGGTGGAGACCGAACCCAGGCCGCCACTGGTCCGACACGCCTAGTTTGTGGGCGAGGTACCGACCAAATGCCATATGACGAGAAGTCCGGATAACCTCGCCGGGGAGAAGCGCGAAAATGTTACGGCGATAGTCCATGAGTGCGAGAAACATCTCTAGAACCTTGGTTCTGTCGGTCAAGCTTGCCAGGAAGCGATCCCACACGTCCGTGCAGCCAGTCCAGACAGTCGTATCGCCAAGCTCGCTCCGAATGAGCGCATAGCCAGAGATCTCGAACAGATCTTCGATCACACCGCCCCGCAGGATCAGGTTGGCGTCGGCGTCGTAGGCAGCTGTGGAGAAGGCTTTGATCAGATGATCGTGGGCTGCCATAGCGCCAGTCAAGGTCGATGGAAAGAGCGCCAGAAAGCGATCATCGCGCTCCCCGACGAGAGCTGCGAAACATTGATTGACCAGGAGGTAGAACGCCTGCCCGAAGAAGTCAGGCTGATCATTGACCGGCGCAGGAGGCAATTCATGCATCCGGCGCGCGAAAACGTCGATCGCCTCGTCGAAACATCTCTGGGTTCTCGCCGCAACGTCCCCGGAGGTTCGGGTTGGCCAGGTGTCGCTGGCTCGCCGGGTCCCGTCGAGTGCGGCCAACGCCGCCTCGATCGTTGGCGTGTGGCTATCGAGCTTGTTGGCCGTCTCGAGAGCCCGTGATGCCAGCGTCACGGCATCAATGGGATCGGCCGCTTTCTTGGCTCGCTCGATTACCTCCGTCCCGAAGGTCTCGAGGGTCTTGTCGAGTCCGCGATCGAGCTCCCGATAGAGGTTGTTGGCGACCTGCTGGCGGATCCACCAAAGTGGAGTCGCCCGACGCCCCTCCGCCCTGTGTTCAAAGTCGAGCCGCTCTCGGAGTTCCTGGATCACGCCTAGCACGGCCCCCAGCGGCGAGCCGGGGTTCGTCCTGCCCGTCGCAAGCGCTTCGTCGAGCTGGCTCCAGAAGGGGTCCGCGACGATCACGGTGGCAGCGTCCTGGAGGCCAAGCACCAGGTTCGCCACGTACAGGCCGATATCGTCAAGGAGCGCATTCCTCTTGGTCGTCGCGCTGGATTTGCCGTTCGCGGGCGACACGGACGAGTCCAGCAGCGTTTGAGACGTGAAGATCTCAAGCGCCCTAATGGCGTCATCGACCTGCAGTGACGCGGCCATTGGCCGAGCATTCGCGGCCAAGCGAACAGCGAGCCTGTGTATGGCCTCGATCTCCTCGCGCTCCGCCAACGAGCCGACGGCCTCTCGCAAGATCGCGACGAGACGTTTCTCAACCCAGGAGTGGTCGAGTTCCTGTCGGGGCGGGAGTTCCGTACCCGTGTTGAGCGCTAACCCGATCCGAGAGTCGTCCGCAACCCACCAGGTCGCGTGCAACTGCTGGCGCTCGAACCACCAGCTTGTCTGAGGAATGCGAGGCTTGGACTGCGCGTAGTGGCCCCAACGGGCGATCAGCGCAAGAGCGACACGCTCTACCTGTCTAGAGGACTCGCTGCGCGTCGTGAGGCGAAGGATTTCGCTGTACGTGTCGAGCGCATCCGACAGCTTGCGTCGATGGTAGTCCTCGAACTCTCGCCCCAGGCTCCTGCTTGCGGCGGCCTCGAGAGCGCCGTCGATGTCGTACGCGACGAACCCCGCCAGCACCTCGAGCGAAAGAAACCGGAACATGCGGAGCCCGACAACGCCAAAACTGATGATCGAGGCGGCTGCGAGCGCGACAACGGTCGACGCCGTGAGAGTGTCCGGATCGCGTCCCAAGTACTCCAGCACCAGAGCCCACGCGGCGGCAGCGACGGCGATCGATACGAGCGTCACGTAAGTCGAGCCAATCCGTTCGCCTAGGATCAGCTCGCGAACGTTCGCCGGGGCGCTCGAATAGCGCCCAGTGACGATGAAACTGAGACCGGCGAAGTACAGGCCCAGAAGCGTCGCCCCGAGAGCGATCGTGCCGATGAGGACAGGGCCGAAATCTAGGTTTGTCCGCACAGGACCAAGCCCGAGACTGAGCCCCAGTAATTCGGCGATCCGGCCGAGCCACTCGACAGCCACGAGAAGGAGCAGCGCAGCAACGACAGCGAAGGCGGCGGTCCTGGCCAGACTGATGGCTATGCGAAACCCCAGTCGCGCCGACGCCAGGCTCTGGCCCCACAGAAACCACCGTCGCTTGAGGCGGAAGCTCAGCTTCGAAGCCGCAGCTCGCGCGCGCCAATAGCGAGGTGCGCCGATCAGTCGGACTCGGACTCGATACCACCAACGTCGCGGATATAACAAGCTCGGTCTCCCCCAGAGCGTAACGGTCGCTGGAAACAAGACTGGACGAATTGTCTTCAAGGTCAAGTCCCCAAGTACCCGTCGCGAGCCTTTCGGACATCAACGACCGATCGGGGACGCGGCCTTGATCCATTTGGGCTTCGTCAAGACGAAGCTCCACTGCGCCAGCTGGTCCGGCGTATCAGTACCGATCTCCCGGACCCAGCCGCCGGTGCGCCTTCGCGTCTGGACGGCTGGCGGGGCCGGACGATGCTCACCCGTTATGGCGCCTCAGCCGCCGACGAGCGGGCCCGGACCCAAGCGGGCTCCGACCGTCCCAGAACATAAGGAAAAGTCCCAGCGGGCGATGTCGGCCGTCGATGAAGAGACATCTGGCCCAACCGTGATGGAGACGATGGCACACAGGGGCGGGTTCTATTCAGCCCTGCCTCAAGCCCCTTTCAGCGTCCGACCTTGCCTCGTTAGGTTTGCAGGTGGAGCAGAATGTCGCGCGATAGTTGCCGTCCAGGCGCCAGCGGTCCCAGCCAAACCCGACGGGTGCAGTTCGCGCCATCCCAAGGAACGGCGAGTTCGGTGTCGCGAGAAGGCCCGCTCTCTAGG
>JBEKVD010000088.1:0-10247 GCA_049514315.1 Candidatus Limnocylindrales bacterium | reverse complement strand
TGAGTGTCACGCTCAGATCGTCCGGCGGGTTGGCTCATACAATGCGTGCCCTCCTCGCGAGTGGCGACCATGCGTAATGCCGCCCTCCGGACACGTCGGACCGGCCGACGTGACTTGATAGGAGCGTGGTAAGCACCCCAACTCAGGCGTGTCCGCCGACCGGTCCAGTGTCACCCCCGTGTACAGAGGAGACGGCGGACATGGTGATCATCGGAGCCGATTTGCACAAGCGCAGCCACACCGCGGTCGCGGTCGACGAGGCCGGACGCAAGCTCGGCCAGCGGACCGTCGCGGCCACGCCTGACGGACATCTCGAGCTGCTCGCCTGGGCCCGCAAGCTCGGCGAGCATCGCTGGGCTCTCGAAGACTGCCGTCACCTGTCGCGCCGCCTCGAGGCCGACCTCGTCCGCTCAGGCGAGTCGGTCGTCCGTGTTCCGCCAAGACTCATGGGTGAAGCTCGCCGATCAGGACGTGAGCAGGGCAAATCCGATCCTATCGATGCCCTCGCGGTCGCCCGGGCGGCCTTGCGCGAGCCGGATCTGCCAGTCGCGCATCTCGATGGTCCCGAGCGTGAGCTCCGTCTATTGACCGATCACCGAGAAGATCTTGTTGTCGCCCGCACCCAGGTCGTGAACCGTTTGCGCTGGCATCTCCACGAGCTCGGTCTGGCCGAACCCGGACCTCGGACGCTCGATCGAAGGCAGATCATCGACGGCCTCCGTATCGCCCTGGCGGGCGAGCCTGGCACCGTGGCTCGCATCGCCCGCGAGCTTGTCGAGCAGATAGCTGGCCTGACTGGCTCGATCAATGCTCTCGAGCGCGAGATCGACGCTCTGGCGACCGAGCTCGGACCGAGCCTTCTGGATCTCCAGGGTTGCGGCAACCTCTCTGCCGCCAAGCTAATCGGCGAGACCGCGGGCATGACCCGCTTCCGCAGCCGCGCCGCCTTTGCGCGCCACAACGGCAGCGCTCCCGTGCCGGTCTGGTCGGGCAACACCACCCACCACCGTCTTAGTCGAGGCGGCAATCGCCAGATCAATGTCGTACTGCATCGGATCGCGATCACCCAGATCAGACCCGTGGCCGCGACTACTACGACCATCGACTCGCCCAGGGCGATACGAAGACCGAGGCCATCCGGGCTCTGCGCCGACGGATCAGCGACGAGGTCTTCCGCCGATTGCGGCATGATGAAGCCGATCGGGTAGCTCGGCGAGAGTCCCTCGCCGCGGCTGCTTGACATAGGAGTGACGCATGAAGCTGATGTACGAGCCCGGCGACCTGGCCGCCATGGACCCGCTCGTCCTGATGAAGAACCTCGACCACGTTCGCATGGCGAGCCGGCGCCTCAGCTACGTTCTCCAGGGGCAGGTCCACCTGTACACGCCGAAGGCCAACGAACTCCGCGATCAAATCGACGCGTACGTCGAGGCCGAACGCCAGATCGAAGCCGAGATGGCTCGCCGGCAGCTGCGCGCCTGAGGGACCGGCGCGCCGTCGCTGACCTGCAGGTCAGCCGGGCTCCAGCTCAGGGTGCCGCTGCCCAGCTCAGGGCGCCGCTGCGATGAAGGCGCCGACAAGCCGCGCATCATCGGGCGGTTCCTCGCCGAGGTCCGGGAGAACGGGCACCGGAGCAACCGCCCCAGTCAGCAGGCGAGGGCGTCGCTCGGCCTCCTGGCGAACGACCTCGGAGACGAGCCGCGCTAGCCGAGGCATCTCGGCCAGGCCGAACGCGATGCCATGCTCTGCAAGCTCTCCGAAACACCAGCCGTGGTACAGGCCGCGGCTCGCGACGTGGCACATCTCGTCGTAGAGCTCGGGCCAGCCCGCGCGCTTGCGCCTGTGACAGAACCGAACGAAGTCGAGGGCGGCGTCGGTGGCGGGGTCGTCGGGGCGCCTGCGCGAATCCATGGGTCCACTCGCTCCTCTATCCACTCCCGCCCGAATCCCGGAACCCCGGAACGGACCGCAGGCTCGGTCCGGGCTCGGATTCGGATCGCCGCGTCTGTCTCCTCCGCGGCAGATTGCGTGCATGCTAGGCGGGCTCCAGCCCTGCGGGAAGGGGTTTCTCCACCAACTCTTCCACCAAGTTCTCCACAGAACATTCGTTCGGCGATCGCCTGTTCGAGCGGCCCGAGGGGGTCGATCGGAAGGCCTTCAAGCCGGCCCCAAACAGTGGCTGACAGGCGGTGAATCGACTTCCGGGGGAGCCTTGCGAGCAGTTCGACCGCATGCCACCGGCTTCCCTGCCGGTCCCCCGTCGGCTGCGTGACGCGGCTCTCCCGAACCGCTCAATGCGGCTGCCGCGACTCTGCTGCGGCCTGCTCCAGGGCGAAAGAGAACGCCCCCGGGGCGCGGTCCGAGGGCGTTCCGAAGACAGCCGGTTGGTACCGCATATCGGATTCGAACCGATGATCTCCGCCTTGAGAGGGCGGTGTCCTGGGCCTCTAGACGAATGCGGCATCGGGCGCCGCCCTGGGCGGGCCGGGCGGGATAATAGCAGGCCCCGGAGGGTCGCGCCAACCGACTCGGCTGCGCCGACCGGTCGCGCGTTCGCGCGGAGGGCCTCTGGCCTGGCCGGGTCCGGCCACTTTGACGTCCAGCCGGGGGCGGCTGGGCCCGGACTACATCCGATGCGACTCCAGGAAGATCCTCACGCCGTCGGCGACCTGCTGAAAGCTCGACTCCCCGATCACCAGGCCGTAGTGCGAGTGCGCGCCGAACGGCTCGTAGGTGCCACCCAGCCAGTCGGCCAGGCGCTCGGCGTCGGTCGCGGACGAGCTGCCGTCCAGACCGGCACCCACCACCAGTATCGGAACACCGACGAGGCGGGACCGATCGATGGCGATGCCCTCGAGGATCTGGCGCCTGACCAGGCCCGATTCGTGCGGTTTCTGCCCGAGGAGATGCTGCATCCGAACGATGTCGGCGATCGTCAGGTCGCGGTTCCGACGTTGGAGCTTCTCCGGGAGAGTCTCCCAACCGATGAGATCGCGCCCGTAGACGTCGGGGATCATTCGCAACTCGTGCGGCCGAACCGGCCGCCGCAGGTCGCGCGGGAGTTCGCTGTCGAGCAGGATCGCCGCACCGACCGATTGCCGTTCGGCAGCTTTCAGCGCGAGCAAGCCACCCATGCCGTGGCCCACGGCTACGACGCTCTGACCAAGCCTGGCCAGCACCGCGAGGACGTCCTCCAGGTAGTCCTCGAAGTCGACGTTGGCTATGTCGGTCGTCTCGGACCAGTAGTGGTTGCGCAGGTTGAGGGCGTGACCCTCCCAGCCACGGCCGGCGAAATACGAGAGGTACCTGTCCCAGATCCACGATCCGGTGAGCTCGCCGTGGATGAAGAGCAGCGGGCGGCGGCGAGATCTTCGCTCCGGCATCCACGATTCCACGTACAGCCCAAGATCCGGCAACTCCATCTCGTCCTTGCGGATCGGGCGGCCGTTCGCGCCGACCGAATGTGGCCGGGCGACGTGCAAACCGTCTGGGATCTCGTCGCTCATTGGCCAACCATCTCCTGCGACCCGGCCCATGCGCGATCCTCTCCACTCATCGGGCCTTCCCCAATCATCGTCCCTACCACTCATGGGGACTGATGACCAGGCCGGTCAGAGCCTTCGGGTAGAAGTAGGTCGACTTCTGGGGCATCACGTCGCCCTCGGCCGCCACGGCCGCGATCTCGGCGACCGGCGTCGGGTCGAGCAGGAAGGCCGCATCCGCGCCCTCCTTGCCCTCGTCGACCCAGTCGAGTGCCTCGTGCACGGACTTGCTGTATGCCAGGCGGCCGGCGGCAATCGCCGCCGCGTCGAGGCCGCACAGCCGATCCAGGGCGGCTTCGAGGAGCGTGACGTCGAGGCGGCGCAGAGCGGGACCGCCCCGCTGCAGGGACGGTGCGAAGGCATCGCGTCGGGCCCGAAGCAGCGCGCCGCCATGCCGGGTCCACAGCCCGAAGCGACCTCTTCCGCCGGGCACGTCGGCCGAGACGTACGCCCTTTCCAGGTCCGCCCGACCCTCGACTGGATCGACATCGAAGAGCCACTGGGCATGGTCCAGCAGGTCCCGCGTGCCCTCGTCGCCGAGCCCCCGGGCGATGCGGTGGGTCGGCAGGACGACAAGCCTCTGCTTGGTCGTTTCGAGGAAGAGCATCATCACGTAGTCGGCCGGCGGATCGGCCTCGCCGGTCCTGTTGAACCGGCGCGTGTCGCGGTATCGAAGGGCCGTCTCGTAGCGGTGATGGCCATCGGCGATGGTGATCGGCTTCTTGCCTGCGGCGTGGAGCAGCGACTTGACCAGGTCCCCCTGTGGCCCGTTCTCCGGCACGGCCCAGAGGCGGTGTCGAACGCCGTCGTCGTCGGTGACGTCGGCATCCGGTGCGCGGGATGCGATTGCGTCCAGCGCACGAACCGACCGACCGCTGGGATCGGCGAACAACCCCACGACCGGGCTGGTGTTCGCCGCGGTGGCCAACAGCAGCTTGTAGCGATCCTCCTTGGGCGCCGAGAGGGTCCTCTCGTGGGGCATTACGCCCGAGCCGGGAACGAGCTCTTCCAGGCGGAGCCGGGCGAAGAAGCCGCGCTGCGTCCGAACCTGGTCACTCCCGGGGACCCGAAAGGTCTGCTCGTAGCCGTAGATGCTGGGCTGGCTCTCCTTCCGCAGAGTGCCGTTCACGCGCCACCCCGACAGCGTCCTGGCCGCCCTGCGGTATCGGTCGTCCGGCTCATCGCCGGCCTGGACCTCGGGCAGATCCAGTCGGACGGCATTGGCGGGGTGGCGGGCCAGCAGGGTCTCGTGCAGCTCCGGCCCGATCACGTCATAGGGCGGGCAGACGACGCGACCCAGGTCCCCGACCAGCTCCGGGTCGAAGCGAAGCGCGCGAAAGGCTCGAACGTGTGGCACACAAGACTCCCTGGCGGCCGGTTGGAGGACCACTCGACGCCCCGGCCGGCAGCGACGCTGGCGCCGGCAGCGACGCTGGCTCCGGCTCGGGCTCCTATCGAGATCAGGCCTGATCGTACGGCAACCGAGACCGGACGGCGAGTCCGAGCCTCTGGCACGGGTGGAAGCACGAGAGACCGGGCCGTCGGTACGAGTGGATTCGGGCCTTGCGGCAACCTGTCCGGCAACGGGCTGGGGCGTCGCACCAAGCCCGCGACTGTCGAGGCCTCGACACCCCAGGGCTCGCGTTGACGGTCCGATGGCCCCGACGCCTTCGATCGACTCGCCGTACTGGCCTGGATCGTCGGCGCCCGGCGGAGCGCGGCCGGGGCTCCGCCGGGCGACCCGACCTGCGGCTGCACGTTCCGCATGCTCTGCGGTTGCCGTGGCCGGCGGGCGGTCCAATGGGCAGATGGTACGGCCGCGCACCTACTTATTGATGGTGCTGCTCGTTGGGAGCGGCAAATAGAATGGTGACCCTCTCCCCGTTGGAGGGGATTTCATCGATCGGCTTCATCCATCGGCCTCATCAAGCGGCTTCATCACGAGGTTATCGATGTCCATTCTGTTTCGGTGGCCGCAAAGCCTTGCCAGGTTCCCGGCGACCGTTCTTGGCCCTAAAGGCCAGGGCCTCGCCGAATACGCCCTGATCCTCGGACTCATCGCCATCGTGGCCGTTGCTGCGCTCATGCTCCTCGGCGGCAACGTCTCGAAGATTCTCAGCACCGTCGGCAAGTCGGTCTGATCGACCAGCCGGGACGAGGAGGCAGGCCGCGTAACCGTGCCCGGTGTGCGGCCTGGCACCGCGCGAGGCCGGGGACCATGGGCGACCGACGTACGCGGGCGCGCACAACACGGGCGCCGCGCCTACGCCTCCTCGCGCTCGACCTCCTGGCGCTTCGCCGGCTCGCGCACGGCGGCGGCGACGTCGGTGACCTTCGGAACGAACGACGCCTGGAGCGACGTCTGGGCCGCCTTCTCCTGTTCCTCGTAGGAGAGGATGCCAAGCCGGCCGAGCGTGGCCAGCTCGTCGCGGATGTACGTCCTCAGCATCTCCGGGCCGTCCGTGCTGATGGCGAAACGGACATCGTTGCGCCGGAACTGATCGAAGATCCAGCGAAACTCCTCCCAGCCTGAAACGACGCCTGTCTGCAGGTTCGAGGTCGGACAGACCTCGAGGACGGTCCCGCGCTCGCTCAGCATGCCCATCGTCCGCGGGTCGTAGGCCGCCTTGACGCCGTGGCCGATGCGGTCGGGCTCGAGCAGCTCCAGGACCTGGGCCACTTCCTCGACCGGGCCTGATTCGCCCACGTGCACGGTGAGCCCCAGGCCGAACTGGCGGGCCCGCCGGAAGAGCTTGCGGTAGTCGGCCGGGTGGAAGGACCCTGCCTCGGGACCTGCGATGTCGATGCCGACGATGCCCCTGTCGCGCCAGGCGATTGCTTTCTCGGCGATGATCTCGTTGAGGTCGAAGGGAAAGGCCCGGTCCAGGCAGAAGATGAGGCCGGGCCGGATCGGGTACTCGAGCTTGGCCCGGTCCATGCCCCGCAGGGCGGCGGCGATGATGTGATCGAGGTCCTGCTCGCCACCACGGTTTCGCTTCATCGGGTTGAAGCGCAGCTCGATGGTGGTGATGTTGTTCTTTCGATATGCGCCGCCGACGACCTCGTAGACCGACCGCTCCATGGCCAGCGGCGACGACTGGATGAGCTCGGTCCACTGGAAGAGCTGAAGGTAGCCGTCGAACGAGTGACCGCGGGTCGGCGAGGCGGTGATCATCTCGCGGAATTCCCAGTAGTCCTTCGTCGGAAGCTTGATGCCCTGCTCGTGGGCGATCCCCCACATGATGGCGGGCGTGACGGCGCTGCCGAGGTGGCAGTGGAGCTCGGCGAGGGGCATCCGGCGCGGCAGCTGGCGAACCATTTGCGAGAGCATAGCCACTCCGGCGCTCGGTGCAGCGGTCGAAGCGCGCTACCGCCAAGGCTTCGGTCGACCGGGGCAGGGTGCCCGTGGGCCGGCGCGGTGCCCGGCGCGGGCGGTGCGGTGCGGCTGACGAGGGCGCGGCGGCGTGGCGGGCGCGCTCGGTGCAGTGCGGCTGATGCGGGCGCGGCGGCGCGGCGGGCGCCACAAGGGTTGGCCGAAGGCTGGCCGCGACCCGGCCGATCGGCTCGTTCGCGCGGCAACTCTCCCCTTGCCGGCGGTCTGCAACCTCGCCGCAACTTCCGATGCGGCATCAGCCTTGCACGCGCCCGCGCCGGTCGCTACGCTGCCATAACCGATACCCAGGCGCGCGTCGCGGGTGGACGACGGGCGGCGCCGCGAGTCTCAGGAGGATAGGAGGAACACCCCGTGAGTTCATTCCGATTCCGCTTCGTCGGAATCCTCGCCGCCGCGGCAATCGTCGTTGGCGCATGCTCTAGCGCCGCCACGCCCACGCCCCCGCCAGTTACCCCGGCTCCGATCACGCCGGCACCCGCGACCGCGACAGCGGCCGCAAGCGCCCCGGCCTCACCCACGACGGCACCGCTGCCCACCGTTTCAGCGAGCGATCTCATCACCCCCGGCACTCTGACGGTGTGCTCCGACACGACCTACCCCCCGCAGGAATACCTCGACGCGAACCAGAAGCCGATAGGCTCTGACATCGACCTGATCAACGCGATAGGTGCCAAGCTGGGCCTCACGGTCGTCATCAAGCCGACCAACTTCGACTCCATCATCCCCGCCCTGACCGGCGGCAACTGCGACATCATCGTGTCTGCTCAGACGATCACGCCCGATCGCCAGGCCCAGGTTGACATGATCCCCTACTACCAGGCCGGCCAGGAGTTCGTGGTTCTGACCGGGAACCCGGACAACATCGCGGCTACGACGGACCTGTGTGGCAAGGCGGTTGCGGCCGAAAGCGGAACGGTCGAGGCTGACCACATCGCCGGCACGGGCGCCTACAAGTCGTCGGGCGGGCTGAGCCAGGCTTGCGTCTCCGCGGGCAAGCAGCCGATCACGCTCAAGACCTTCACCGCTGACACTCAAGCGCTGCTGGCCCTGCAGGCCGGCACCGTCGCCGCTCACTTCACTGACTCGCCTGTCGCCGCGTACGAGGTCGTCAACGGCGGTGGCAAGTACGAGCTCGTCCCGAACCTCGATCTCGAGCCCGCCCCCGAAGGCATCAGTGTCGGCAAGAACCATACGGGCCTCCGCGACGCGATCACCGCGGCGCTCAACGCCATGATCGCGGACGGCTCCTACATGCAGATCCTCACCAAGTGGCAGATGCAGTCTGGAGCCGTCACGAGCGCCAACTCGTAATCCCGCTGAGGTAGGTCCGCCGCGATGGCTCGTACCATCGACATGATAGGAATCCGGCGAGTTCGACTCGCCGGATTCCTGCTTCTCGTCGCCTTCGCGCTCGCAGCCTGCTCGGGCAACAAGGGTTCCACCCACAACTACCAGTGGAACATCACCTTCCAGTCCATATTCAGCCCCAACGGCTCGATCATCAACGGCCTCTGGCTGACCATAGGTATCTCTATCGTCGCTCAGATCCTGGGCGTGATCCTGGGCATCTTCGCGGCCCTGGGCAAGATGTCGCGCGTCTGGCCTTTCCGGATCATCGCGAATCTGTATATCTGGGTCTTCCGCGGAACGCCTCTGATCCTTCAGCTGACGATGCTGTATTACGCGCCACTCATAACGCACCTCCTGACCTGGCCCGTGTTCAGCATCGGCCCGTTCAACTTCCTTGACTCTGCCGTCACGGTGGGCTGCGTGATCATGGGCGTAAACGAAGGCGCCTACATGGCCGAGATCGTCCGGGCCGGCATCATGGCGGTTGATCCGGGCCAGACCGAGGCAGCCAAGTCGCTCGGAATGACGTACCGCCAGACGATGAGCCGTATCGTTCTGCCGCAGGCAGCCCGAGTCATCATTCCGCCCCTGGGCAACGAGTACAACAACATGATCAAGAACACCTCGTTGCTGTACGTGTTGTCGGTCTACGAGCTGTTCACCACCTTCGACAATTACGCCATTACGACGTTCGACTATTTCGAGTACTTCATCGCCTGCATCTTCTGGTACCTGCTCCTGACGACCATCTGGGGCGTCGTCCAGGCCTGGATCGAGCGGCGCTTCTCAAAGGGCACGGGCCAGACCTCGGCCGGGCTCTCGTGGCGCGAGCGGCTGTTGAGCCGAGGCAAGCCTGAAGACATCGCCGTCCTGGGAGGCCACTGATGACCGCCCCGAGCGCGATCTCGTCCAACCTCCTGGGGGCCATCGGCGGCGTGCCCCGTCCTGAGGCGGACGTGGTCGTCGACGCCCGCGAGGTCAACAAGTGGTTCGGCCGCCTGCACGTCCTCAAGGACGTCAGCATCCAGGTGAAGCGCCAGGAGGTCGTCGTCGTCATCGGTCCGTCGGGCTCAGGCAAGACGACGTTCATCCGGTGCATCAACCACCTGGAGAAGATCCAGAGCGGCCGCATCTTCGTCAATGGCCACCTCATCGGCTACCGCGAAACGGGCGGCGGCACGAAGCTGGTCGAGGACACGGAGAAGAACGTCGCCCGGCAGCGCCAGGAGATCGGCATGGTCTTCCAGCGCTTCAACCTGTTCCCCCACATGACCGCGCTCGAGAACATCATCGAAGCGCCGATCCACGTGCGAGGCACTTCCCGTGACGAGGCGGTCGTCATGGGTCGCGCACTGCTCGAACGCGTCGGGCTGGCGGCGAAGGAGAAGGTCTACCCAAACCAGCTCTCGGGCGGGCAGCAACAGCGCATCGCCATCGCGAGGGCGCTGGCCATGAAACCCGCCCTCATGCTCTTCGACGAGCCGACATCGGCCCTCGACCCCGAGATGATCGGCGAGGTCCTGGAGGTCATGAAGGAACTGGCCCGCGAGGGCATGACGATGGTCGTCGTGAGCCACGAAATGGGCTTCGCGCGCGAGGTGGCGAATCGCGTCGTCATGATGGACGACGGCGTGGTCGTCGAGGAGGGCACGCCCGACCAGGTCTTCAGCGCACCCGCCCAGGAACGAACGAAGGCGTTTCTCTCGAAGATCCTGTAGCGCGCAGGGCGGCGGCGCGGGGCGGCCTGCAGCCGTGGGCGGCGCGGGGCGCGGGGCGCAGCGGCGGGGGGCGCGCGAATGCGGGACCTTGCCCCTCAACTTCGCCCCCAGGCGATCGCAAAACCCCGGAACCTCGGACCAGCCGCTCAACTTTGCCCCCGGCGATGGTAAGTTGCCTCGCCTCCTGCGGGACCATCCGATACGCGTGCGACAGCCCTGGGCGGCGGTTCGCCCAAGCGCGAT
>JBEKVD010000087.1:0-9219 GCA_049514315.1 Candidatus Limnocylindrales bacterium | reverse complement strand
GCCTACTCGAGGTAGTCCCGCAGCTTGCGTGAACGGCTCGGGTGGCGCAGCTTACGCAGTGCCTTCCCCTCGATCTGGCGGATCCGCTCGCGGGTGACGTTGAACTCCTTGCCAACCTCCTCGAGCGTCCGGGCGCGGTCGTCCTCCAGGCCGAAGCGGAGCTGGAGCACTCGGCGCTCACGGCCGGTCAACGAGTTCAGCACGGCTGCCACCTGCTCCTTCAGGAGCAGGTGGGAGGCGGCCTCGGCCGGGGC
Source organism: Candidatus Limnocylindrales bacterium (assembly GCA_049514315.1). GTDB lineage: Bacteria > Chloroflexota > Limnocylindria > Limnocylindrales > CSP1-4 > Fen-1039. The sequence continues at coordinate 8,965 of JBEKVD010000087.1, read as the reverse complement.
CAGCGCGCCACGGTCCTCGATGAAGTCGCCGAGATGCGCGTCCCCCTCATCGCCGATCGGGGTCTCGAGGCTCACCGTCTCCTGGGAGACCTTGATGATCTCACGGACCTTGACGGGGGTGACCACAACCTCCCCGCCGCGCGACATCGCCTCGGCGATCTCCTCGATCGTCGGCTCGCGGCCCAGATCCTGCAGAAGAGAGCGCGAGACGCGGTAGAAAAGGCTGATCGTTTCCACCATGTGGACCGGGATGCGGATGGTGCGGGCCTGGTCGGCGATGGAGCGGGTGATGGCCTGGCGGATCCACCAGTGGGCATAGGTGGAGAACTTGAAGCCTCGCTCGTAGTCGAACTTCTCGACCGCCCGGATGAGGCCGATGTTGCCCTCCTGGGTGAGGTCCAAGAAACTCATGCCGTGGCCGATGTACTTCTTGGCGATCGAGATCACGAGGCGCAGGTTCGCGCTGGTCAGTTGCTCGCGGGCGTCACGGCCCATACAGACGAACTCGCCACTGCGGTGGGCCAGTTTCGTGTTCAGCGGCACATCCGGGTCATAGCCCATCTCTTTGAGCAGATCCGCGTCGTGGCCCGTTGTGATCCAGCGCTCCAGGGCCGGGAACGCCACGCCCTCGCGAGTCCACTCGTACAGGGCGCGCAGACCGATGTTGTCGCGGGAATCCAGGTCCCCGTTGTGGACGGCGAGGTAGGCGAAATCGAGCAGCGTCAGGAACGCGTCCGGCGAGGGGGCCTCGTTATAGGCCGTTACGAGATGGCGGGCGTCCTTGAGGAGCGCCTTGGTCCAATAGGACCCGACATCGCGGCCGGCCCTGACGAAGTGGAAGTCGGGCGAGGCCACTAACAGGTCACGGGCTGCCTCGTCGGCGACCGCGTCGCGGACCATCGTGTGCGCTTCGGGCCCGAACGGCAGCCGGTGCTGGGGCTTGGCCGTCCGGGTCTTGTGCTCGGTGTCGTGGGTCGTCCACTCGTAGAGCGAGACGATGCCTTTCCAAGGCGCCTCGACGAGCTGCTCGCCGAGCTCGATCGCCTTGGCTAGGACGACCTCCTCCTCGGCCGTCAGGAGGGCGACCCTGCTGATCTCTCCGAGGTACATCCGGAGCGGGTCGTCGATCTCGATCATGTCGGCGGAGAGCGCTTCGAGATCCTCGGCGTTCGGCTTCGCCAGCGCCTTCGCGGCGAGCCGGACCTCCTCGAGGTCGGCCTGGTGTCGACCGGCACTGCCGGCGGCGAGGGCGACCCCGACGCGCTGCTCGTCGCGGGGTTCCTGGGTCATCGTGGTCCTCCGGCGGATCGGGCGAGGAGATGCATCGGCCCGCACCCGATGGCATCTCGACGGTCGGCCCGTCCGCAACGAACCGAGAGCAACCCCCTTCTACGGTATACCTTCAAGAGGGACATCCAGCCGAAAGCAGGCGGGCGCCTCCTCCAAAGGGCAAGCCCCAACCGCACGGGCTGCATCTCCATCGCCGCCACTACCATGACCTGACGGGGCCGGCCCGGACCTGAGGGCGTCGTAGTCCGTCGGGTCGGGTCGAGCCCACCACCGGGTCTGATCCGGCTTCTCCACATTCGGCCATACCACTCGCGGGTTTGGTGCACAAGTCCGGGAGGCAGGCCACCAGTTGGTAGACAAGTCCCTTGTGCGGGATGCCTCGAACATATATTCTAAATCTTGCCCGAAGGGGCCGACATTCACAGCCGAACTGGCCTGGGGAGCAATCTCCGGGACGGTCCCGGGAGACCGGACCGACGACCGCAAGGCCGCCGGCCACGGGCCCGGCGGCGGGTCGACGATCACGAGCAATCGCGATTGCCGGTGCGCCAGTCGACGGACAGCCGGTTTCTTTGGGCGCTTTGCTGTCAGCACCGACCCCAGGGGCACCATCCACGCCGTCGCTCCGGAGGGGGATGTTGCCGACAAGCACGAGAGGCGTTGCACCCCGTCGCCACGCAACGGGGTGCAACGCACGTCGACCGGGATGCGCACCTTGCTCCGGCAGCGCTCAGATCAGTTCTCCGCGCCCTGGATGAAGGTGGAGCCGAGTCTTGGGGCCCGGGCTCCTTCCGCAAGGGGTTGTCGCAGCCAGCGACAACAAACAGGCGTTCGGCAGGTTCCGGCTAGGAGGCGGACTCCAGGTGACCGACAGGTACGGCCCGAACTCAGATCAAGTCCAATGGGTTCGCAGTCGCCTTGAGGGCATGAGCGTCGAGGATTGGCGCGCTCTTGCCGGGCTGACCGGGGACACCGAAAGCGAAGAGATGCTCCACGAAGCCATCGCCAAGGTGAAGCGTCAAGGAGCCGGCGAGCTGCTGCAGGCGGTGTTCAGCCTCGCCGACGGCGTCGCCGAGGCCGCAACCCAGGCGAGTCAAAGAATGCGAGGCGACCTGCCGGCGCTCGAGGTCCCCATAAGCGCGTCGGGTTGGACAGGCGAAGTCGAGGGAACCAGGCTCGAGTTCCTGGCGCCCGAGGATCGGTATCCCTTTCGTCAGGCGGCCCGCGACGTCCTCATGCTGGCTGCCATCAGGCCGTATGGCAGCGTCGAGGGCTTTGGCAACTTCTGGTCTCGCTTCGAGCCACTAGTCGGCCTCCTGAAGGCAGAGCGGAACGGGGTTGTGGCCGGATGCCCTGAGAGAGGGAAGCTCCGGCGGCCTCCGGGGCACTGAGGCTCCCCGGGAACCGGCACGATCGCGGGATCGTGGCGAGGTTCGCCGGGAGCGGCCCCGGCCGCCCACCGCCCAAACCGACTTAGCGGAACTGTCGCCTTTGGGCATCCCTGATCCGCTGCCGTAGGTCGTCTGGGATCTTAACCACGTGGACCATGACGCCGAGATGTTCTAGCGCCGCCTTCATCCAGCTTCGGCCCACGAGATGGGCGGCCGCCTCATCGTCGGCGAGGGCCAGGATCTTCTGCACGTTGCCCGCGGGGTAGAGAGCGGATCCGGCCCAGGCTAGCCGTAGCGCATCGACCATGAGCTTGTGCTTCTCGGCCGCTCGGGCGCGCCCCTGATGCGCCCACGCCTCCACGAGAACAGGCGGCTCCTCGCAGACCCCATCGAACTTGAGGACCGCCCCATCCACGACTTTGCTCGTCGCCTGGGTGAACGTGACACCAAGCTCGCGCCCCAGGGTCTCGATGATCACCCGTTCTGCCTCGCGCTGGACCGAGCTGTCACCGGCGGCCATGACCGAGGCAGGCGGGGTGAGCGGCGTCATTAGAGTGGTCCCCGAGACGGGCGGATTACGTTCTCCTCGAACCAGGCACGCTCGGTTGCTCGACGCTCGTTGATGCGCTCCCGACGTCGCAGGAAGGACTCGTCCCGTAGATCGAAGAAAGCCTCTAGCGACGGAGGGACCTCGGGCACCCCGGGTCTCGATTGAACAGATCGTTGCAGCTGCGACAGCAGGCCACCAGGTTGGCCTGGTCGAGCACCCAATCGGCTGGTACTCCCATGCCAATCGCTTGCTGGGGGACGACGTGGTCAACCGACAGCTGGAGCCAGCCCTCAAAGATGGACATATCGAGTCCGCAGTACGCGCAGCGCTCACCACACCAGACGAGCACGTCGCGTCCGTAGCCCCGCCGCGCCACGTCGCCGTGCGAACGACCTAGCAGCTCCCGACCGCCGCCTGGATACGAGGCGAAGGGCAGATCCACCGCGTCAGACATTCAGTACCTCCTTAGTGTCCCCACAGCAGCCGCCAGAGGCCGCCCCGAGCAAGGGCCCGGCCGACGATCTTGTTCTTCGCCCGGCGGGCGCAACTGTCTCGGCCGAGGCGCCCTACCCGCCCGGCGGGTAGATATCTCCGGTGAACGGGACCTCCTTGGAGGACCCGGCCGAGTTGAATGCCACAATCGTGAAGTCGAAGTACCTGTTGTCGATGTCAGCCCAGTCGGCGCTCGTTGTTCCTGGCCCCAAGGTCAGGATCAAATTGGGGCTAGGGCCCGGGCCTTCAGCTACGCCTTCTTCCATCTCATAGATCCGGTACGAGGCGCCCGGTCCCGAGGACGTCCAGCGGAACGAAGACTCAACGCAGAGCGCCAACGAACTCGATCGTTGGATGCACGGCGAATAGGATCCCCAGCCTGCCAGAGCCAGGCTTGCCGGATTACAAGCGATCCCCCGGGTGAGCGTGCCGGACGAGGCTGGGCGCGTCACAGTCACATTCGAGCCGCTGGCGCCCCGCGGCAGTTGCGAAGTCATATCACCGACTCAGGTCATCGTGTGCGGGGAGAACGTTCGCTCGAATGGGCACAGCCCTGCGCACAAGCTCGTCGGGAACCGGGCCGGGAGTCAAGTCGGTGACCGGCGGCGCACGTGCCACTGTCTGGATTAGCCCAGCCGTCCGCGTCCCATCGCCGGATTGGGGTACCAAACAGGGCTCTGACAGGGCCCGCGGCGCGGCCGGGTCCTCCGCGGCGAACGCCATGGCCGCCGCGACCAGTTCGTGCTGCTGCAGACAGCTACGGCTGGTACAACTCGGCCGAAGCGAGATAGGCCGACGTGTCGTTCCCACCGCCGGCGATGAGGACGCGACCGTCGGCCACTAGCGTGGCAGTATGGCCATTGCGGGCCGTGGACATCGAGCCGGTCAGGCTGAACTTGCCGGTGGCCGGGTCATATACCTCGGCCGAGGCCAGCCCCATTGAGCCGTTGGTGCCTCCGGCGATGAGAACTCGGCCGCCGGCGATCAGCGTGGCGGTGTGGTCCAGATGTGCGGTGCTCATCGAGCCGGTCGTGGTGAACTTGCCAGTCGCCGGGTCGTACAACTCGGCCGAGGCCAGGGCGCCGGAAGAGCTCAGATTGTCCCCTCCGGCGATCAGGACCCGGCCGTCGGCGAGCAGAGTGGCGCTATGGAGGTTGCGGCCGATCGTCATCGAGCCCGTCAAGCTGAACGTGCCGCTCTGCGGGTCGTACAGCTCGGCCGAGGCCCAATTTCCCGAGCCGTTCCCACCTCCGGCGATCAGGACGCGGCCATTGGTCAGCAGGGTCGCGGTGTGCTTGAACCGAGCGGTCGTCATCGAGCCCGTCGCGCTGAAGGTTCCGCTCTGGGGATCGTAGAGCTCGGCCGAGTCAAGGGGGTTCATGTCTCTACCTAACCCTCCGGCGATGAGCACGCGACCGTCGGAGAGCAGGGTCGCGGTGTGCACCTGGCGGGCGGTGGTCATCGAGCCCGTCGCGCTGAAAGTCCCCGTCTTGGGGTCGTAGAGCTCGGCTGAGGCGAGTACCCCAAAGCTGTTCAAGCCTCCGGCGATGAGAACGCGGCCGTCGGCGAGAAGCGTGGCGGTGTAGCTCTGGCGAGCGGAGGCCATCGCGCCAGTCGGGCTGAACTTGCCGGTGGCCGGGTCATATAGCTCGGCTGAGGCGAGCGCCCCCGGGACGCCAACTCCTCCGGCGATGAGGACGCGGCCGTCGGCGAGCAGCGTGGCGGTGTGGTAGATGCGATCGCCCTTCATCGATCCGGTGGCGCTGAAGCCTGCGGTTCCGTGGGCCGGCATCGCCGTAGTCGTGACGGCGGACTCGCCGGGTTGCGTGATGGCCGTGGGCACGGCCGACTGCGCGGCAGGCGTGGGCGTGGCGGGTTGCTCGCTGGCGTTCGATGCGGCGCTCGGCCCTTGGGAGCCCCCGCCGCAACCGGCCAGCAAGACAGCGATGGCGAGGCTCGCTAGAACGCGGCTTCCCACACTGCGTCTGGTCATCTCTATTCCTCCCTCGGGATGCTTCGACGTGGGCCGGTTTTGCCAGTAGCTAGGCGAGGTCCCGGCGGGCCTATCTGGGCCACGTGTCCAAGCTTCCTGAGCTTGGCGCACATTCTCGCACCCCAGCAACGCTCCCGACGCCAGGTCTGAGCTGGCCGACCTAGGTCGAACCGCGCGCCGATGCAACTGGCGAAGTGCCGGCGATACGCTCAGAAAGCGGAGTCACTCCTGAACGCCCGCCGGTCCGCTTGGGGGCGGCCTGCGCTGTGACGATCGGGCGTTAGTGCGTCCGCCCCTACAGATTGGAACAGCACAACCCCCTAGCCCTGGTGCGTTGGCAGCGCGGTTCCCCATCCACATCGATGTGTCACGCCCCTGGGGCTGATGACGTAGACCCGTAGTGAACCGCCCTGGGTCTGATGGAGGCTCTCGGCTTATCACGGGAGCCATGACGGCCAAGTTCTCTTCGCCACCGTCGACCAGTCGACTTACGCCAGCCGCGACCCAGCCACGCCGAAAACCACTGTCAGCGCGAAGACCCCGATCTATGACACGGTGTAGGAACCCGTCGCCAAGATGTTGCCGCCGGCATCAGTCTCTGTGAGGGTGTGGGTGCCTGGCGTCAGCATCGCAAGCCCAGTGGGGTCAAGACCACCGGCCTTGCACATCGTCGACATCTGGGCGGCGGTCACTGTAGAAGTGAGTGACCAACTGCCGTCGGCATGGTGGTCCCAAAAATCGGCAGTGACCTGATAGGTATTGACGACCTTGCCGTCCAGGGACTCCGTGATGCTTTCGGTCGTAGTAACAGAAGAGGGGAGCGTTACGACGTAGACAAAGGCGACCGGCGAATCGCAGGTCAACTTAGAAGGGGTAAAGACGATCTTGCCGGCTACCGGCACGGCGGTCGGAGTGGGCGTGGGAACGGCCGTCGGAGCAAGCGTGGGAACAGAGGTTCTGGCACCGCCGGACGTGGTGCCCGTCGAGCACCCGGAGGCCTTAGTGCATCTCTGTGCCGAGCTACCCAGCGACCCACCGGTGACGGTGAGGTCGTAGTCGGCGATGGTTGTCATGTCCGTCGTCGACCAGCTGACCGTTCCGTTGATCCTGTAGACATGGCCGCTAGTGGAATAGGTCCGCTGCTCGGCCACCGACAGAACTAAGGTCATCCCCTGGAGAGCCGTGAATCTGGAACCCGTATATGTGGATGGCCCATGCTCGCAGGAGATCGTGAGCTGGACCCCCGGCACTGATGCTTTCGTCTGGGCCTGGAGGCTGTATACGTCCGAAGCCGGAGTATCGGTCGCGCTCAGGGTCAGGGTTGTCGTCGCGACAACGCACGGGCTGGCCGATGGAGCGCTGGATTGGGAACCATTCGTCGTCAAGGGTGCAGACGTGGCATGGGAGCCACCAGCCGAGGAGAGGAGCATCGCGCCCGCGATGATGACTACCACGAGCCCGATTACTCCCAGGCCCACGAACACGGGCTTTGAGTTGCGGCCGGCGGGGGTCGGTGCGTAACCAGAACCGGCGGGATGCCCGGGGACCGAACCGTAGCCCCCCGGCCGCGAGTAGTCGGCGGCGTGCGCTGGCAGCGGAGGAGGGTACGGGGCCGGCGGAAGCGTTGCGGCCGCATCGCCAGGAGCGGTCGTGGCCCACGCCGGGGGAGGGTTGGGTACGAGGGGAGGCGGGAGAACCTCGGGTTGAGCCAACGGCTGCTCGGGGATCGAGGGGGCTACAGGCAGCGTCGGAGCGACGGGCACCTCGGGGACTGCCTGGACCTCCGTCGCGACCTGAGTCGCAGCCGCCGCCACAGCCGGAACCGGACCGAGAGCTACCTCCGATAGCTGGGAGAGCTTCTGGCCGCACGATCCGCAATGGCTCTGCCCGGCGACGATCCGCTTGGCACCGCAGAAATCGCAGAACCCGAGCGATTGGTCCGGTTGATCAGTCATGGTCCACCTCTACGGCGTCTTGACGACTCCAGACGCTCGGACACGAACCAGATCCACGCCCCCTGGGCTTTGACGCCGCGAAGACATGGCGTCCGGCGGGGTGATCAAGTAGGGCTGATCCCGGGCGGATCATCGCGAGGCGATACCCACCCCGGCACTGGTACAGTGTCTTCGTCCGTCGACGTAACCTGCAGCCCGGCTACTCGCCTCAGCCGTGGTTCCGAGAAGGCGTACTCGCCGTCCGCGATGTCAAGCGCGACGACGTCCCCGACAGAGAGCCCTGGCAACGTGTCTGGCTGGAGAACCCAGCCCGCGCCGGCCTTCACGTCAGTACCCTCGGTCGAGGCCCCGCCGCCATCACCAGGACGCGCGGGAACTGTCGTGTGTCCGGGTCGGTCTCGCCAGTGGCTCGGCGCGGTCCCGGCGGCCAGGGTGTGGGCCGCGTGTCAGAGCTCCCCGTGAGGCTCAATTGTCCCACCCGCGTCTATGGTCCACGTCGCGGTCGCTCGACTGGTCGGATGGGCCGGTTCGTCGACGGCCAGCGGAGCGGGCGCTAGATCGAGACGGTGTGGGCCCTACCCAAAAGGCCGGCCGTCTTGGCAACACTATGGCGGCGTAGTTCGACCAGCGAGCGTTTCGTCAGATCCGGCTACTCAGCCGGGGTTCGTGATCAGCTATGCGGAGGTTCCGCTGTTCACTCGCACGAGTGCAGACCGGCACGCTGCGGGACTCTTTCGTGAGGGGAATTTCCCGCCGGCCCCGCATGCGCCCGGCGGACATGCCCTGCCCGGACCGCGAGGTCGTCGGGACATCTTCTTCGGGGCCTCAGCCGCGGACCAGTGGAAGAAAGATCCGGTCAACGATCTCGACTAATGTCGCGTCGGGAACTGGCATCTGGGTCATGATCAGGTCGTGGCGGACGAGGTCGACTGGTAAGGAACGTATCCGAGGGCTGAGACGGCTCGGGTCGATCTCGCCGCGTGCGACGGCGCGCTCGATGATGAGGGCCGTTCCGTATATGGGGGCGTCGGCGAGCGCCCGTTCGCGCAGGACCGAGGGCGAGACCCCCGCCTCGGTGAAGGAATCGGCGATCAGGAAGCTCAGGACCCCGGTGACCTCACCGACGCGTGCCGTCATGTGGCGGAGCAGGGCCAGAAGGTCCTCGCGCAGAGTCCCGGTGTCGGGCACTTCAAACGTCAATCCCGCGTGCCACCGGAGGGCGGCGACCAGGAGCTGGGGACGGTTTGGCCACCGCCGATACAACACCGCCCGGCTCGTCTTCGCCCGGACCGCC
>JBEKVD010000086.1:0-9233 GCA_049514315.1 Candidatus Limnocylindrales bacterium | reverse complement strand
GCTGAGCCTTTCGGCCGATGGCCCGCTCCCGACGAGCCAACTCCTCCTGCAGCCTGCCCATCCGGGCAAACGCTTCGCCGATCTCGGCCGGCGTCACCGACGGTTTGACCATGCCGTGCTCCTGCGTTCATGGGCCTGCGAACTGCACACTATGGCGAGATGGTGCTGATGTGTGGAGCTAATCGATGCTAATGCGTAGACGCTGCGCCACTCTCAAGGCCAACGGCGGACCGTGTGGGATGGCCCCGCTGATCGATCGCCCCTACTGCTTCGCCCACGATCCCGAGCGAGCAGCCGACGCCGCCGAAGCCCACAAGCTCGGCGGCCTGCGCCGGCGCAAGGAGGGCACCATCGCGGTCGCCTACGACCTGCCCGGTCTGGACTCTGTATCGGGCATACGTCGACTACTCGACATCGTGGTCGTCGACGCCGTGGGCCTCGACAACAGCGTCGCCCGCTCGCGGGTCCTGATCTCGGCCGCCGTGGCGGCCACCAACCTGCTGAAGGTCGGCGAGTTCGAGGAGCGCCTCGACGCCCTCGAAGCAGCGGTTGGCGAGGGGTCGCGCTCCGATGAGACCGCCGCATTCTCGCGCGAGGCAACACGATGACTCTAGATCGACGGCTCGCCAAGATCGACGAAACGTTGTCGCCCACGCAGCTCGTCCTGCGCTGGCTGGCGGAGGCGCATGCCTACGGGAGCCTCGAGGCGTACGTCGCATCGATCCTTGATCTACCGGGCGATGACCAGCCGATCGACCGCCTCTGCCGGGAAGCGCACGACGGGGCGTGGGCGCGCCTGCACGGCAAGCCGGCAGACCAGGTTCGGGCAGCGGTGAACTCGGCCTTGCGCGAGACGGTGTTTCGCTTCGAGCTCGTGCTGCGCATCAATGTGACCGCGCACGAGTCCCTGGATCAAGAGGGGCTGATTGATACTGCTCTCTCGGCCCACATCGGTCTGCTCACGACGGAGGGTCGAGCCGCGGGCAGACGCGACCCCACGTACACCGAGACTTTCGCCACCTATCGCGATCTCCTGACGATGCGGGTCGGCGAGCTCCATGCAGAGCAAGAAGCTCGTGGCATCGTCGAGGATCGGTATCTCGATGGCCATCGGGCACTCTTCCCCGACGTGGCAGCGGCCTGGGATGAGCAGCTCAAGAGAACGCAGCTTCTCGCGGATATGGCCGTCCGCCTGGCCGAACTCGACGGCGTTCCGGCGGCCACGCCCCCAGACCCCGAAGCCCTCTCCCGGCGAACGACCGAACTTGTGGCCGACCTGGTCGAGCCGGCGAAGTCCGAGGCGCTCGAGAAGCTCGGCGAGAGTCACCGGGCGCTCGGGATTGCCAGTGCCTGGGTGCGGACGAAGCTCGACGGCGCTCTCGGGCGAGGGCCGGAAGCGCCGACCCCACGTTCAGCCTGAGCCATGTTCAACCTCTCGATGCTCAAGGCAGCCAAGACAGTTACCTTGCCGCCAACGGTGCCTGGCTTGTACTCGAGGGCGCCAATTGCCGAGAAATCGTCCTCGGAAATGAGGGCGCCGTAGCTGCGGCCAATCTCAGCCTCAGTGACATCGAGGGTTGAGCTCGAGCCGAACCTACGGCTGGTACAGCTCGGCTGAGGCTAGGGTCTCGAAGGTCGAGGTTCCGAGGGCCTCTCCTCCGGCGATGAGGACCCGGCCGGCGGGCAGCAGGGTGGCGGTGTGGAATTCGCGAGCGGAAGTCAGCCGGCTCGTGGCCATGAACTTGCCGGTCGCCGGGTCATACAACTCGGCTGAGGCGAGCGTCGCTGAGCCGTCCCATCCTCCGGCGATGAGGACCCGGCCGTCGGGCAGTAGGGTGGCGGTGTGAGCGTCTCGACCGATGGTCAGCGAGCCGGTCGGGCTGAACTTGCCGCTCGCCGGGTCATACAACTCGGCTGAGGCCAGCCGGTCGCTAGCCGGGGCCATGTCCGTCTCGCCTCCAACGATGAGGATCCGGCCGTCGGAGAGCGTCGTGGCGGTGGCCCCGTCCCGAGCGGCAGTCATCGAGCCGGTCGAGCTGAACTTACCGGTCGCCGGGTCATACAGCTCGGCCGAGGCCAGAACGCCTGAGCCATTGGCACCTCCGGCGATGAGAACCCGGCCGTCGGAGAGCGTCGTGGCGGTGGCCCCGTCCCTGGCGGCAGTCATCGAGCCGGTCGAGCTGAACTTGCCGGTCGCCGGGTCATACAGCTCGGCCGAGGCCGTGACGTTGAAGCCCGCGTCCTGGCCTCCGGCCATGAGGACCCGGCCGTCGGAGAGCGCCGTGGCGGTCTGGCCACAGCGAGCGGCGGTCATCGAGCCTGTCGGGCTGAAAGTGCCGGTAGCCGGGTCATACAGCTCGGTTGAGGCGAGACATTCGAGGGTCGAGGTTACGTCCGTCTGCCCGCCAGCAACGAGGACGCGGCCGTCAGATAACGCTGTGGCGGTGAAATCGTCGCGAGGAGTGGCCAGCGAGCCGGTCGGACTGAACGTGCCCGTCGCGGGGTCATACAGCTCGACGGAGGCGAGCTCTTTGGAGCCATCCGATCCTCCAATGATGAGAACCCGGCCGTCGGAGAGCAGCGTGGCGGTGTGGAGCTCGCGCGCGGTTGCCATCGAGCCGGTCAGGCTGAACCCGACTGTCGGCGTGGGTACCGGGGTCGGCGAAGGCGCATGTGTCGCGCTGGCTATCACGACTGCGGGCGACAGGGTCGGCGGCGCGGTCGTCGGAGATGGGCTTGGACCCGAGGAGCAGCCTGCCAGAACGGCTGCGATGGCGAGGCTCGAAAGAAAGCTGCGACGCGCCCTTTCCCTGTCCATCCCCTGCACTCCCCTTGCACACGGGCCGATCTCGCCTGGTGGGCCGATGGGGTCCCGGCAGCCAGGGTTGGGACGCCTGCCCAAGCCTCCTTGGTGTGCACATTCTCCCACTGGCGCTGATGCCTCCGACGACCACCAGAGACGCGCGCCAGAACAGATAACGCTCGATCCCAACACCCCCACTATCAATCACTCATCGTGCCGCATGGAGAACTGGCTTCCCGACGGGATCGTCGCCGACAACCAGCGCTCACGCCAGTGTCGAGTCAGGCCCAAGAGATCAGGCCCCCGACGCGGCCAGCCCAGCTGTCTCGACGTAGCCGAGCGGCGGAGCGGGGGCTGGGGCGAGCCTAGCCGCGGCGGCTTGTCGGGGGCTGAACACCGAGAGGCGGCCCGCGGGAGACGGGCGCCGGTATTGTCCACACGCTGCGTCGGGGCGACGCTTGGCGAAGGTGGTCTCAGCCCCAGCGTTCGTCGGCCTCGTCAGGGACATGATGGATCGGATCCGCCCTGGGCTCGTTGCAGCGTGCACAGCGCTCCGAGACATGAGGCGTAGTGGCGGTGACGATGCCCTGGATCCGCGACCCGACCGCCTCAACCATCCCTATCAAGGGCTCATTCATCGACTCGAAAGGATGAGGCTCACGCGCATCCGGGGCAGGGTGTCGGCGCGGCAGAGGCAACGGCATAGGTCAGTCTCCTAGGCAGATTCTCCCACCGGCGTACACGCCCCCGACACGCGGAAGATCGCGGCCGCGACCCCGCCGAACAAGGCAAGCCGCGCGGAGAACCCGACCGGCTGAGGAGGTCCACGGCTTCCCTCCCACGGCTCGGTCTCCTGCTTCAGAGCCCCGCGCCTCCCATTTCGGCCGTCCAACTCCCCCGCAGGGCTCCCGCCGTCATCAGCACCACCCCTTCGGCTGGCACGCCCCGGGGCCCAGCGTCTTCCGTCAGCTCGGCAGGTACAGGATCTTCATGTCGTAGACATTCATGTGCAGATCGATCGTGTTGTTCTGGCCCGACTTGGTGTCCATGTAGAAGATGACTCCGTCCGGCCAATCCAAGGCGGCTACCCAGCCGTTGTCGGCCGCTAACGTGTCGAGGCGATCGAGGCCGCTGACCCTCCCATTCCAGACTATGTCCCAATCGGTCGATCCCGGAGCGTTGCTCAAGATCTGGAGCGTGCTATCCGCCTTCGCCAGACGGGCCCAGTAGGCGATGCCCTTGCTGAAGGCGAAGTGGTCTTCTGTGTACTGAGCCGCAGTCGCGATGTTCCAGGCCTGCCGCGTTGACTCGATTGCCTGGCCAGTCGTCAGATCGTGCTGGTAGGTGACGAGCGTGGCCGTACCATCGCTGTTGGCCGTGTACGAGGCGTCGAACAGAACGCCATCGGAAGCCTGCAGGTGGCCGTCGCAGCCGGCGCTGAGCTGCGTATCGTGCCCCGGATTGCTGCCCAGATCCACCTTATAGAAGACGCTGTCCGTGTAGCGGAGATGGAACGGGTCCCAGACCGGGGTATTGGCGAAGTAGTAGGTGTTGCCGACGACCGCCGAGCAGGCCAGGTCGATTTGCATGGCGATATTGGTGCTACCGCTACCGATCCACGGGGCATCCCCACCGCTTCGCCGTCCCGGGTCGAGTTCACTGATCGTGGCGGCCGTGTCCGACTGCTGCACGATGAAGAACCGATCGTCGACCACGTACGGGTAAATGTGCGAAGCCGCGTAGTCAGGGCTGTAGTTGGTAGAGACCACGTCGGCATACGTCCACTGCGGCACGTACCGGACGATATTCTGGCCCGACGACTTGATGGTGACCCCGGCGCCCCCTACGTTGTACTCGGTGGCCCCCGACGAGGTGGCGAAGTAGAGGATCGGCGTGCCGGTCAGGGGCGGAAGCGTCGCCGGGTTCTGTCCAGTCGGGGCACCACCCGTCCCCGGAAAGACGGAAGGCAACAGGATGCCGTTCGAGCATCCCGCGCCAGCCCCGGCTACCGCAAGCGCCACGATCAGCGGTAGGCAGCGTCTCCCGCTCATCTGCGGGCCCTCCCGATCTCGGGCGTCGCACCACGGTCGAAGCGGCCGGGCGAACCGGCGTCTCGGCTGGATTCTAGCTTCGGCCATCTGTGGGTCAACTTGTGTCCTTGCCCGTCACGGCCGGCGTTGGCAAGGACCACAGGTGTCGAAAGCCCCGACGCAGCCGGTCTTGCTGTCACGACGTAGCCGACCAGCGGAGCGGGGCCGGGGCGAGCCTCGGTCTGGCGACCTCTTGACGCCCACACGATGAAACCATCGTGGGGGATCGCAGGCTTCTTCAGGAGCAGGGCGGCAAATACCGACCGCAGGTCCATCCCCGAGAACGAGTCGCGTCAACCCGTCAGCAGAACTGCGACGGGTAGTCCTTGCCTCACCTCGAGCACGGTCCGCTCACCGAGTGGCGCCGACAGCTCGACTTCGGCCGTGCGTCGGGCGCCGACATCTGTACATGCAACCGGGAGCCCGTTGGCGTGCTCCGTGACGACGACCACGACCGCCGTTGGAGATTCCACCGCCTCGGCGGTGTAGTCCGCACCGCACGGCTGATCACCCGGGGCCGGCGCACCGGTGAAGTCAACCGTGAGCTGCCGCCCGCCGACGGTTCCGGTCGCCGAGTCGATCGAGATGCCGACGGGCGGGTCGCTGGAGTCCCAGGGCGGCGGGACCACCGTGACGCGATCTGCGATCGCAACGCGGGTCACCAGGACCGCCGTGCCCGCCACGGTGAACTCCCATACGGGTGCCTCCGCCGGGCCGCGGCTCGTTTGGACCGATCCGGTCGTCAGCCGTGACCCGGTGATCTGCAACGGCACGCATTCGGCGCAGGACCCGGACCCGTCGGCCCTCAGCTCCGAGAAGGCCTGCTGCGCCGAGATCAATCGAACCGTCCGGGTGCTGCCGTCCTGCCAGCGAAGCTCGCCATCGGGCGGTGTCTCGGCTGGCAGGCTGACGGCCGCCTCGACCAGACCGGCCATCAGGGCGGGCTTGTTGTTGTCGCCAACGTCGAGCTCCCAGTCGCCAACCTGGCCCGTCAGTTCGCCCACGGGAACGAAGGCGGTTTGACTGCCGGCCGCTGCGACCGCGGCGGCCCATCTCGCCAGGTCGGCCTGCACCTCCTGGTGGAGCCTCGCCGAGTCATCCTTCGACAGGAGGGCACAGCCGGAGGCTCCAACCGCGAGCGTGACTACTGCGACGATACCAAGCCGCCGGAGCCGTCCACCCATTCGTGGTTCCTCCCCCCGTTCGGCACTCCCAAGCCCTCGTGGCAGCCGTTGATGCCGCAAGCAAGGCCGCCGAGTCTCGGTCACGTGATCGACGGTCGCTCGGTCGGCCAGGGCCGTGCCGCCACAGTATCTATGCGCCTCCGCGTGACCCTTGGATCTGAGGATCGGCTCTCGTCGAACGTCACCGCGACTGGCTGCCGGCGACGGCGGCATGCAGTTCTCGGCAGGACCATGTCTGAACATCGACGAGCTCCGCTATGCGGAGGGATCGACCACCCGCCCGAGGAAGAGAATCGCGCCCGTGCTGGTATCCCGGACGGCGAAGATGAAGGGCCGGTCGACGTGCAATGTCACCTGGTTGGACGGCGCCAGACCGGCAACCATCACCACGGCCGTGGCCGCGGAGGCCTCCGTGCCCTTCTCGTCGACGGCGATGTTGGCCTGGTGGACGACCTTGGAGATGTACAGCTGCTCCTGCGTGGTGATCCCGGAGAAGTCAGCCCGCTCCGGGTCGAACGCGAGGGGCATCCCCATTTGCGCCAGGGCGGACGAGAGGTCGGACTTCGTCTCGATCTTGAAGCGGGGCAGCGTCAGGTCCACGTCCGCGGGCTGGAGTGAGGCCGTGATCCGGGCGAAGCTCGCCGCGTCGAGGCTGGCCTCGAAGGCGGCCAGGTCATCGGGAACCACGATGGTCATGGCGAGTGAGCCGCCGGCATAGGGGAGCTCCACGGCCTGCCAGCCCGAGCCAGAGGCATATCTGCCCTCAGACAGGTTGAGGCCCATCGTGGGGATGCTGACCTGCGAGCCGTCAGATCTTGTGAACGGCTCGGGTTCCGTGTTCTTCTCATCGAATGGGGTCTGCCAGGGCGCCTTGAGGTAGATGGCGTTGACAAGCACGAGTCGTGTCAACGAGTCGAGGCTGTCGAGCAACTTGGGGATCCGCCCCTCGGTCTGATCGCTGACCCAGGCATCGATCAGCTTGCAGGCGCCACTCGGGTCGTTCTCGAAGTCGACGAGCCGCAGGCCGGCCCCGTATTTGGACGCGAGGGTGTCGAGGTAGGCTGGCTGCAGCTGCAGGCCGCGCTGGGCGAACGGAGCGTTGGCGATGCGAAGGGTCAGATCGAGGTCTTTGCCGTCGGCGTCCTTGAACGTGCCCGAGAACCCCGCCAGTAACTGGTCCAGCGAGTTGATCCCGTTGCCGCCACCGGACCCCGCAGCCGAGTGAAGGACGGTGTCCATCTGGGTGGCCGTCTCGCCACGGGCTCCGGCCTGGGCCATCGAGAGGGCCAGGACGATGCTGGCCGGCGAGAACACGGCGTTGTCCTTCGCCGTAAGGGTGGCCTTGTAGAAGTCGAACCCGAAGGCGTCGATGGCCGCGGCGGCCTGCGTTGCGGCGTCCGGTGAGCTAGCGGCGCGGGTCGCCTGCGAGGTAGCCTCCGCCATCGCGGCGGCCTGACCGGCGCAGCCGGAAAGGCTGGCGCCCATAAGGACCAGCGCTCCGAGACCCCACAGCCCTCCTCGGATGGCGCGGGAGCGCTCGATGGAGTTGGTGGCTCGGCTCATCTTCCTCACCTCTGAAGGCGTGCAAGAGTTCTCTCGCCCCGCTAAGACGCGGCCCGGACGGCTTCAGTTCCCACACCGTGGCAGCATCGTGACTACGCGATGAGGCCGCTTTGATCTGCGGGCCCGTTCAGCCGAGCACCCGCGCCGCCCGCTCCGGGGCGACACAGCTCAATGCTCGGCTTCGTGGGCCGCGTCGGCTTCAGCCTTGGTCTTGTGGATCGTGCCCGGCTTGTGCTCAGGCGGAGCGTAGATCGTGTAGAGCCGAAGGTCGACCTTGCCGGTGTTGACGAAGTTGTGGCGCGTCCCGGCAGGGACGTGAACCAGTCGGTCGACGGCGACGGCGCTCTTCTCGCCGTCGAGAATGGCCTTGTCGCCGATCAGCGGAATCTCCCCAGAGCTGATCACCGAATCTCCCCAGGTCTGAGCAGCCGGATCGGGCCGTTTGTGACGGTCTGGTCAACGACGGGGCAGGGCCCCAACCGATGCTGACGGTGTTCGACGCCGAAGCACGGAAGAGGCCCCGGCCGATGCTCACACAGGGAGAAGACGTGGAGGTCCACGCACTCGCACGACGGGGTTGGTCGATCTCGGCCATCGCCCGCCACCTCGGGCGCGACCGCAAGACGGTCCGCGCCTATGTTGCCGGCGAGAGGCAGCCCGGCGTCCGCAGGAAGGCCGCTCCGGATCCGCTCGAACCGTTTATTGGCTATCTCGCAGCCCGCTTCGTCGACGACCGGCATCTCTGGCTAAGTTCAATCCTCGACCGGCGCCGTCGCCGGTCGCAAGCCCCCCGTACCGGCATCCGAGCTCGACACAGAGGTGTTTCAATCCTCGACCGGCGCCGTCGCCGGTCGCAAGGGAAGATCGACGGCACGCTCACGGAGGTCTGCGAGTTTCAATCCTCGACCGGCGCCGTCGCCGGTCGCAAGCCAGAGCGAGCCGTTTTTCGCCGGCGTTGGCCCAGTTTCAATCCTCGACCGGCGCCGTCGCCGGTCGCAAGGCAGCGCCGAGCGGTAGGCGTGGAGGACGGTCGAGGTTTCAATCCTCGACCGGCGCCGTCGCCGGTCGCAAGGCGGACGACGTTGATCTGAGAGCCGGCATAGGTCCGTTCGTCGCGTTTCAATCCTCGACCGGCGCCGTCGCCGGTCGCAAGCCCGCCGTAGCGTTCAACGTACGCCTCCATCCATCGTTTCAATCCTCGACCGGCGCCGTCGCCGGTCGCAAGGAGGGTGTGACTAAGAGTCACACTCTTAAGGGGTTTCAATCCTCGACCGGCGCCGTCGCCGGTCGCAAGTGCGGACGAGCAGCAGCTCGCGCCCGGTCGAGACGTTTCAATCCTCGACCGGCGCCGTCGCCGGTCGCAAGCCGGTCGTAGCCGTTGGGTCGTAGTCGCCGGTGATGTCGTTTCAATCCTCGACCGGCTCCGTCGCCGGTCGCAAGGTCGATATGGCCGCGGCTCTTGCTCTTCTGGAGGCTGTTTCAATCCTCGACCGGCGCCGTCGCCGGTCGCAAGCTGGCGGCCGAAAGCGCCGGCTTGTCTGCGAGCAGGTTTCAATCCTCGACCGGCGCCGTCGCCGGTCGCAAGCCTCCCGG
>JBEKVD010000085.1:0-9486 GCA_049514315.1 Candidatus Limnocylindrales bacterium | reverse complement strand
CTCCTATCGCCACGCCGCCGCCCACTTCCGGCGACATCAAGCCATGGCTGCCAGCCTGGAGCGTCAGGGTTGACTGGCCGGCGTGGGCGATGACCCGGATGGTCTCGGCCCGACTCCTTGAATGGCTTGACCCAGGGCCTGGCGCCGCACCCTACACGACGTGGTCATAGCGTCGCTTCTCATGCGGCGCCGGCGAGCCGGCTGGCGAGTCAAGCAGTTCCCTCTTGGCGCTCCGGCTGGTGCCCCTATGTGGGCTTGAGGAGCACCCAGCGACGGATTCACGGGGGCTCGCGTACTACGCCTTGCGCCGCGGGCCCTGAGGGCCGAGCGGTCCTGCCCGACTGCACGGTTCCCAGCGAGTCGCGTTCACCGTTGGCGCCGCCAGGCCAACGTCGGTGGCGAATCTAGAAGCGACCAAGTAGATCCTTCCTCTTCGCGGCGTACTCGTCGGGCGGAATAGCCCCCTCCTTGTTGAGTTTCAGCAACTCACGCAGCTTCTCGGCCGCAATGTGAGATTGGACGAGTGAAGCGGTGACCCCAAATCCGGCCTAAGCGAGCCGGATACGCCTATCCCGTCGCCAGATGCTCAAGGATGGAGTTCGCGCATCTGACGCGGCCGAGCAGGGTCTGCGGCGACAATGTCGTCAAGTCGGCGGGGCAGCCTTTCGCGAGCGGTTCAGTTGGCCAGGTCGACCCGTCGTGCTACGTGGCCGCGGGCGCCACAGGTCTGGGCCGGAACCGGAAGTACGCCCAGAAGACGGTCGAGCTGAGCCCAAAGAAGATCAGGAGGGCGACGACGGTCACCAGGGGAGTCCTGGTGGAGTCGGCCAGATATCCGTTCCTGGGATTCATGAGCACGTGAGCGAACCCGAACATCCCGCTCCCGAAGAGGACGGCCCAGACGAGGCGATTCCAGCGGAAGACCTTCTCGCCCGGCAGGAAGCGCAGCGGCAGCATCCCGAAGAAGGTCAGTTCCACGCCCGCCACCACGGCCATCACGAACGCCGTCTGCATCGCGATGAGGGTTAGCCCCTGGTCACCCTGGGCGGGTCTCAGCGGGGCAACCCACAGGAGGCCGAACCAGGCCACGACCGCGACGACGAAAGTGCTGGTCGCAGCCATTGCCATCGCCTTTCCATCGACGGCGACGCTCACCTTACGCGCCGCGATGATGGCCACGATGAGCCCGTAGAGGTACCCCGGTTGGTAGTCGGTCAGCCGAGTCACTAATACGCACGCGAGCCCGACCACAAGACCCCCCGGCAACGCCTGGACGGAGAACCCGATGGCTTTTCGACGGTACATGAGGGCAATCGGGACGCAGAACGCGAGCAACGTGACCTCGAGTCCAACTGCGAGACCGGCGAGCGTCGCCAGGGACCCGAGGCTGAGCCCGAGGGTCGGGTCCAGAAGGCCGTACAGGAGTGTGCTCACCGCCAGGAACAGTGCGATGCCGAGCGGCGACCTCCGCAGTCTGGCTTCAGTCCCATGCTCCGGCTCTGGGTCCGTCGCGTCCCGTTGGTGCGCTGGATCGGAGGGCAGTGGCTCTGACAGCGGAGAGGCCGGTGGGAGCCGCAGGCGGTGACGCGCCGAGATGGCTAACGCCCGCAGCCGCCGGCGGGCGCCCAGCCGCCGGCGGCTGCGGCGAACCCGTCCGGCGATCTCGGGATAGTTCTCTTCGAATGTTCGATTGAAGAGCATGCCCGGGAACGGCACGAAGATGATCACGCCGGCGGTGATTACGGCACTCTCGGCCACAATCACCGGATCGAGCGTGATCTGGGCCGGCGTGGGCACTGACCCAAGGAGCGAAGACGTGGTCGTTGGCGCCCCCGGCGGAGGCGCGATAGCGAGGTCGTAGTCGATGCCGGCAGCGATTGCGGTGACGCCCGAGAGGCCGGCCGGGACGGCGATGTCGTAGGACCCCGAGTAGTACCGGCCCCAGGCGACGACCGTGCCATCCGACTTCAGGGCGAGGCTGTGACTGTAGCCGGCGGCGATCGCGATGACGCCCGAGAGGCCGGCCGGCACGGTGGCGTTCGCTGCGCCCAAGTCCGGGTCACGACCCCAGGCGACAACGGTGCCATCCGACTTGAGGGCAAGGCTGTGGCCCCAGCCGGCAGCGATCGCGGTGACGCCCGAGAGGCCGGCCGGGACGTCGGTCTGGCCCCAGATGTTGGCGCCCCAGGCGACGACCGTGCCGTCCGATTTGAGGGCGAGGCTGTGGTAGCCCCCGGCGGCGATCGCGGTGACGCCCGAGAGGCCGGCCGGGACGGTGGTCTGGCCCCAGATGTTGGCGCCCCAGGCGACCACAGTGCCATCCGACTTGAGGGCGAGGCTGTGGTAGCCCCCGGCGGCGATCGCGGTGACGCCCGAGAGACCGGCCGGGACGTCGGTCTGGCCCCAGATGTTGGCGCCCCAGGCGACCACAGTGCCATCCGACTTGAGGGCGAGGCTGTGGTAGCCCCCGGCGGCGATCGCGGTGACGTCCGAGAGACCGGCCGGGACTTCGGTCTCGCCATGGTTGGGGTGGCCCCAGGCGACAACGACGCCAGCCGGCGCAGATGCCGCCGCAGACGCTGCGAGCGGTCCCGCCAAGACCGCAAGGAGTCCGGAGAGCAGCAGCAGGGCCGGGACAATGCCCAGGAGCCGGACCACCCGCCGGCGTGAACCGGGCCGGTCGCGATGGGAGCGAGTCGCGGCTGCCTCGACTGACCTCACCGAATCCTGCTCCTCTCGATTTCCGGAGTCCTGCGGCGGTGGCCTACTGGTAAATCATTACGACGAAGTCACCGCTCCAGGAGGCCAAGACGCCGAGATTCTCAGGCCAACCACGTCCCCTGCCGGTGAATGTCCCCGTTATCTGATAGCCCGCCACAGTGCCCGTGTACGTCGTGGTGGCATTGCCTATGCCGCCCGTGATCCCGTTGCCGCTGATCGTGAAGGTGACCTTCGAGCCGGACTGCTTGCCCACCACGGTGTACGCGTTGCCGTTGGTATCTAGCCCCGACGCCGAGAGAACGTTCGACGACTCCGACACGTTGAATGAGCCCCCAGAAGTGAATGAGTAGCACTGATCCTTATAACCAGTTGGGCACCCGGTCGAGACCCCCGAGAATGCCAGTACCCACTCTCCGAAGAGGCTCGCAGGAATGGCTGGGGAGCTAGGAATTGTCTCAGGAGTCGGCTCGGGCGTGAGTGTGGGTGTGGGTGTGGGGACGCTCGCCGTTGGTGCTGGGAAAGGCGGGCTTGCATAAGTGGCAACAACCGTTGTGGCGCAACTGCTGAGCAGGCAGACGTCGAGATTGGCCAGGACGCCTACGGCTCTCGTGGTAGCCAGTCCAAGCTTGATCTCGAGCGGACCCATCATGTTCAGGAGCTCAGTCTCCTTCCACGGGATGCCCCAATCGCCTGAGTGCTCAAGGATGATTTCGGCGGCCCGCCGCGCCACCGAAAGCAACTCCCAGCTTGCCTCGGCGAGGTCGCCCCGACCCATCGCCGACCGTATGCCTGCGCACTCCGGAAGCAGCTGCGTAGCTAGTCTGTGGATCATCCCGATGTCGTACTCACCGCCATTTGGCTCCAGCGCCGTGAGAGCGATGCCGATCGCAGTGACGGCGCTGTCATACGCGAAGCTGCCAAGATCGGGGGCCACAATGATCGTGGTGGAGCCAGATGCGGTGGGGGCCACCAGCCTCAGCTCGATCCTCACTCCGTCTGGTATCAGCACGCTTCCGCCCGTTGCTCCCGAAAGACAACCCATTGCTGGATCTGCCGCGTCTCCTGGGCATTGGATCTCCGGACCGCCAGCCGGTTCCCAATCCGCGTGCTGGCTGTAGCCCTCGCTCAGGCCGAGCGCTTTGAGAAGTTGGCCCGAGAACTGGCCAGATGGCTTGATGCCGACATCGCTCTCGAGTGCTATTCGAGCCTCGCTGTCGGATTGAGAGATGAGAGCAACGTGGACTCGGTCCGAACTGACGCTGAGGGACCAAGGGCCCGCCGTCTCGGCCGTGGGCTGAGGGCTCGCAGAGAGAACCACGGATGGACAGCTCGCGGAGAGGACACTCAAACAGACAACTATCCAAGTGACCCGGCGCCTCACGAGGTCACCTCGATCTCGAGCTCGCCGGTGGTCTTGTCGAGGGCGACCTGCCCGGGATGACCATCGAAGGTGAACAACACGACCGTGTAGTCAGTGCTGTCTTGCGTGGCCGTGATGTCCGCTACCGACGCGATCTGGGCGCGGTAGGCGGCCACATCGATTGGCCCTGCGAAGATCGCGAAGTAGGTCCGGTCGATCGATGATGCGTCAACGAGCCTGGCTCCGCCTGGGATGAACTCCACAGGGAATCCTTCGACAAGGGCGCTGGCCGCAGGCCATGGCCCCAGCCCGACCGTCGGCCCGGGAACGACGCTCGATTCGGAGACAGGCTCCAGCGGTCGAAAGTCGACCCCAATGCGGACCGGGTCAGTTCGATCGACCTCCACCCGCGCGTCGGAGAACATGCCCGTTCCGTCCGAGAACATGAACACGGCAGCCTGCGGCGTCGTGGAGGAACCGGACCCGTGCCAACGCGGGTCACTCAACCGACCGTAGAAGGCGACGGTGTCCTCATAGCCCGCGCCGCTCCACCAGGCAACAAGCCTGTAGGCGGATGGGCCCGATCCCTCCATCTGGGCATTTAGCAGGACCGACCCAGGAGGCACAGGCAGAGACGGCGCATCGGGGTCGAGTGACGCCCCAGGCGACGACAGGACCGGGAAAGAGGCGAGGTAGGCAGCGATCGATTCCTCAGGCGACGATGGCAGTGGGACAGACGGGACCTGGGCGTCGCGCGAGGCCACGGGTGACGAGGATGCCGATGGCTCAAGCCGGTCCAGCAGCACGAGGGCGCCCCAGACTCCGACCTGGACGGAGATCAGAATCGCCACTAGCACCCAGGTTGTGTGTCGCCCTCGCCCAGCCAAAGCCCCTGCGCTCCGTCCCCTCGGTCTTATGTCCGGGAGCCCAACAGACGAACTGACCCCTGCATAGCGGAGACGCGCCCCCATTGTGCCATGCCACATCGTCCGGTGGGGCCACCGAGCGCTTCTTCGACTACGTTCCGAAGGGCCTGTGGTATGCGTCGTCATCGTGCTGCCGGGGAATTGGCTGGGCTACCTTGGGCCTGATTGCACCGTCGAGACCGCAGTACGCGATCGGTCACGCTCCGGCGGCCGACTTCCCCAGGAACCGATCGGCCCATTCCACGACGGAGTCGGCGGACTCGGACGCGCCGGCCGCGCGGAGGTCGTCTGTAGAGGCCAGCATGGAGACGATCCCGATCCCGCGTACGCCGGTGGCGGCGGCTATCCCCATGTCGTCGAGCGCGTGCCCGAGGTAGGCGCTGTGCCATCGCCCAAGCTCGGAATGCCGAGCAACTCGCGGCCGCCACCTGGGTAGGCACCAAAGGGACGATCGTCGATCATGTAGCGATTGCTAGCGGGACCATTCACTGCTTAGTTACACACGACGATCCGGCTTGCTGGCTTGGCGGTTCAGCCATCCTAGCCCCCGATCATGTCTAAACGATCGTGTGATGGTGTGAGTCGAGTGGCGTCAACCTCGTATCACAACCCGGCAGGTTCAGTCGGAGGTTCGACTGCTCTGGGACGCCAGAGGGCAGCTCAAGTGGCCGGCCGGCGGGGCCCCGCGCGTATGCTTCGATCGACCACTCAGGGATGGAGATGACGATCTCAGGCGCCACCGCATCACGCCACCGACTCTATTGGCTAGATGTCCCCTGGCCGGTGCTCCTGGTTGCCGGCCTCATGTTCGCCGGATTAATGGCCGTGTCGGGCGCCTACGGCTTCCATGGCGACGAGATGTACTACGTCGTCGCCGGGCGGCACCCCGCCTTGGGCTACGTTGACCAGCCGCCCCTAACGCCGCTCCTCTCCGCCGCATCCGTCGCCCTGTTCGGAGTCTCGCCGACGGCCGTGCGGCTGCTGCCGGCGATCGAGATGGCTCTCGTCGTCGTCCTGGTCGCGCTCATCACACGTGACCTCGGCGGGTCGCGGCGAGCTCAGGTGCTGGCGGCTATCACGGCCGCCCTGTCGGGCTACCTCGGTGCGGGCCATCTCGACACCACGACCGAGCCCGACCTACTGGCCTGGGCGATCGTCCTCTGGCTGCTCGTGAAGCTGCTCGCTGGCGGTGACAGGCGCCTCTGGCTGGCGGTGGGCATCGTGGCCGGGATTGCTCTGGAGAACAAGGACACGATCCTGTTCCTGGGAGCGGGACTGGCGGTAGGACTCGTCCTCGCCCGGCGCTGGGACGTCGTGCGCTCGCCGTGGGCGTGGGCGGCCATCGGGATCGCGCTCCTGATCTGGGCCCCGAACTTCGCCTGGCAGGCGACAAACGGCTGGCCGCAGCTCACGATGGCGCAAGCCATCTCCCAGTACGCCGCCGACAACCGATCCCAGATCGTGCCGCTGCTCTGGCTCTTCACCGGACCGCTGCTCTTCCCGATCAGCGCTGCGGGCCTGGTGTGGATGCTGCGAGCGCGGGCGGCAGGACCGTGGCGGGCGATCGCGATCGCGGCGCTCGTGGCGCTCGCCCTGGTCGTCGTCACCGGCGGCAAGGCCGGCCTGCTCATCGTCTACCTCACCCTGCCGATTCTGCCGGTCGCTGACTTTGCGAAGTCATCGCTGCCCGCCACGGTTCCCGACACGGCGAACCAGATCGGCTGGCCCAAGTTCGTCGCAACAGTGGAGAACGTAGTGGCTGCACTTCCCGCAGACGAGCGTGACCATGCGGTGATCCTGACCAACGACTACAGCGAAGCGAGCCCGCTCGAGCTGATGGGCGTCGGGCTGCCGCCCATCTACTCGGGTCACAACTCGTTCTGGAGTTGGGGACCCCCACCACCCGACCGTACGGTCGTGGTGCACGTGGGTGACTGGAGGCCAACCGACCCGAACCAGTTCTTCGTGGGCTGCCATGACGTCGCGTACATCGACAACGGCCTGGGCATCATGAACGGGGAACAGGGCAAGGCTGTCTCGGTGTGCACCGGACTGCGAGCACCGTGGACCACGCTCTGGCCGGAACTTCGGACTATCAGCTAGCGATCGCGATCGGCGCGTGCGGTCTGAGCGAGAGCCTCAACCTTATCCACGCCAGTCACCCTGGCGGCTAGAGCAGCTCGTGACGATGCCGCGATAGTGGGTTGCTTTCGGCGGCCGGTCGAGTGATCGATGTGGGCGTCCAGTTCGCTCTCGAGGCGCCCACGATGACCGCTCAACCCCTCCCCGCCCTAACCAGCGGCGATCCCTCCGTCTGGGACCAGGCCCTCTACGCCTTCCTCGTCGAGAAGGGCAACCGTTCCGGCTCCCGACGCACGGTCGAGTCCTACTCGAGGATGTTGTGGCCCTTCTTTCGCGACCTGGGCAAGACGCCTGAGCGGGTGACACCAGCGGATGTGCTCCGCTTCGTTCACGGCATCGGCCGCTCTGGCCGGACACCATCGGCGGCCACCGTGGGCGCTCGGATCGCCTGCCTCAGCAGCTACTTCCGCTTCCTGATCCGGATGGGCCTGGTCATCTCGAACCCGACCGACGCGGTCGAGCGACCAAGAGCCATCCAGTCGGTCGCCCGTGGATACAGCGCCGACGAGATCCGCCGGCTCTTGTCGGTCGTCCCCGACACGGTCGCTGGACGACGGGACCGGGCACTCCTCCTCATCTTCATCCTCACCGGGCGCCGTCGGGCGGAGGTGATCGGCCTGCGGGCAGGAGGCATCAGCATCGAGGGCGAGACTGCCTTCTACGCCTATCGGGGCAAGGGCGGCAAGCGTGGACGACGGGAGCTACCCAGACCTGCCTACGAGGCGATCTGCGCGACCCTCGCCGACGCCGGCAAGGGCCTAGCGACGATGGCGCCCGAGGAGTCGCTCTGGCAGGCCGCCGCGCGCCCGCAGGGAGTCACGAGCGGGACGTTCTACGCCCGCTTCCGCCGGTATCTGATGCTGGCCGGCATGGCACCGACCGGCATCCACGTCCTGCGTCACACAGCGGCGAAGCTGCGCCGAGACGCTGGGGAGTCGATCGAGGACGTCAGCGCGTTCCTGGACCACTCCAGCCTCGCGGTGACGACGGTGTACTTGCGCCGGCTCGAGGGTCAGGAGGATCGGGCCTGGCGCGACGTGGCCGAAGCGATCGGAGTCTGACGAAAGAGCTTGTGCCACACTGAAAGCAGATGGGTACCAAACGGCATTCCCCGGACGCAGACCCAGGTGTTCTTGGACCAGCTCCCGCGGCAGGCGGCCCGAAAGCGCCCGCGGGGTCCGTCTTCACGCTCAAGCCGGGCGTGCCTTCTGGCGACCCCGTGGAGACTCGCCATGCGATGCGGCGCCTTCGCGAGAGCGCCAACCGCCAGTCTCGATCGAACCGCTTGGTCGTCCTCGACTGTCGGGGACGGGGCTGTCGGCGAAAGCTAGGACAAGTACTTACCCATCCGGAGGGTGGTGGGGTTACCCCTGATGGCACGATCGAACCGAACTGGTTCACCGAGGGCCCGGTTCTCATCATCTGGGGCCCTTCGCGTCCGACCCCAGGGCGGCAGAGAATGAATACACGCTCCGCGGCAGGAAGGCATCCATGACGGCGCCGGTGCACACAGTAACCCTGCGCGGTCACAGGGTCCGCAAAGACGGCACCATCGATCCAGCCGAATTGCCCCTGGGTCCTGGCCGCAGCATCGTCATCGTCTGCGGTTGTGGGCACCGCAATGAGCTGAGCTTGACCGCCCTGTCGGAGCAGGTGGAACTGGTCCGGGCCGCACTGGACGCCGGATGATCAACTTGGTAGGATTCACTTGCGCATGCAGCAGGTGCTGCAGCCGAAGGAAACCGTCCGATCCGGTTAGTAGGCGCGGAGTCGAATCGCGTCCGCTGACCGGTTCTTGATTCTGAAAGACGCCACTCCTCTCCGCGCCATAGCGGAAAAGGGAATGGCGTCTTATGGTTTCTGGCCTCGAAGCTGACTACGCTCAGTCCGACCTGGGATTCGGTCGGAGCCAGCTGTTCGATCAGCTCCTGCCGCAGCACGCCGCCCTTCTGACAGCCTCGGCCATTTCTGACGCTGTAGCCGCCGCACGTGGATACCGCAGCGTCACCGAGAAGGTCGAGCTGCGCAGTCTTGGCTTCTCCCAGAACCAGGCGCGAGTTCCGGCTCTGCTGCTCCCGGTCTGGGACGTGACCGGCAAGATCGCCCTGTACCAGGCACGGCCCGACGAACCACGTGTCGAGAAGGGCAAGCCAGTTAAGTACGAGACACTCGCGGGCTCGCGGATGACGCTCGACGTGCCGCCCTCCGTCCGCGGGCGACTAGTGCCTCATGCCGCAACGTCGGGGAGCGAATGGTGGACTTCGGCGTTGATGCGCCAGGGCTTGGCGGGACGAGCATTCCGATTGTGCCAGCGCAGGTAGGCATGGATGGCTCGGT
>JBEKVD010000084.1:0-9655 GCA_049514315.1 Candidatus Limnocylindrales bacterium | reverse complement strand
AAGCAGCTCAAGGAGATGGGCTTCGACGGCGTCCAGAACTTCCCGACCGTGGGCCTGATCGACGGCAACTTCCGGGCCAACCTGGAAGCCACCGGGATGGGCTACGACAAGGAGATCGACGCGATCGCCGTTGCCCACGAGCTGGATCTCTTCACCTCACCCTACGTCTTCACCGCCGACGACGCGAAGGCCATGGCGAAGGCGGGCGCGGACCAGCTGGTGGCCCACGTCGGCCTGACCACGGCCGGGACCATCGGCGCCGGCGTTGCGCTGACGCTCGATCAGGCGATCGACCGCGTCATGACGGTCGCCGAGGCCGGTCGCTCTATCCGGAAGGACATCCTGGTCATCTGCCACGGCGGCCCGTTCGACGAGCCCGAGAACGTCGGCCAGGCGCTCGCGCGCATGCCCGGCGTCCAGGGCTTCTTCGGTGCCTCGAGCATCGAACGGCTTCCGACCGAGCGGGCCATTCGCGGCCAGGTCCAGGAGTTCAAACAGCTCAAGCTCGCCCCCGCCCCCGCGTAGGTCGAGCCGACCGATCCGCAGCAGGGCGGCGGGGCTCAGAAAGGCTGGTGCCCCGCCGCCTCGCCCGTGTCCGGGCGGTCGCACACGCGTGCGTCGCCTGAAAGACCAGGGGAGGAGACCCAGGCCGGTGGAGATAGACGTGGCGCTCGTGCCGTCCGAGGCACGCGGCTGGAGCCGCACGGTATGCATCGTCATCGATGAGCTACGGGCGAGCTCCACGATCACGACGCTCCTTGATTCGGGCTGCGATCGGGTTTACCTCACTGTTGGGCTTCGGGCGGCCAGGAGTCTTGCGCGGGAGCACGATGCGCTGCTGGCGGGCGAGCGGCACGGCTACGCCCCGCCGGGCTTCCACTTCGACAACTCGCCGGCCGCGATCTCGCGCGGTGACGTGCGGGGGCGCGTCGTCGTCCTCTCGACGACGAACGGCACGAGAGTGCTGAGCCGCCTGGCGGCCATGCCCGTCACGCTCATCGGGTGCCTGCTGAACGCGCGCGCCTGTGCCGAGGCCACCGCGCGGCTCGCCGATTCCATGGAAGCCGGCGTGGGAATCGTCTGTGCCGGCACCGAGGACCGGTTCGCGATCGAGGATGCGGTCGTGGCCGGGGTCTTCGTCGAGCGGCTGATCGAGGCCGGTCGGGCTCGCGGCCGCAGCTACAACCTGAGCGAAGGGGCCGTGGCGGCCGTCCGGCTGCGCGAGTGCTACCCGGACCTGCTGGCACTCTTCCGTGACTCGGCGAGCGGCCGGCTCGTCACTGACCTCGGGGCAGGCGACGACGTGCCGTTCTGCGCGCGCCTCGACGTCAGCACGACCGTGCCGGTGCTGCGCCCGGGCGCGCCGCTCTCCGTCGAACGCCTCGTGGTCAACGCGGCATAGGGCGGCCGGACGGAATGCCCGCCCGCCCAGGCGGCATGCGTACCAGCCCAGGCGACAGGCGCACTCGCCCGGGCGGCATGCGCACCAGCTCGAGCGGCGAGCGCTTGCGACCGGACGGCGAGCGCACCCGCCCGGACGCAACAGGCTTGCGACCGTACCTGCTGCTGGCCTGCCTGGCCCTCGTTTGGGGCGTCCACTGGCCGGTGGCCAAGATCGGGCTTCGCGATCTGCCGCCGTTCACGTACGGCTCCCTTCGAGTCACGACGGGGCTGGCCGTGATAATCGGCGTGCTCGTGGCGCGGCGCGGTCTGCGGCTTCCTGCCCGTCACGACATCCCAATCGTCCTCTCGGTCGGCCTCGGCCAGATGGCGGCGGGGATCGCCCTGATGAATCTGGCCCTTCCGATCGTCTCCGCCGGCCGGTCTTCGATCCTGGTGTACACGATGCCGCTCTGGGTCGGGCTCTTCCAGCTCCCCGCCCTGCGCGCCGGCGGCGCCGGGCGGCAGGTCGGTGGGTTGCTGATCGGCCTCGCCGGGATCGGCCTGCTGCTCAACCCGCTGGCGATCGACTGGGGTTCCCCGGGGCAGCTGCTCGGCAGCGCGGGCCTCCTCGTCAGCGCGGTGCTGTGGGCCGCCACCACGATCCACATCCGCCACCATGATTGGCACGGCTCGCCGCTCGACCTGATGCCGTGGCAGCTCCTGGTCGCGCTGGTGCCCCTCGCGGTCGTCGCGCTCGTGTCCGAGGCCGGCAGGCCGATCAACTGGGAGCCCACGGCCGTCGCCGCGGTCCTCTACAGCGGCCCGCTCGCCACGGCGCTCGCCTTCTGGCTCAGCCAGTCCATCTCGCGCTCGCTCAGCCCGCTCGCGACGACGATGGGTTCCTGGCCGTGCCCGTCGTCGGCCTGGCGTCGTCCTGGGTGATCCTGGGCGAGCCGCTCACGGTCCTCGACCTCCTCGGTGCGGCCACCACTTTCGTCGGCATCGTTCTCGTGTCCGCCTCCGCCGGCTCACGAGACCGCGAGCCGGCCGAGGATGCCCCTGTCGAAGCGCTGGGCGCGGATGGTTGAGGATCGAGCGGCTTGCCGGGCGCGCGGGAGGCGACGGCCGTCCCAGCGAACGGCCCCATTGTGAGCCCGGGTGCTTCGGAAGACCGGCCTGGTCTGCCCGGAACCCCCGGGTGAGGTAGTCTCGGGAGAACAGCCGCTCGGAGCCGGTGGCCGCTGCAGTCGCAGGCCGGCACGCCGATTGCGACATGTCTGAACGTGAGGCAGGCCAATGGCCGCAACCGCATCGACCATGCTCGCGCTGGGCACGCATGCCCCTGACTTTCACCTGCTCGACTCCGCGGGCCGCCCCGTTTCGAGGGACGACTTCGCGGGTAGAGCCGCGATGCTCGTCATGTTCCTGTGCAACCACTGCCCCTACGTGCAGCACGTCGCCGAGGAGGTGGTGCGCCTTGCCGCCGAATACCAAACCCGCGGCGTGGCCGTGGTTGCGGTCTCTAGCAACGACGTCGCGCAGTACCCCGAGGATGACCCTGCACGGATGGCCGAGGTGGCTACCGCCATGGGCTTCACCTTCCTGTATCTGTACGACGAGACGCAGGAGGTTGCGAAGGCCTACCACGCGGCATGCACGCCGGACTTCTTCCTCTTCGACTCCGACCTCAGGCTCGTCTATCGCGGGCAGCTCGACGGCGCCCGTCCGGGCAACGGCGTCCCCGTGACCGGGCACGACCTGCGCGCCGCTCTCGATGCCGTCCTTGCCGGCAGGCCGGTGCCGGAACCCCAACTCCCCAGCCTCGGCTGCAACATCAAGTGGAAGCCCGGCAACGAGCCGGATTACTTCGCGCTCGGACACGGAGCTGCCCCTGCGCAGGCGAGTTGAGGAGGTTTATCCGGCGGGGCACGGTAGGCGCGGCCGCCGGCGCCGCGCGTTGAACCTCAGGCCACAGTCACCTGCACCTGGTGATACCCCGTCGCGCCCGCCGGCGGAGGGCCGGCCACGGTTGCCGTCTGCACGGCGCCTGTCCCGTCCGTGGCGCGGACCTCGATCGTGTGCTTGCCCGGGGTCGCCTGCCAGCGCAACCACCATTGCACCCAGGTCGCCTTCGAGATGGCGCGGCTGAGCAGGGTCGTCTGCCACGGCCCGTTGTCGATGCGGACCTCGACGCTGCCGACTCCACGGTCCGGCGCCCAGGCGAGCCCGTCGATGTCGACCTCTCCGGCCGCCAGGTTCGCGCCGTCGGAGGGGTGGTCGATCCGCGACTCGGTCAGGATCGGGCCGTCCTTCGCCCAGCCCAGGGGGACCCAGTACCCGTCGAACGCCTCGCGGGTGGTCAGCTCGATCTCGGAGAGCCACTTGGTCGCCGACACGTAACCGTAGAGGCCGGGCACGATAAGGCGCGCGGGATAGCCGTGCTCCGCGGGCAGCGGAACGCGGTTCATGCCCACCGCGATCATCGGCTCCCGGGACGGATCGAGCGCCCAGGCCGTGGGAAAGCCGACCGTGAACCCATCGACTGAGCGGCCGACGATCTGCGTCGCGCCCGGCTGCATTCCCGCCCTGGCCAGGACTTCCTTGAGGTGGACCCCGGTCCAGAGCGTGTTTCCGACGAGGTCCCCGCCGACGGGGTTGCTCACGCATGCTAGCGTCACGTACTGCTCGAAGAGGGGCATCGCCGTCAGCTCGTCGTACGTGAAAGTGAGGGGGTGGTCGACCATGCCGGTCACCTTGAGCTGCCAGGTAGAGGCGTCCACCTGGGGCACGAGCAGCTCGGTATCGATCTGATAGAAGCTGTCGTTGGGCTTCACGATCGGCGTAACGCCAGGCGCGGACAGCGATTCATCGGCCGTCAAGGGCGGCGCGGCCTCGGCCGCTGCGGGAAGGTTCGCCGATACGGGGACGCCCGACGGGTGGCCGCGGGCAACGAGCAGGCGACCCAGGGTCCCCGCGGCCATGGCGCCGACAAGGAACGCCCCGGCTCGGAGAAGGAACCCCCGCCGGCTCCACGCCGGCACCGGAAGGGCCAGCGTCGAGGGCGGCGGAGATACCGAATCGCCGGTCCAGTCTTCGGTTTCGGTCGGGCGAGCGAGGCCGAGGCGAACCGGCGCCATGAACCCGGCATCAGCCAGCAGAATCCGAAGCGTGCCGATGCCTGCACCGGTCGCGACGGCAGCATTCACCCCGGCCAGCACGAGCGAATTCAGCGGCTGCAGCGCGGCGGCGGCGAACGCCACGAGCCCGAACGCGACGAAGACCCACGACGCGCGGCTGAAGTTGCGGCGGCCGACGATCCCGGCGACTGCAGCCACGAGCAGGGCCACCACAACTACAGCGACGTTCAGGGCGAGCTTGTCGTTGGTGCCGAACACGGTGGCGACCAGGTCCTTCGCGCCTGGCGGCTGCTTGGCGATGACGAAACTCCCGACGGCGACGACCAGCGACGGGGCTCCGGGAACTACCCCGGCCACCAGCTCACTGGCGGCGATGCCCACGGCCCCCGCGATAGCCCCGACCATCGCAGCGCGCAGGATCAGTCGAGGTGCCGGGGAACCGGGCTTCGAGGCGCGACCGGTGGATTCCTCGGTCATGTGAAGCTCCCGATGGCGGCTGTCTTGACGTTCACGGCGATGGCTTTGTCGGCTTCGACGTCGGGCATCCTCTCAATTAAGGGGCGCGTTCGGGCTCCGCATATTATCGAGGTGTCGCCCGTACGACCACCGAGATGCACCGACACGTCTCGCCCAGCGTGACCTGGCCTTGTCCCAGCCAGCCGAGCCCAGCCGAGCCGGCCCGGCCCGGCAATGCCTGCGAGGGCGCCCGACAACCGATCAGGCGAGCCCGGCCCAGCCCAGCCCGGCCCAGCCCGGCCCGACGCCGGACGACCGTGCAGCCACGGTGCCCTGAATCATCCAGGGGTCACGCTCTGAATCAGGACTCCAGCCGCTCGATTTGCATGGGGCTGCCGTCCCGCAGGATCGGCACCGTGGTGCTCACGTCCACCTCGGCGCAGAACGGGATGTCCTCCGCCTCGCCTATCGATTGCAGAACCCGCCCCCCGTCCGAGTCGAGCAAGGCCGCAAGCAGGTCGGGGTAGGCGTCGCCCAGGCGAGTTGCCACCCTCGCCGCATCAGTGAGATCCGCGTCGATGCCGCGCATGCCCGCTGCCTCGACGATGCGAGTCACGATGACCCCGGCTGTCACCGCGTCCTCCAGCACGAAGTGGCGCAGCCTCCCGGCACACACGACTCGGATGCCGACGCCCCGTGCCTCCGCGAGCCGCACGGCCGCGTCGGCGCAGGCGCGGGCGTTGCGCAGGCAGCCGACCAGGACGTGCTCCGAGCGGCGGAGCATCTTCAGGAGCGCAATGCCGTTGGTCGTGGAGAGGACGACGCTTCGGCCTTCGACCCCGGCCCGCGCCAGCACCATCGGGGAGTTCGCGAAGTCGAATCCGGCGGGACGACGCAGGTGCCGCTCCCCGACGAGAATGCTGCCCGTCTCTCGGCCGCGCCGCCGCGCTGCGTCCAGAGCGCTTTCGAGGTAGATGTCCGAGCAGCCGACGTCGAGCAGCATCGTGATCGTCGTACTGGCCCGGATCTCATCCACCACGACGAAGACCACAGGCTCGGCCGGCCAGGCCACCTGCGGCACGAGAGCGACATCGACATCGAGATGCACGCGACCAGCCTACACGACGGACGGCCCGCAACGGTCGAGCGGACGGCCCGCAACGGTCGAGCGGACGGCCCGCAACGGTCGAGCGGCCGCCCCTCGCCGGCCGGCAGCGGGGTTCGCATACCATCCGCAGCATCCACACGACCGGTTCACACCCGCCGCCCAGTGTGGTGGTCTACCGTCCGGTCGAAGGAGATGATCGATGGGCCACCACCAGAACCACTACACGGCGCCGTCGCGCCTCACCCGCGCCGGGTACCGGCTGGTCTACGACCCGCTGCGGGCCGGCTACCTGCGCCGGCTCGTGGCTTCGCTCGAGCTCGGCGGCACCGAACGCGTTCTCGACTTCGGTTCCGGGGCCGGCTCCGAGGCGATCTACCTGGCCCGGGCCCTGGATCGCGGCGGCCGGCTGACGTGCCTGGACGTCTCGCCGGCATGGCTGGCTGAGGCATGCCACCAGCTGCGCCGCCAGGCCAACGTCGAGTTCCTGCTCGGCGAGGCGCCGGCGGTAGCGCTGCCGGCCGAGGGATTCGACCTGATCTTCGCCCACTTCGTCGTCCACGACGTGGATCGGGCCGCGCTGCCGGCAACACTTGGGGCGCTCGCCCGCTCCCTCCGCCCGGACGGCCGGTTCGTGGTCGTGGAGCCGGACGCGTCGGCGAAGTCGGGGAGGGGCCTGGTTCCGTCGGCACACCGGCTTCACGCCGACGAGCTGCGCGCCGCAATGGCAGCGGCGGGCCTGGCGGAGCAGTCGCGCACGGCCCTCCGGCCGCCGTTCGGCTCGGCCGTTCAGACCGTCTACGTCAGGGTGTGATAGGTCGAACAACAGGATCCCGGCCCGACGGGGTGAACTCAGCCGGGCCGGGTATCAATGCAAGGCGATGCCCGGCGACACGCCGGACGGACCGCTGGGCATCGCCCGATCAGGTCGCTGCAGGTGCCCCCTGGCCCGGTTTGCCGGCCGCCCCTGCTCGCCTCTTCCACGGCACGCCGAGCAGCGGCAGCAGGTAGCGGTCGAGGCCGTAATAACCGGCCACGCGCCAGGCGAGCATCAGCCCGACCGTGAGCGCGAAGAGGATCGGGTTGGTGGAAGCGGAACCGGCAAGCATGTAGGACATGTTCATCGTCGCCCCGAAGAAGGCCGCGATCCCGACGAGGGCGCCGACGAGGATGCCGATACCGACTGCCATCTCACCGAGGGTAATCAGCCAGGCGAACCAGCCCTGGGCCTTGTTGTCGATCAGGATCTGGAGGAAGCTGCGGTACCACTCGAACGTGATCGAGGGTTTGCCCGTCTGGGGGATGGCGACGGCGCTCTTCCAGAAGCCGAGCAGCGATGCGCCGCCGTCGGTCCAGCCCGTGCCGCTGAGCTTCCCCCAGCCGGCAAGGAGCCACTCAAAGCCCACGAAGATGCGGATCGGCAGCCAGAAGAGACCGGCTCGCGTGTTGCCGAAGAGGTAGCGAGTGAAGGCCGGCCCCTCGACCTCTACGTCCTGGGCCTGCGGGTGGTTGCGGTCCTGGAACAGCAGCACCAGGAGGACGACGGCAGCCACCCAGAAGACGACGGTCAGGGCCGGACGTGCTCCGTTGGGCGGGACGATCCACGGGTCGTAGAGGAGGAACAGCACGATCGCGGCTAGCCCAGCGATCGGTGTTACGAAGCGTCGGGCGGTGGTCATGAGCAGGCTCCCCTGGCGCCCGGCCGGTGACTTATCCCACTTCGCCCGGCCGGGACGTCTCGGGACGCAGTGTCCAGCTGTTGCGGAACTCGCATATCCAATATAGATGAAGTAACTATTCGATTGCAGGGCCATTGGTCACGTCAGGGATCGGGGAGTTGGGCTGTAGAGCTTTGCAATCGAGTGGCGTCCGCGGCGATCGGTGGCCGGTGGTGGTTGCGCGCCTTTCGGGTCGAGCTCTGGGTCGGCTCGCGATCGTCCGTGCGGCGCGCGGCAGTGGTTCGGCCGGGCGAGTCGATAACGTCGGCATCCCGTCCCTCGGGATGAGATTGATGTCTCCACCGGCCGCGGCCGCGTCATGATACGTTCAGTCCCTGGTGCAGTAAGGCTGAGACGGAATGGAGACACGAGCATGGACGGAGTGCTCGCCGTGGTGCTGGCAGGCGGAGCCGGTGAGCGGCTCTCGTGCCTGTCGGCGATCCGCTCCAAGCCGGCGGTGCCTTTCGGTGGCAAGTATCGGCTGATCGACTTCAGCCTCTCGAACTGCGTCAACTCCGACATCGACGACGTGCTGGTCCTGGCCCAGTACAACCCCCGCTCGCTCATCGACCACATCGGGACCGGGCGGCCATGGGACCTCGACCGGATGCGCGGCGGGGGCATCAAGATCCTCCAGCCGTACATGTCCAGGGGCCACAGCGGCTGGTACATGGGCACGGCCGACGCGGTGCGCTACAACCTGCACGAGATAGACCAGGACGGCGCCGAGCTGGTCCTCGTGCTCGCGGGCGACCATGTCTACAAGATGGACTACCGGCCGATGATCGCGGCCCATCGTCGGACCGGCGCGGCCGTGACCGTTGCCGTTCGCACCGTGCCACCGGCCGAGGCGTACCGCATGGGCATCCTCTCGCTCGACTCCGAGGGTCGGGTGACCGACTGGGAGGAAAAGCCGGCAGCCCCAAAGAGCGACCTGGCGTCGATGGGGGTCTACGTCTTCAACCGAGCCGCGCTGCGCGAGTGGCTCGACGAATCGCGCAGCGACTTCGGGCGCGACGTCATCCCGGCCATGCTGGCCGGCGGCGCCGCGGTCTTCGGCCATCGCTTCGACGGCTACTGGCGCGACGTGGGCACCATCGAGGCGTACTGGGCGGCCAACCTCGACCTGACCGCACTGGTCCCCGAACTCGACCTGTTCGACCGGAGCTGGCTCGTCCACACTCGATCGGAAGAACGCTCGCCGGCCAAGATGGGCCCGGACGCGATTGTCCGCCACTCGCTGATCAGCCACGGCTGCATCGTCAACGGCATGGTGGTGAACTCGGTCCTGTCGCCCGGCGTGACGGTCTACGAGGGCGCCCTGGTTCGCGATTCGATCGTCCTGCTCGACACGGAGATCGGCCCGGGTGCGGTGGTCGACACGGCGATCATCGACAAGTTCGTCCGTGTCGGTGCCGGTGCGGTGGTCGGCTTTGGGAGCGACCTCGGGACGCTCAACGTCGACGAGCCCGAGCACCTCTGCACCGGCATCACCCTGATCGGCGAGCGAGCGTGCATCCCGGCCGGCGTGAGGATCGGACGCAACTGCCTCATCGAGCCCTCCGTCGTCGAGTCGGACTTCCCGGGCCCGACCGTCGAGTCTGGGGCATCGGTGAGGCGCCCCGATTCAGCCACGGCTCCCGCGACGCCCGCCTGACCGCACGACCGGGGGACCGTCGAACGCACGAGGGCCGCATGGCGTCGGCCGCGCGGCGTATCGAGCTGAGGCCCCGGCCGAATCGCCGGGGCCTCAATGGACTTCTGGGTTCGAGGCGGCCCAGTACCGCAGATAGCGGAGCTACATGCTCGTCACGTTGGTCGGGGCGGTCACCGTGTTGGCGGGGTCGTTGACGTTG
>JBEKVD010000083.1:0-10112 GCA_049514315.1 Candidatus Limnocylindrales bacterium | reverse complement strand
TTCGGTGACCAGGGCGCGGGCGATGCCCACCCGCTGCTGTTGGCCGCCGGAGAGCTCGGAGGGCACGTGGTTCAACCGGTCGCCCAGGCCCAACCGCTCGAGCGCGACCTGGGCCCGCCGCAACCGTTCCTTGCGGCCCACGCCCTGGTACATCAGCGGAGTGGCCACGTTCTCGATGGCGCTGGTGCGGGGCAGCAGGTTGTAGCTCTGGAAGACGAAGAGGATGTTCATCATCGTGGACTTGCCCGAACCGGAGGGTCCGACTATCGCCAGGAACTCACCCTTCGCGACGTCGAGGCTTACGTCGCACAGGGCCCGAACCTGGACCTTGCCGGTGTCGTACACGCGGCAGACTTCGTCGAGGCTGATGATCGGCTCGGCTGCTGCGAGGCTCATCGGCCGAACCCGCCGCTGAGGCCGCCGCCGCCGGTCAGCGAGTTGATGCCACCAGCACCGCCGGCAGTCGTAGTCGTGCTGTTCTTGTTGGAAACCGTGCCGGTGACGACCGCCTCGCCGGCGCTGAGACCGCTCGTGATCTGGACCATGGAGGTGGTCACGAGGCCGACCTGGACGGCCTGAGTCGTGACGCTGCCGTCGCTGTTCAAGACCTCAACGGTGTACCCGGTGGTGCTTGAGCCCTGCACCGCCGTGGCGGGGACGCGCAGCGCGTTGTCGACCGAGGCCGTCGTGACCGTGATCGTCGCGCTCATGCCCGCGAGTACGGTGGCCGGCGGGCTGGTGAGCGTGACCGTGACCGCGTAGGTCGCCACGCTGCTGGCACCACTCGAGGAGGACGCCACCGGCACGATCTGGGTCACGGTCCCCGGAACAGATACGCCGGGACCGGTGACCGAGACCGTGGCAGACTGCCCGATCTGGAGGCCGGAGACGACGGACTCGGCAAAGGCGGCATTGGCCACCATCGGGCCGATGGACTCCTCAATGGCGACGCCGGTCGGAGCATTTACGCCGGGCAGGATGTTGACGGCGACTATCAGGCCGTCGGCCGGGGCCGTGAGAGTAGCGTCATTCACGGCGGCCTGGTCGGCATTGACGGTGACTTGCGCCGCGGCGACGGCGGCCTGGTCGGCCTGGATCGTGGCCGCCGGGGCGGGGGCCACCTTGGACTGGTACGAGAGCTCCGCCGCCTGGTAGCTCGTCGACGCGTTCGCGACCGACTGAGCGGCCTGCTGGTTCGACTGGCTGATGTTGAGCTGCGTCGAGGTCAGGTTCTGCTGAGCCGACGCCAGGGCGGCTTGATCCTTGGCGATCGTGGTCGCGTCGGGCGGAGAGGCGGCCCAGTCCGCGGTCAGCTGGTCCTGGGCCGCCGTCACGGCGTTCTGGGTCTGGGTCAGGGTCAAGGCGTTCTTCTGGGCCGTATTCTGCTGACTGGTCACCGCCTGGGCGTAGCTCTGGTACGACTGGCTGAGGCTGACCTTGGCCTGGGCGAGGGTGAGGGGGTCGGCACCGCTCTGGGCCGTGGCGAGGGCTGACTGGTCCGCGGCGAGGGTGGCCTGGGCCGAGGTCAGCGCCAGCTGGGCGGCCGTTGCGTCGGCGGTCGCGAGAACGGTGCCCTTGGTCACGCTTTGACCGACCTTCACCGCCACCGTCTGGACCGGCCAGGTCAACGACGAGCTCGAGTTGCTGCTGGAGTTGGTGCTGGAGTTGCTGCTGGTCGAACCGCCGGTGCCGGACGTCGTGGCCGCGGTGCTCACGATATCGGCCGTGGCGCCGAACTCCAGCCCGTAGACCGTGCTCGCCGCGACCGTGCCGGTGGCCACCGACGTGGCACTGACCGTGCCCGTGGAGACCGTCGACGTGATGTACTGGGAGGCGGACGATCCACCGAAGGCCGGGCCGACAACCACCAGCGCGACGGCGCCGATGCCCACGACTATCAATGCGATTGCTGCCAGTCTGATTTTCATCTACCCATGCCTCTTATGTCTCGCCGGGCTGTGCCGGCCCGGACCACGCCGGATCGGGATCTCCGCGAGATGTATGCGCTGACCGCCTGAACCTGCCCTGAAAAAAATTCGGGTCCGTCGCGGCGCCGGCAGGCGGCGGTCGCACTCCAAGCCGCCCACGATCGGACCCTCCAGCGGCGCGGAGGCCAGTGCCGATCCGCGACGGGGTCTGCTTATACAGCCTGGGCGATCATGGCCTTCGCCTGGTTGATCGGGATCGCGAAGCCCAGGTCCTGGGCATCGCTCGCGCTCGCCGTGATGATCCCCACGACCGAGCCGCTGGCGTCGAGCAGCGGCCCGCCGCTGTTACCGGGGTTGATGGCGGCATCCGTCTGGATGAGCCCCGAAAGGTTCTCCTCCGTCCGCGTGGATTGGTCGCCCACGGTGATGCTGCGGTTGAGCCCCGACACGATGCCCTGGGTGACCGAGTCCGTGAAAGTGCCCAGCGGGCTGCCGATGGCGATCGCCAGCTGCCCGACCTGGATGGTGCTCGAGTCACCGAGCGTCACGGGCGTCAGGCCCGAGGCGGAGATCTTGACGAGGGCGAGGTCATGAGTGGGGTCGGTGGTCACCACCGTCGCCGGGAACTGGCGGTTGTCGTCGAGGGTGACCGTCAGCGACGACGCCCCCGTGACGACGTGATTGTTGGTGAGGATCAGGCCGCCGGCCGAGACGATGAACCCGGACCCGGCGCCGGTCGACGGCACTGAGAACGGCGTCACGCCTGAGATCCCGTTCGTCGTGATGGTCACCACCGAAGGCGTGGCCTTGGCCACGACACTGATGATCGCGTCGGTCTGGGTGATGCTGATTGCCTGCGCGGTGCCGGGCTGGGACTGGGCAGTCGTGACCGCGGCCGCGGGCCGGGAGGACAAGGAGAAGGCGACATATGTTCCGGCCGCGGAGAGTGAGCCGGACAGCAGAGCCGCGGCCACCACGATCGGCCAGACGCGGCGAACCGGGCTGACCTGCCTGGGTGGCAGGCCCTCGGATGGCGAGCCGGCGGCCACGGCGTGCGCCCAGGGCAGGTAAGGCGGCTGCAACGGGGGCGGAGGCGGCTGAGGAGCCGCGAAGTTCGGCGCGCCGTAGTTGAGCTCGGAGTGACCCGGTGCCGCGGAGCCTGAAGTGGCGTAGTTCGGCGCTGGGTGATAGAGCGGAGGCAAGCCCGGCGCGGCTCCAAGCCCTTGCTGCGGCTGGGCCGAGAAGTGGCCGCTAGGGTTAGACCACGGGGAGCTGGGTTCGCTCGGGGGAATCGGCGCAGCCGCGGCGGCTCCCTCGGCCTCGCCCACTTCGCCGGCTTCCGGGCGCCACAGGGGCGCGGGGTCGACCGGCCCAGGCGTGTTGAAGTTCATGCGCGGGTCGGACTCGGCTCCCGGCCGAGATGGATTGCCAGGTTCGTTTGCGCTCATTGGTGCGCTCCGTTGAGGCTCGGTTCGTTCTTGATCGAGCGCTACTTGTACGGGCTCTCGCTGAATCGAACCTGAACGCTCCGAACCTCGTGTCGCAGACGGGCCGGCGTCCCAGGCCGGCGACTGATCCCGGCGAGACGCGTTCGTGAGACGGTCGGCGGCGCCAGCGAACTGACTAAACGTTTAGGCCACGACAACCCGGACGAGGAGCGCCGTCACGGGACCCGGCTGCTAGCATCCGCCCGCATCGGCCCAAACAGCACCAGGGAGGCTCGCCGAATGGCCACAGTTACCTTCGAGAACATAACCAAGCGGTACGGCGATGTCGTTGCCGTGGACGACCTCAACCTCGACATCCGCGAGGCGGAGTTCATGGTCTTCGTCGGGCCGTCGGGTTGCGGCAAGACCACGTGCCTGCGCATGATCGCGGGCCTCGAGGAGGTCACGGACGGCACGCTGCGCATCGGTGAGCGGATCGTCAACGATGTCCCGCCGAAGGATCGCGACATTGCGATGGTCTTCCAGAGCTACGCGCTCTATCCGCACATGACCATCTTCGACAACCTGGCCTTCGGCCTGAAGCTGCGGCACATTCCGAAGCCCCAGATCCAGGCCCGCGTCAATGAGGCGGCCGCGATCCTCGACCTGACCCGGTACCTCGACCGAAAGCCGCGCGAACTCTCCGGAGGCCAGCGCCAGCGCGTCGCCCTGGGGCGAGCCATCGTGCGCGAGCCGGCCGTCTTCCTGATGGA
Organism: Candidatus Limnocylindrales bacterium; assembly: GCA_049514315.1. GTDB lineage: Bacteria > Chloroflexota > Limnocylindria > Limnocylindrales > CSP1-4 > Fen-1039. The sequence goes on along the minus strand of JBEKVD010000083.1, from coordinate 5,984 downwards.
CGAGCCGCTCTCCAACCTCGACGCGAAGCTGCGCGTCGAGACGCGAGCCAACATCCTGCGCCTGCACCAGCGCCTCAACACGACGTTCGTGTACGTGACTCACGACCAGGTCGAGGCCATGACGATGGGCAGTCGCATCATGGTCATGAACGAGGGTCGCCTGCAGCAGGTCGGCACTCCGCAGGAGCTCTACGACCGGCCGGTTAACCGCTTCGTGGCCGGTTTCATCGGCAGTCCGGCGATGAACTTCGCCACGGTCGAGGTCGCCGGCACCGGGGACGGCGTAACGCTCCAGGGCGCGAACATCTCCGGTCCTGTGCCGCCCCAGTTCCGCGAGGCGATCGGCGCCCCAGGCCGTCAGCTGGTCATCGGCTTCCGCCCCGAAAACCTCGAACTCGGCGCGGTCAGCGGCGCCACGGCTACCGTGAACGCCAAGGCCGAAGTCGTCGAGTACCTGGGCAACGAGGAGCTGATCCACGCCTCCGGCGCGGGTCGCGACATCGTCGCTCTCATCGACTCGTCCTACCGGGTACGTCCCGGAGACATGCTCGAGCTGCGGATCCCGCTGGACCGGATCCAGCTCTTCGATCCGGACACGAACTTCTCCCTCCCCTTCGCACCGGTCAAGGCCTGATTCTCCGGTTCGGGGACCCAGCGCCCCGGCTTCCGCCGCCGCAGGAAACTGCACTTGCGTGCCGGGGCGCTGCCGATTCGGGGCGCCGTCTCGTCCGTCCACCCGGGTACAGCAACTCGACCCTATGGAGCACACCGGGCAATCGGCGAGCAGCGGGCCGAACGGGTCGCGTTGCGCAGACCGGGCGCCCGGACTGCCGTCTCGGGCTCATCTCAGCCCGGTTGGGGCCGTTCGATTGGTCCGGACGGACCGGTTTCCTGGACATTCCGCGGCCGTTCCTCCGCCGGCTGTGGCGTCGATGGGGTCGAACTGATGGGTTCTGGCGACGCCGGGACCGACTCGTAGACTCGTGTCCCTGGAATCGGTGCAATAAGCCGCGGCGTGCCGCAGCGGTAACACTGAGCCAACCCAAGCCGGTTCAGAGAGCGGCAGACTTCGCACTGCCACATTTCATCCATGGGCTTCCTCCTCCGATGGTGGAGCGTATTCCGCACTCTACGCCGCGCTGTACGTCTTGACGCACCCTTCTTCGCCGGCGGCGGCGCGCGATCGCCAACCGGTCGCCCAGCTCGCGACGAGAGGCTTCGGACGCTGCCCGTGAACGGACCCGGCGCCGGATCGGGACGCGGCCGGCCAGATGGGCGCGGGTCCCGACATGCCTCCCGTATAGTTCGGCCATGTCAGACTCGCCCGCCCGACGCCGACCCAATCGCGCACCCACGGGGCAACCCCGGCTCGATGCGCTGATCGACGAGCTGCGCGAGGCGGACATCGCGCTCGAGGAACGAATCGTAGACCGCCGGCCAGTCTACAGCGGCCGCTACATGGCGATAGAGGCGGATCGCGTCGTGCGCGCCGACGGCTCGGGATCACCGCGCGACATCGTCGTCCACCCCGGTGCCGTGGTCGTTGCCCCGCTCGAAGCCGACGGTCGCCTGCTTCTCGTCAGCCAGTACCGCCTTGCCTGTGGAGGTGCAATGCTCGAGCTGCCGGCCGGCACCCTCGACGTTCACGACGGGGAGGTCGAGGATCCGCTCGTGGCAGCGCACCGTGAACTCGAGGAGGAGACCGGGTATCGGGCCGGCTCGATGGAACGGATCGGCGGCTTCTGGAGCGCTCCCGGCTTCTCGACCGAGTACCTGACGCTCTTCTTTGCCACGGATCTGCGACCGGCCGGCAAGGATCGCCTGAGCCCGGACGAGGACGAGAACTTGAGGCTGTCCAGGGTCCACTGGCGAGACGCGGTTGCCGCGGTCGAGGCCGGCGTTATTGAAGACGCCAAGTCAGTGGCCGGCATACTCTGGCTCGCCCGGCGACTCGGATCGGAGGGCCGCTAGCCAGGGTGCGTCGCTAGGCCTGGGTTGCCTCGAGCCTGTCGAGAGCCCGCCGGTAGGTTTCGCTCGCGGGATCGAGGGCGACCGCCAGACGCAAATGCGTCCTCGCCTCCCGTGCCCGACCCAGTCGGGCGAAGCTGAGCCCCAGCGCGAAGTGGCCGTAGTGCGCGGATGGGTCGATCTCCAGCAGCGCCGTGAATGTCTCAGCCGCCCGGGCATGCTGGCCGCTGTTGAAGTACGCCCGTCCGAGCGCCTCCAGTATCGATCCCTTCCTGCGCTCGAGCCGTGCCGCTCGCTCCAGCACGACCGCGGCCTGGGCATTGTGGCGGTCGCGGAGCAAGACGGTGCCTCGTTGCAGAAGCTCGTAGGCCGACTCCTCGGGGCGATCCACGCTTCTGTCAAAGGGGTGAGCGCCTGCATCACCCGCGGCGCCGGCATCACCCGCGGCGCCGGCATCACCGGCCGGGGCGACCTGCGGACCGAGGTCGCCACCGCCACCGACATTCTCCTGGTCGTTCGTGGCGCCGTCCGAGGTGGCTGCGTCCGTAGCTGCGGCTGCGGCAGTCGTGTCGGCGTCGTCGGTGGGCGTGGTTGCGTCCGCAGCTGCGGCTGCCGCAGTCGTATCAGCGCCGTCGGTGGGCGTGGCTGCGTCGGCAGCTGCGGCTGCGGCATTTGTATCGGCGCCGTCGGTGGCTGTGGTCGCGTCGGCAGCTGCGGCCCGCCGTTTCGTCGGCGGTGGGCTTCCGCCGGTCGCGCGCCGGCTCCGCTTGGCGGGCCGGTCGCCGGCCGCGAAACCAACGGTCGGACCGGCATCGGCCGCGGCGAAGGCGCCTGCCCTTCGAATTCGACCTCGAAGCCGGCCGCCCCGGATCCAGACCAGGAGCGCAAGCAGAAGCACCCCGCCGCCCAGCAACGAAGAGAAGCCCAGGATGCGGATCTGACCGGCGGTGTCCGCGCCCTGCCAGGCCGACAGGGCCCGTCTGGCCATGGACATGGCGGTCTCCATGTCGCCTTTGGCAAAGGCGTCGCGAGCGGAAGCCAGATCCGCCTGCGGGTCCGCTCCCAGGAGGCCCACCGCCCGAGCCGCGCCTCCACTGGCGGCCTCCGCCCCCTGGGCGGCGGCGATCTCTTCCAGAGCCGCCAGCTCGTTCACAGCTTCGGCGTCTGCGTCGGCCAGGCCCAGTCGTTCGAACGCGTTCTGGAGAGTCGGCGGCGGCGTGGTCTGATCGGCCGCTGCTTTGACCGCGATCTCGTCGCGCTCGGTCACGATGCTGAGAGCCTGTTCCATCTGCGTCGTGGCCTGGTCGTACTGCCACGTATCGAGCGACCGACGAATCTCCGGCGGTAGATCCCACGGACTGGCCGCATTCTGTGCACTGGAATACGCGGCCAGGGCAGCGTCGCGCTGATCGAGGAGCGAGACCTGCGATGGGTCCATCACCCATTGCCGCCAGATTGCCGCAAACGACTTGCCCGTCGCCTGCTCCAGCAGGTCTAGCAGGCGGCGCCAATCGGTCGCGCCGCCGTTGACCGTTTCGATCCCGGCGCCGTGGAGCGGCTGGTAGGCCGCCTCGCCGGAACGCGCGGCGACCCAGACGCTGCGCAGACTGTCCTGGCCCGCCTCGGAGGCGATCTCCCCGGCCACTTCCAGGGTCGCCCCGTACAGGTAGGCGTCCGTCGTCGAGCTCGGCTCGCCCGCGGCGACCCAGTCGTTCAGTGGGACGGCAGCCTCGAGCATCCGATCGGTCAACACCGGCGCGTGGTCGACGAAGCCGAGTTTGTCGACCGCCTGCTGAGCGTAGTACGACGCGAAACCCTCCTGAACCCAGCGGTCCGTGACGAGACTGCTGTTGAACCACAGGTGGGCGGTTTCATGCAGGATGACGAACGGGTCGGCGAAGTACGAGACCTGGACCTGGCCGGTCGTCTGGTTGTAGGCCCCGCTGAAGCCGCCGATTTCCTGCGTCGAGGCTTCCTCGACGGCAAGATTCCGATCGGTCGGATCGCCAAGTCCGATCATTTCGCGCAGCACCGGGTATCCCGCCGCCAGGACGCGCTGAACCTGATCGGCCCAACCGACGTCGTCGGCCCAGTATCGGAGTGAGACGTTCAGCGACCCGAGTGTCACGGTCCGAACCCTGAAGTCGCTGGCGGGCACTGGCTCCGTGGCCGTGAACCATGCGCTCAAAGCCGTCGCGTCGTCGAGGATGCCGGACGAAAAAACGATCTCGCCGGAGCCGAAGACGGAGCGGGTCAAGCCCCCGAACTCCTCCTGGACGGTGAAAGTGGGCGGGAACAGGACCGTGACCGAGCTGCCCGGCGTGTTCGGGCTGCCGAAGGCCGAGACGGGGAACGACATCAGGGTGTTGCCGATGCGGAGGTCGCGGACGGTCGAGCCTCCGTTGTCGACGAGGTCGAACTTGACATCCACTGTGCAGCTCTGGCCCGAATAGAGGCGCTGACCCAGGGCCACGAGGACGACCACGCTCGAAGAGGTGGCCGACTCGACCGTGATGGGAAGCTGCTGGCCGTCACCGGAGGCAGCAGTGACGGCGACGGACGACGGCGGCAGGGTCAGCTGGATGGTGTCGTAGTAGTAGCGCCGCCCGCCGGCGTCCACGGTGTGCGACGTGGCGGTCACGACTGCCAGAACGTGGACTCGCGCCGCCGCCGGGTCGGCCGTCCAGGTCGAACTCGAGATGTAGCTCAAGTCGGTCTGTGCGGCTTCGACGGGGGGCGGCGTGACAGCCCCCCAGAGCGAAGCCGCAACGAGGAATGCAACGACGGAGATCAGCGAACGGCCCGCGGCCCTCGGACGCGGGCGCCAGAAGCCGGAAGCCATTTCGGTTCGACCAGTCACGATCGAGAGGCCCGGATCGGCGGCCACGACCGGCGACATCCGGCCTCGCACAGCGTCGACATCCGCCTCAGTCGCTCTTCTCCCCGGATGCCCGTCCGACGGAACTCGACCGGCCGCGCGACTCCGAACCGGACTCGGCCGCCTCGAGAACGAGGGCTTGCGGCTCTCGCCCGACCGACGGGTCGCCCACCGGGGTTCGAGCCGCGGCCCGGACCGGGCGCTGGCGGGTACGTTCTACCGTGGAGCCGCTGCGTATCACACGCGACAGGAAATCGACTGCCCGGGCGCCCTCGCCGACGAGAACGTTCCGTCCCAGCCTGACCCCCCGTGGGATGACCGCTCGCTTGCCCACGACCGTTATTCCCGTGTTGAGCCGTCCCGGCTCGCGGCGGTTGACGACGTCGAAATCGTTTCCCTCGCCGACGATGGCGCCCGGGCCGACCGCCACCTCCTTATCGAGAATGGCTCGATCGATAACCGCCCCGGAACGGATGATCGAGTCGAAGAGAACGATCGAGTCCCGCACGACGGCACCGACATCCACCACCACTCCGGGTGATAGCACCGAGTTCACGACGGAGCCGTTGATCACGCAGCCGTGGCTGATCAGGCTGCGGTGGACCTGCGCCGTGGCGCCAATCCGGGCCGGCGCCCGTTCCTCGGATCGCGTGTGGATGATCCATTCCCGGTCGTAGAGGTCGAGATCCGGCGCGTCTGAAAGCAGCGCGAGGTTCGCTTCCCAGTAGGACTGCACGGTTCCGACGTCCTGCCAGTAGCCGTCGAAACGGTGGCCGTAGACCCGAGCCCCGCCCTCGATCATGGCCGGGATCACGTCGTGGCCGAAGTCGGGTCGAGTATCGCCGAGCCACTGATGCAGGGCTCGCTTGGAGAAGACGTAGACGCCCATGCTGGCCAGGTCCGACTTTGGCTGACGCGGCTTCTCCTCCCACTCCACGATCCTGCCGGCATCGTCCAGGGCGAGGATGCCCATCCGCGACGCGTCAGCGAGCGGCACGCGGCGCACGGCGATCGTGACGTCGGCGCGGTGACGCCGGTGAGCGGCCACGAACGGCTGGTAGTCCATCTTGTAGATGTGATCACCCGCCAGAACGAGAACCGTGTCTCCTTGAGACTGCTCTACGACGTTCAGGTTCTG
>JBEKVD010000082.1:0-10134 GCA_049514315.1 Candidatus Limnocylindrales bacterium | reverse complement strand
GGCGCGATCTCTGCCCAGTCCGCCGGACGGGGCCCCGGCTGCCACGCCGGCGTGTCGGTCTGGGGGTGCAGCGCGTCCCTGCCGTCCACCGATGGGGTGACATGGACGAGGACGACCGTTCCACCAGCCGCCCGGAGCGCAACGGCCAGCGCCGCCGCGTGCGCCACCACGTCGCTGCCAGGATGCGGGGCCGTCGGTGCCTCCGCGATGCCTCGCTGCAGATCGATCACCACGAGTGCCGTGTGGGCCGGTGCCAGCGTCAGGTCCATACCGATCCTCCTTTGCCTCAGCGCTACTTCATCCTGGACGCCGCACCCGAGCCCCCGTGCGTGACGACTGGCTCCTGCGCCACCCGCGCCGGCAGACCCACCTCGTAGTCGTGGATGTAGCGCCGCCCGCGCAGCCACGAGGCGGCGGCGGCGCCGAGCGACAGCACGACACAGACCGAGAACGCAACCTGCAACCCATCGTGGAACGGGCCGGCGAGAAGCTGAGGGAAGAACGAGTTGCTCAGCACTGTCGCCCGCGCAGCGCTCGGAAGCCCGGCGAGCATCGATGCCGGAATCAGGGTTGCCATCGGGTTGTAACCCAGGAATGCAGCGAAGAGCGCGCCGACCGGCGGCACCCCGGAGATGTTGGTTGCCAAGGCCGACGGGATACCCGCGGCGGTCAGCCGACCGTACAGCGCGCCGGGCAGGCTCGAGGAGAGACCCGCGACGACGAGCGAGAAGATGAGCGTCAGGCTGAGGCTCGAGGCGACATTCTGGAAGGTCGCCCGCATGCCCGAGGACGCGCCGCGGTGTTCGGGGGGCACGGCGTTCATGATCGACGCCGTGTTGGGCGCGGCAAAGGCGCCCATGCCGATCCCGAGCATGAGGAGGAGCAGCGCGAAGGGGGCGTAGTCGAAGTCGACCGGGAGCAGAAGGAAACCTACGAATGCAGCCGCCGTGATCAACATCCCCCCGGTCGAGAAGTAGCGAGCACCGTATCGATCGGACAGCGTGCCGCTCAGCGGTCCGGCGAGCAGGAACCCGGCCGTCATCGGCAGCATGTACACCGCGGCCCACAGCGGCGCGTCCTCGAACTTATAGCCGTGGAGCGGCAGCCAGATCCCCTGCAGCCAGACGATGAGGACCAACTGGAGGCCGCCGCGGGCGAGGGACGAGAGAAAGCCCGCGATGTTGCCGGCCGCGAACATCCGGATGCGGAAGAGTTCGAGGCGGAACATGGGATCGGGGACGCGACGCTCGACTATGACGAAGACGCACAACAGGATGAGCCCGCCGAGGATCTCCCCGATAACCGACGGGTTGCCCCAGCCCATACTCGCACTCCCGTACGGCTGGATGGCGTAGGTGAAGCCGACGAGGACGAGGGTGAGCCCGATGGCGAACAGGACGTTGCCCGGGATGTCGAGCTGCTGGTGGGCGCGGATCGTCGCCGTCTCATGAAGCATCAGGTAGGCCCACACGGTGCCAAAGAGCCCGAATGGGACGCTCACGAGGAAGACGGCGTGCCAGTCGACCGTCGCCAGCAGGCCGCCCAGGAGCAGCCCGCCGAAGGTCCCCGCGAGCATGCCGATCTGGTTCATGCCCATGGCTAGGCCGCGCTGGTCGGGCGGGAAGGCGTCGGTCAGGATAGCCGCCGAATTTGCGAAGAGGAAGGCGCCACCGACGCCCTGGACGATCCGGAAGACGATGAGCTCCAGGGCCGCGGTGTTGCCGTGCCCCTGGACGAAGAAGCACAGGATCGAGCCGGCCGTGAAGACTGCGAAGCCCGCGTTGTAGAGACGGACGCGACCGAACATGTCGGAGACCCGTCCCGCGCTGACGAGGAGCGTTGCCGTCACGAGCGTGTACCCGACGAGGACCCAGAGCAGGTAGTCCGACTCGCCCGGCGCGAGCGGGTCGATGCCGATGCCCCGGAAGATGGCCGGCAGCGCGATCATCACCACGCTGCCGTTCAGCCCGGCCATGAAGACGCCGAGCGTCGTATTGGAAAGCGCGATCCAGCGGTAGTCGATGTGGGCGAGCCGGCGCTGACGGTGGGTCGACGTCATCTGGTGACCTCGATGTCATCGGCTGAGCCGAGCTCGGACGACCCCGTGACCACGCGCTCCAGCAGTTCTGCGAGTAGCTCCTGCGTCTCTGGTTCAAGGGCCACAAGGTACGCGGCAACCCGGCTGATCCGGATGGGCTGCTCGTCCTCGACCGCCGCGTGTCCGGCTCCGGTCAGCGCAACGAGGGTGACGCGGCGGTCCGTCTTGGAGTAGCGGCGCTCGACCAGGCCTGAGTGCGCGAGCCGATCGACCAGGTTTGTGATCGTGGAGCGCGGGACGCCGAGCTCGTCGCCGTAGCGGCTGATCGGGACTTCGCCCTGCCGGGCAAGAACGCGGACGGCGTGGAGGTCTGCCAGCGAAATCCCGTGTCGGGCCGCCAGCTCGCGTTGGAGGGGCTCGGCCAATGCCACGGCTCGCAGGTACGCGCGCAGCACTCGGCGCCCGGTTGGTTCCAGGGCCATCCCCATACTCCCATCTCATGGATAGTCCTAGGGTCGGGAGTATCATAGCGGGTGCCGGCAGGCATGAATCCACGGCCGGCAGGGGACATCACATGCCGGTGATCACGATCGCGCGCGAGTTCGGTTCGGGTGGCTCGCGGGTGGCGGCCATGCTTGCGCAGCGGCTCGGGGCCGAGGTGATCGACCGGCGGCTCGTGGACGAAGTGGCGGGCCGACTGGGCCTCACCGCGGATGCGGTAGCCGCTCAAGACGAGCATGCCAAGAGCGTCGTCGATCGGCTCGTCCTCGCATTTGCCTCGTTCGGTGAAGCCTACGGTGCAGGCTGGAATCGCGTGTACGGTGATCCGCTCGGCGACCCGCAGCAGGCTGTGTATCGACTCACAGAGGATATCATCCGCCAGACCGCCCGTCGGCGGAATGCGATCATCGTTGGCCGCGGCGGTGCCTTCGTTCTCGCCGATTGGCCGGGTGTCCTCCATGTCTTCCTGCGCTCCGCGGAGCCCGTCAGAATCCGCGACATCATGACCCGCTTCGCGCTGGCCGAGGAGGAGGCGCGCCGCCGCTTGCACCAGATCGACGGGGACCGTGCCGCGTACATGCGGCACAACTACGGAGCGGACTGGCGCGATCCACGCCACTACGACCTCGTGCTCGACACAGGACGATTGGGATACGAGCGCGCTACCGACACGATCCTGGCCGCGTTGCCCTGCTAGGTTGCGAGGATGCGGCTCAAGGCTCCCACGATCTGTGCGTCATCGTGTGGGCGGCCATACGAGCCAGGGCCTTCCGCAATCCTCTCGGTATGGTCTCGCAGATCCTCGATCACGCAGCCTGCTCAAGATCAATCCGGGTTGGCCCACGAGTGGTCAGCCCTCCTCTATCCACTTCCGGAGCTCCTCGCTGCGGACGGGGCTTCCCGCAACAACGTCGGCAATCTCTCGGCGTCGACTCCCGTCTAGGCCCACTCGCGGTTCGTGGCCGCCATGGGTCTCTTCGATGAGGAGCCCGCAATCGTGGAGAGCCTCGGCGGCGCGCAGGGCAAGGCCGACATCGGAGCCAGCCAACCCACGCGCCGTTGACCGCTTCTCCGTTCGGGCGGGCCAGAACTTGCCCATTGTGCTCAGTTTCTCGAGGATGCGGCGCACTATGCGGAGACGCCTCTCCTGATCGGTTTCCTCACTTTCAGGACCTTCCTGCGGCGCCGCCACCGCCTCGGGTTCGAGTGGCACGGAATGGACCGAGCCAAGAGCCGGTAGCATCTCTTCGTCGAGCGTTCCGGCCTGACAGGGAATGCCTCGGAGCGCGCAGCGGACAACGACTTGGAGTGGGGATATCCCCAGCCTCTCCCCAGCGTCTCGCAGAGTCAAGTCAGCCATCTGACACCTCCACGGCGAGATCGGGTTCAACGCGGGCCTCGATCGACACGCCTGCCGCCCGAAGTGGCGCAGAGCGCCGACCCACCAAGCTGAGGAGATACGCGCAGTACTGCGTACAATCGTCAGCGGTGACCGGCGGAGGCCCGGAGAAACGCAAACGCAGTACGGACCCGCCTTGCGGGCACCGATCATGGTCGACTGCAACGACGTTGATCTGAGGCATGGATCGAGCCGTGTGGGCCAGCACGTTTGCGACCGCAATGGCCACGGCCGTTTGCAGGGCACCAGGCGCAAGCTCATCGCCGCCCGAAAATGGCAGCCCGACGCTTAGCGTCAGGCCAGGATCCTCCTCGACCGCGGCGACGACGGCAGGGATGGTGAGCGGGTCTCGGCCTCCCAGTACCTCTCGAAGGGAGATCCGCGCCTCCTCAACTTCTTCTCTGACATGGGCACGAATGCCGGCCGGCAGCTGATCGATCAGACCCCGTTTCTCCATATCTTCGTACTCGAGCACAGTTCTCTCGGCGCGCTCGAGGGTGGCATCGTCGCGCTTCTCCTTCGAGACCAGGAGAGCCTGCGACCACGCCGCCGCTGCCTCGTCGAGGCGAACCGCACCTCGGGCAAGGACGGCCATCATCGCCTCGTGGCGGAAGTGAACCTCCGCCTCTGCCTGGGCCTCGAGCTCCTCGGTCGCCATGGCCTGCTGTTGGTCAATCCCCGCCTCGTCGGCAACGAGGTCCTGAAGCTTGGTCTCGAGCTCAAGCCGCCGGCGCGCGAGCTCCTCGCGGCGGTCCAGGATCTCGGCGAGCCGGTCGTGCACCGCCTGACGGCGCGTGGCGTAGTCTTGTGCAGCGAGGTCGACGTCGGAGAAGGCTGTGAGCGGCGCGAGCAGCGGCAAGGCTGCAACCTGAGAAGTAGAGCCGAGAGGCGCTGGCACAGCCGCATCGGGTCCGGGCGTTGTGACCGCCACGGGGGCGCCTTCTGTCGTCGTGAGCCCCACAACGGCGCCGTCCGCCGCGCTGCCCTCCAAAGGCGTCTCCGCACGCTGCGGGAGCGCATCAAGCACGTCGCTGACCTCGAGGATTGAGCGCGCGGCATCGAGCCAGACGCGGTACCCGTCGGGCGTGTCCCAGCCCTCGCCGGCCAAGTCGGCGAGCTGGTGCAGCCACCGCGGGCCGTCGGCCGCCTCCTCCAACTGGACGGAAAGGATCTTGACCGGCTCTGCCTCCAGACCCATGCCTTCGAGCTGACCCTCGGGATCGCTCACGGCTTCACGAAGGCCCACGAGGTACGGCAGTGCTGCCTGAGCGCGGACGGCCTCGGCGGATGCCCCGTTATGGTCAAGCATGTCGGCGGCGCGCGAGATCTGGTTTACGAGCGCGCTGACAAGCTCGGTCGGACGTTCGAGTAGCGGTTCTGGCAGAGCCAGCCTGTTTACGACGATCTCGCGAGCGACCCGGGCGATGGGCCACACTCCAGCAAGTAATCCCCCGGTCACGCCCAGCGCCCTCGCGTCAGCTGCGGCCGCATCGAGGAGCAGATTGACGACGCCCTGCAGCGACCCACGACCGCTCAGATAAGCGACGAATCCACCGCCCTTTGGCTCAGCCACGATTTCGGTCCGCCCGTACCTGCGCAGACGCACCCCGCTCGGCTCAACTCGGAAGACTCCCCGGCCCGACATCCTGTCGAGCAGTTCTTGTGTGGCGGCCACGACGGGCGGGCTGGGATCCAGCCGGAAGTCGGGCAGGACGCCGTGTTGACGGAGGAAGTCGATCGCGGCATCGACCGACGGCTGATCGCGGCCGAGGTCCACCGGACCATCGATGTGGAGCCAGGCGCCTTGGCCAGCAGAGGCGAGATTTCGCACAGCAACTACGAAATCCGCCCGCTCGGCAGCCGGGATCTTGTGCGTCTGCGGTTGGTAGGTGGCGCACCGGTGATCTGCGTGCCTCTCCTGCTCTTGCTCGGCAGCTGCACGAGACTGTTCGCGAAGCGCCAGCGCCTTGGCATCGTCATCTTGAAGGTGGCAGGTTTTGTACTTCCGGCCTGAGCCGCACCAGCATGGGTCGTTTCTTCCGAGACGGCGCTGCGGTGGGTTGATCACGATTGCGGCCCAGCCGTTTCCGGCACAAGGCTGCGGTGTGCGACGGTCAGGTATTCGGTCGATATCTCGTTCAGGCGGGATCTGTACGTCTGCGCATCGCGGGAGAGCCCACCCGCTGCTTTGACGTCCGCCTCAGCCAACGTCCACATCGCGAGCTCGTTGGCGACGATTTCAGCCATCAGAATGCGAGCCTCGCGAGATTCCTGATTACTGAGTTGATCGCCGAAATACGGCGAGAGACTCGGGTGGCGGGCAAAGATGTGGAGCGTTCGTACGCCTTTGGGCCACCTCCAGTCGGCCCGCCCCTGGGAACCGTACCTGGGCAAATCGTATTGCGGGTCTATCTCGAACGCGAGGTGGCCTCTATCTTCAACAGCGCTGACCTGGCAGACAGCAGCCTCATCTCCCAGGGCGGCCCTAACGCGTCCACTTGTGGCGGTCGCCACGAGAGCGGCCACCTCCGTCTCGTACCAACGCCGGCCATCGCCGGCATCGCGGAGCTCGAGCGCCACGGTCTCCGGAACGCTTATCTCCTGATGAGTCGTCGTGAGCCTTACCTTCGCCGTGCCCGCGTGCGCTACGGACTCCACGGGCGCCATGAGAACCAGCGTCTTAGGTCTAGTTGGTCGTGCCCGGTACGACGCCTGAGAGAACATCAGACGCGTCGGTGTCGGCGGGAGAGTCGTGTCTTCTGCTGCGACCTCGACCTCAACGATTTCTGACGTCCCGCCGAGCCGCACTTCGATCAGAGTCGCGTCTTCGATCGTGCCTGCCGTTACCTGGAAGACGCCCCGGCGTCGGCGCGTCTCTCGAGGGTCGGGCTCTAGCTGTACCTCGGTTGCCGAGAGTGTGGCGACGCTCTCGTCCGCAATGACGACCGCGGCGGTCCAAGGCTCTGGCGGATCGTCGCCCCATGCTTCGGGCCAGGCGTGGACCGAGAACGTCTGGTGAGCTTCCGGGAGGAGGTAGACGCTCGGAGGCACGACTCTCAGTTTCGCCGGCGTGAGCATCGGGCCGTCCTCGCCGCCCTCAGGCTTGTACTCGACCTCCAGTCGCTTCATGACCTCTGCCATCTTGGCGCCGAGATCCTTGGCCACCTGACGCAGCCGTTTCCGAGTATCTTCGGTGACCTGCCCTGCGTGTTGTGCCTGCTGTGCCTCCTCCTCATCCACCAGCGGGCGCAGATGTTTCTCGACGAAGGCGGCGAGCTTCGACGTGAATGGATGGTCGCGTGAGAGCCCGGTCCGGGTCCGCGGGATGATGGGAACCGGGTTGTTCGGATCATCAGTCGGTCGGTTGGCGACGACGGCGTCGTCGTAGCGATCTTGCAGGGTCCGAATGTACGGGCAACTGAGCCAGCCGGAGAAGCTCAGGGCTCCAGTCCTACCCTCGAGCGCAAAGTACGTCGCCTCGTGGATCCCGCTGCCATCCTCGATGACGATCCCGCTTTGGCGCTCCATGCTGCGGTCGTCCTCGAGCGGCTCGGCGCACCTGTATATGACGAGTGAGCCAGTCGCTTCGGGTACACCCTCGATCGCAACCTCGACGGACTTCACCATTGTGCGTCCGCTTGGAGGCCGATATCGGATAACTTCCGACAAGGCGTCGGCCCGGCCGAGGTCGGCGAGCGTGACCGTCCGAGCGTCGCTTGTCATGATGCCGCGCAGCTGGACGCTCTGGGAAAGGCGCCGAGCAAGATGCGCGTGTTGCGGGACGGAGTGCTGGCGACGACGGACGTAAAGGGTCACCTGCGTTCCGTTGCCACTCACCTGGACCCCAAGCCGCTCGTATTCATCTGGCGTCGCGGGATGCTCGTACAGATCATCGAACCGCGACCCTCCATCGATCAGGACGTGGGCATAGCGACCGTCCTTGATGGATTCGTATTCCGCCTTTCCGAAGAAGGCGATGTCCTTGGCGCCACGCCCTTGAACGCCGCGGTCGCCGACCTCACTCGTTCGAGCGCCTGCCTGCAGGATCCGTCCGTCCACGTCGGCGCGGCGCATTCCCTCTGCGTGGTCACGGACGATGATCCGGTTGTATTCGCCGCTGCGCACCCGCTCTGCGGCCACTTCGATAACACCATCGACGGCGACGCCGCGCCGCTCCAAACGGGAGTAGCTGTCGGATGCGTTGGTAATCATCTCGACGAGCGCTCGAACGACATCGCGCCCCATAGCAAGCACGCTGTCCTGCATCGCCGCTCGCGCGAGGTACGGGATCGTGCCGGAGGCAGGAACCTCGACCCCCTCAGGCGTTGTGTCGGTCATTGGTTCTCCTCGGCGAGGATGCTTGGTAGAAGATCGGCGGCCTCCCCGAGAAAGCGGGCCAGGGCGTCGCGGTTCCAGTACGCTGCGACCGCCTGACTTCCGCGGAGACGGTCGACGAATAGCTTGACTGGGGTGGAGGCTGAGCAGCGGACGAGGTCACCGAGATCGACTGCGTCCACCGCTGCCATACCGCCCTCGCGCCAATGCTCGTACGCGGGGTGGCCTTCCATGCGGGCGATCTCGGCGAGGTCCTGGCGACGGAGTGAATCGTCGCGGTGTACTACAGCACCGGCGTTGATGCGGTCCAGAACGAGGGCCGCTCGGCCAGCCCCTTCAACCGTCAGCATCCAGCCCTTGCGGTCTTGAAGTACCAGATGACCGCCGCGCTTGGCTTCACTCAGCATGACGCGGACCAGTTCCAGGTTGGGGAAATCATGGCGGCGCCAGCGGAACCGGTCGGGGGCCAATACGTATGCCTCGACAGCAATGTCCTCAAGGTCGACCATCTTGGCATTGCCCCCAAGACGCAGCAGTGCGGCCAGCGCGTAATCGATGAGACCTGGCCCGTCGGCGCGTTTCGGACTCACCGCCTGCTCCCGATAGGTCTGGGCTTGCGCGCACGGCGTTTGGGTCCTACCACCCGCGCCTCTGACGTCCGGGGTTCCCCGGTGAGCCAATAGCATCCCCTCCCAACGCCCGTGAAGGTCGTTTGGTCCCGACTCAGCGAGGCCAGGAATGTCGCCTCCGGCGACTTTCCGCCGAACGTGAAGCCGCGCGCAGAGATGGCCCGGTAGAGCTCCCGGTAGTGCATCGGCTCGCCATGTGCCTTCAGGACAGCGATCGCTTCGTCCCTCCATGCCAGCGTCCACTGCGCTGCGGCTCGGCGCACGGGGAGAGCCACGAGTGCAACGTCGCCGTGCCGGGAACTTTCAGTCTTCGCCTCAGGCTCGATCCCGGCTGGGGGGGATGATTCGACTGAGGACGCCGGCTCCTGGACGCCGTCTTCGTAGAAGGCAATCAGCCCCTGAAGATGGATGGCCTCCGATGCGCAACGCTGGGCCGTTGCTCGAATGGCCGCGAGCTCCGCCTCCAATTCATGAACCCGAGTCGCGAGGGCGCTGCGCTCCGCGTCTAACGCACCCAGGCGTTCCCTGAGCGCTTGGACAACCGATGTTTGGGCGACGTTAGCATCCGACATAGCGGCCGCTATCATCTCGCGCTCAGGCGCTCCCGTCAATCCCTATGCGTGCGTCGTGCGACTCGTCTGGGCGGCCAGTCCCGCCAAGCCTGGCCGCGGTAGCCGTTCGGGTCGCGCTGCGACTACATCCGGTCAGGCGAGAGGCCGTTGTAGCGTGTACATCCGAGGAGCCCACGGCCCGCCGTACATGCAGACAGATACAATCTCCCAGCCCTCGGCCCCGAGTTGACTGAGGTACTCGGCTACTCGAGGCCCTTTCTGCCAATTGGGCTGTTCCTGGTCGTTGACATACCGAACCCGTGGCCCACCCTGCATGTCAGTGATTAGCTCCTGGTACTCGCGCCGCTCCATTGCTGGCCCTCCCGTCGCCCTGTCCGTTGAGCTCGATGGTACGTCCTGGCAAGCGCCGCGGCCGGGCGACGCGCAAAGCGGGCACGACACGCCCAACCCGTGAGCTCTGAGTCTGGGTCGGCTTCCACTCCGCTTACCGCCGGCCCGACAT
Source organism: Candidatus Limnocylindrales bacterium (assembly GCA_049514315.1). GTDB lineage: Bacteria > Chloroflexota > Limnocylindria > Limnocylindrales > CSP1-4 > Fen-1039. The sequence goes on along the minus strand of JBEKVD010000082.1, from coordinate 158 downwards.
GAACCGAGCCGATCCCGGCCGCGCCCACGACTTGTCACGATCCGCAGGCTCCTATCTGTCAAGCGGCCGCTAACTGCAGCGTCGCACCCTCGACCAGGAGCCTGAACACCGGCCGAACCAACAGGCGCTTGAGGGCACGGATCGCCTCCCGCCACGAC
>JBEKVD010000081.1:0-10482 GCA_049514315.1 Candidatus Limnocylindrales bacterium | reverse complement strand
GCGGCTCCAGTAGCACCCGTAGCACCGGCAGCGCCTACTTCACCTTGTTCGCCCTGGGGACCCGTGGGGCCTTCAGCACCGGCAGGTCCTGTCGGACCAATGGCACCGGGGGCACCGGCGGCTCCAGTAGCACCCGTAGCACCGGGGACACCCGTGGCGCCCGTGGCACCGGCGTCACCGGCAGGTCCAGTCGGACCAATGGCACCGGCGGCACCCGTGGCACCAGCGGCACCGACAGGTCCAGTCGGACCAATGGCACCGGCGGCACCCGTGGCACCAGCGGCACCGACAGGTCCAGTCGGACCGGCGGCACCAGTGGCTCCCGTGGCACCAGTGGCTCCCGTGGCACCAGTGGCACCAGTGGCACCGACGCCAGCGGGAGCGAGCACGAAGTAACCGCTCAAATCAAAGACGAGATCGGTCGTGTTGCCGGCCGTTGACAGGTAGGTCGCGCTAAGCGTGCCAGCTGCCCCTAGAGCAATGGTCACGTTGTTGGCTACGACCTGACCAGCCACGAAGTTCAGAGTGCTGACGGGGCTGGCGGATGGCGCCGGTCCGAGGAAGACCGCCCAGCCGCTTGTCGAGCCGGTGACCGCGAGGTTACCAGTGACGGCCGTAGCGCTGGAGGGCACGCCGGCAAGGCCCGTTACCTGGAAGCTCCGGGGGACGAGCGCATAGAACTTGCCCGAGAGGCCGATGCCATAGCGTGTGTCGAGGATGCGCGTTGGCGTGATGGGCACATATACGGCGCCCGAGGAAACCAGCTGCGGCGAGGCACTCACGCCGGCAGCGACGCCTACCGCCGCTCCCAGGAGCACCGCAACCCCGAGGGCTGCGACCAACCCACGGCCGATAGTAGTCAGCCTCCGAACTCGAAGACCTCTCCAATTGGCCATACCACCCACCTCTCTAGCTAGAGGCACCACTGGCTGCAGGCACAGACAGCCGAAAACGCTTAAGGCTCTGTCCTCACGCATGCAAAGTCAAGTGGTACCTATGTAGTACCTATGTGAAATGGCCGCTTTCTGGTCGGCCTGCATCGAGCGTCGCATCAGGTCAGGGGACGTCTCGAGCGCGTTCGACATTCGTGAACAACGCGTGCGAGGGCCGCATGCCGAGTCGCCAATGCTTCTGGCGCTGAGGGTCGTCTGGTATCGTTCTTGTGGCTGGGATGCGGATCTGGTCGCTTCTGCCGTAGATCGGTGGGAAAGGAGCGCCCTCCTCCCGGTTTCGGTACCGCCCGCCACGGGACAGGGGAGGGATGAAGCCGAGCATGCGACAGGGTCCAGCCGGCAGCCCTCGTACGTCCGTGCTCCCCAAGGAGTCCACGCGGCCGGTGCTCCCCACTTCCTCGCTCGGTCGGCTTCGAGAGACGCTCAAGCGGCCTTTCGACACGATGCTGCTCCTGGCGGCCGTTCTGCTCGCGGTGTTCGCGCTCCAAGCCTTCAGCAGCGGACATGTCCGCTCCGACCTCCTGCTCGTTACCGGGGTCTCAACCGAGCGCGCCCCTCAGGCTGACTACTACCAGATGTGGTCGGTCGGCGCGTTGACGGTCTCACACGAGGACATCTACTCCGACGCGGCAAGGCAGGAGCTTGGCCGCCTGATTCAGGCGGAGGCCCAGGTGCAGGGCTCGTCACCGCGTGAGGTTTGGGCGTCTAACTACTGGCCGGTTGCGCAGACCACCGGGACTCCGTTCATCTACGCGCTCTTAGGAATCGTCCAGACAGGCGACTTCGAGCTCGATTCCACCCTGTTCGAAATCATCAGCCTCGCCGCGCTCGCCGGATCTCTGCTCTGGTTGTGTCGGCGGCTCGGGTACGGGCGTGCGCGGGGCCTCCTGTTACTCGGGGTCGTCGCCGCGACCTCGGAGCCGCTCTTCATGGACCTCGGCTGGGGAAACGTCAACTCACTCCAAGTCGCGATGCTGACCGGCTACCTCGTACTTCGCTCGGGAACGCCGAACTCGGGCCGACAGATCGCGGCGGGAGTTCTCCTCGGGATCGCGATCCTGTTCAAGCCGAACCTCGCCCTCGTCGTCCCACTGCTGGCCCTCGAACTGATCCTCTCACGACGCTGGCGTGACGGGGCGGTCCAGATGGGCGGTCTTGCGATCGCGGGCCTCGTGGCGCTCATCATCACCGAGGCTCGGTTCGGGTCACTCGCGGAATGGGCTGGCTGGATCGCCGCCCTATCCAGCCTTGGCCCCCACTACATCGCGGCCGGATACAGTGTTCCGGCAACGATCCTCATGTTCCTCGGGTATGGCACGGCCCATCAGGCCCAGGCCCCCGTACTGAGCGTTCTAATCATTGTCATCGGGCTCGGCGCGACGATCGCTGCGCTGGTGCGGGGCCGCGCAGCGCGCGGGCCGGTCACTCTCGTAGCCCCGGTCGCCTCAGTCGCGCCGGGCAGCGGCGATCCTGATGCCTCGAATGACTCAGCCGAGGAACGGCGCTGGGGCCGCGAAGCGATCATCATCGGTGTCGCCGTCGCGATCATGCTGATCGGGTCACCGTTCACGTGGAACCACTACTTCCTCCTCCTGACCCCCCTCGTCGTCGTCCTGCTTCGACCCCAAGCGGGCGAGATCGGGGGCACAAGGTGCGTCGGCTTCCGTCAGCTGGCGGCGGCGTCGGCGGTCTTCCTCATGTCTGCGGCCCCGGCCGAGGTTTTCGGGTCCCAGTGGGACCCAGTGCCGTACCTCGTCTGCCTGGCCGGCGCCGCTGTGATCCTTCTGGTCGTCGCGCTTCTTGAGTTGTCAGCCCGCGCCGGATCGCAAGGGCGTCCAGCCGGTGCACAGCGTCGCGCGCGACCCGTCGCGCGCCCGACCTCCGTCGGCGAGGCGACCGGCAGTCCGTAGGGCCGGCAACTAACACGGTCTCCAGCGGCCACGTCAGCTGGCGGGTACACCCTTCACCAAAACTACCGGAGTCTTCGCCCGGAGGAGTCGGTCCCGAAGTAGCCGCGAAACCGCGATGGTCAGGACCTTTATCCGGGCCTTGACCCTCCGTTATCGTCTCCGCCCCAGACTCTGGGCCATGGTCTCGAAGCGCATCGGCCGGTCGACGGCAGGCGTCCGCCCGTGGGATCGCAGGTCGACGCCGATGACCTGGCGACCGGCGGCCAGGGCGGCAACGTTCGGGCCGAACATCTCGACCGAACCGAAGCCACCGTGGAGGAGGACGAGCGGCCTGCCACCACCGTGGATCTGGTACGCGAGCGAGATGCCGTTGACCCCTGCCAGGCCGCACGTCGGCACGGCGATCTAGGCGGGAGGGCCCGCCGGCACAACGCCGAGCTGCTGCATCATCGACAGCGCATCGAGGACACCCCAGTGCTCCTGCACACGCCCACGGTCGTCGAAGCGGAATATGTCGATGAGCTGCACGTCGACGCTCTTTCCGGTTGCCGGCATGCCCATGAACGCACCCTGGTGGGTCCCCGTGTACCTCACTCGCGCGACCGCTTTGTGACCGTTCGCGACGACGTCTTCCACCCGCAGGCGCAGGTCCGGGAACGCTGCGAGTTGCATCCGGAAGAAATCCTTGACCCCCGCTTTCGTCGGCGCAAGGCCCGGTGTCTCCTCGTGCTCGACGAAGTCGTCAGTCAGATGGTCGGCGAACCCGTCGATATCTCCGGCGTTGATCAAGTCGTACAGGCGTCGCGCCGTAGCTGCGTGATCCACGTTCATATCCGTTGACGAGGCCAAGGTGACCCCTTTCTGGGCGCACGACACGCCCGCCCTGCAGGGTCGGTCTCGCCATTGGCCCGGCGCGACGGTCGAGGCGACCGTATGGGGGGACGCCGCGCTGGTGGGAACCCGAAGGCTCCCGTGCCCACCTGCCGTGTCGGCGCAGCATGGGGGTTCACTGGCTCACAGGATAGCCAGGTCCCGGAGGGTGAACCAGCCCGGTAGCTCCGGTGCATACGGTGTAAGGGGAGAACGGCCCCCGACGCGGGCGCTCAGCGCCGCTGGAGGTCCCTACGAGGGCCGCTCAGCGCCGCCGGGGGACGCCTCCTCGACCTTTTCGACCTGCTGGCAGGCAGGGAGCACGAGCACGGGTAGCTCCGGGTGGTGTTCCTCCAGAAGTTCGCGGATGGTCAGGATTTGGATGCCGCGAACCGGCCTCCGCTACAGTCGCCCCACCAGGAACATAAGCGCCGCCAGCGCCAGCACAACGTACCCGACTATCGCCACCGGCCACATGCGGCCCACACGGCCAACCACGATCACAACGACAGCGACCAAACAACGATCGCGGGTAAGTGCTGCACGACCGGTCATCCTTTCTAATACGAGTCACCCGTGAGCATCCGCAAGTCTACGCCGCGTCCTCACGCGCCCAACCGCTGCGGCGATGGACCGCTCTCGCAGCGATGCCGGCCCAGAGGTAACGCGAACCTTCAGCGGCGTCGCTGCCGAGCGCATAGCCGTCCAGAACCCCGGCCACCAGGACGGCGGCCACGACCGCGACCAGACGGGCCAGTGTTGTTGGGGTCTTCCAGGTCGGCGTGCTAATGCTCTCGCCCCGATTGCCCGCTCCCGCAAGAAAGGATCGGACGCAGTCGTCCGCCCCAAGTCTCACTCGCTCAAGTTCGCCGAGACGGCTAACGACCGGTCGATCGATCCAGCTCCGGTCGCGCAGGCTCGCCTGTTATCTCGGACTCTGATCGACTTCCCCCCACCGGATGCGACAGAGCGCCGGCGTTGGCGAGGGTGCGCCGATGTCACTCGACGGCGCGCGGAGGTCCTACCTGCCGAAACGGGCTCCGAGGCGCGGTGATGCTCGACGGCTACGCCTTGTCCGTGGGATGGAGCGGCAAGACGACTGCGCCGTCCGAGCGTACCGGCTCGAGAGTCACGTCGTCCGCGGTCTCGACGGGCTCGGCCGGCATGTGCCACTCACCCTCCGAATCCGCGAGGAACTCGCCAGGGTTCTTCTCAGCTTCCGGCTCGCTCGGCCAGTGGATCTGATCCTCTCGAGGTCTCCCGCAACCCGGCACCGCGCAGCGCGAGGCTCGGATGCTGGCGTTGGCGACGGTAGCCTCCGACACCATCTGCTCAACCCCGGTGGAGGTGAGGGCAAGGGCAGTACGAACGTTCTCCGAATCGACGAAGTGATGCGGCCCGCTCGGGCCCGGGCCGCTGTCGGATGATCGCCGCAAACGGGCCATCGGTCACCTCCTGTGTGCGTGGACCATGCTCGAACCTCCGAGTCGAGTCAAGTCCCTCCCCCCACCTCGCCCCCAGCTGCGGCACTCTGTCGTTGGCCAGCGTGCGCCAATGTCACCAGCGAGCGGGCCTTGGCTGGTCGGCGCTACTGAGGACGCAGCGACCCAAAGCCCATGTCCCCGAACTGCCTGATGGGCCGCCGTCGGGGAGGGCAGCCAGGATCTCGGTTGTCTGGTCGTTGATGTCGCCGGGGCGACGGTTCGCGGCCCGCTCCTGAGCCTACGGGTATCCGCGCCCGTCGATAGGGAATGAGGGCAATGGCGCGCGAGATAGGTGAGCAGCATAGTTTCGGCGGCCAGCGGCGCAGCCCGCGATGACTTACGCGGGTTGGCTCGACGCCACGAAAAGGGGTTTCACGATGCCCAACATCGTCGGGTGGTTCAGAGACTTCTTCGGCTGGTTGTTTGGTCGTACGAAGGTGGAGCGGGCCGAACGCGCCTGGAAGAACTCCCTTTGGGGGGTCATCGTGGTCGGTGCAATTGCGCTGGGCTTATACGCGCAATCGGAACCTGCATCCTGGTCGGTCTTCGCGGGCGGGGCCCTCGTTGCAGCAGCCTCCGCGTTGGTAGGCGGTTTCGGCGGCCTGATCTTCGGGCTACCACGCCCAGCAGCCGCAGCCGCACCGCCAGCCGCAGGCGCACCGCGGACCGCAGCCGCAGGCGCACCGCCAGCCGCAGCCGCAGGCGCACCGCGGACCGCTGCCGCAGCCGCACCGCCCGCCGAAGCCGCAGCCGCTCCGCCCGCCGAAGCCGCAGGCGCACCGCCAGCCCCTGCCGCAGCCGCACCGCCAGCCCCTGCCGCAGCCGCACCGCCAGCCGAAGCCGAAGCCGCACCGCCAGCCGAAGCCGAAGCCGCACCGCCAGCGCCCGCTAAGCAGCGGAGTGTTGTGCCTAACAGTAACCTCGTCGAGGTCTCGGATTGGCTGACCAAGATCATCGTTGGCCTCGGTCTCACTCAGCTTGGCTCCATTCCCGGCGACTTTCAGAGGCTGGTCGACTACACACGCACCGCGCTCGGCAGCTCGCCCTCTGCCGGATCGCTCGTCGGGGCGCTCATCGTGACCTACGCGGTTGCGGGGTTCATGTTGACGTACCTGTTCACTCGTATCGATCTGGAGTCGGACATAGACGCCGCTGACACTTCGCCGGATCCTGACTTTGACAGGCTGATGGCACTGTCGGACCTGTACCATCAGAAAGTGCTCACCGATGAGGAATACGAGAGCCTGAAAGGAGCGACGATCAACAAGATGGTTCGTTCAGCACCAGGAGCGGTTGCGTCTACGCCGCCCAGGTAGGACCCGAGGGCTTCGATACGCGTTGGTGGGTGCGCCCTCAGGCCCGCTCGGGAGCCTAACCTGCCCGTGTGTGAGCAGCCGTGGGCTGCGGATGATCACCCGCATAGTGTGGGGCTGAGTCCTCTCGCCCCGACCCGATGCGACAGAGCGCCAGCGTTGGCCAGCGTCCGCACACTCGACGGCGTGTAGGCACGCGGTTCTGCCGGATCGGGCTCCGAGGCGCGGTGATGCTCGACGGCTACGCCTTGTCCGCGGGATGGAGCGGCAAGAGGACCATGCCGTCCGAGCGTACCGGCTCGAGAGTCACGTCGTCCTCGGTCTCGAGGGCCTCGACCCGCACGTGCCACTCAGACTCCGAATCAGTCAGCAACTCGCCGGGGCTCGTCTCAGCTTCCGGCTCGCCCAGTGATACGTCGTCCTCGGTCTCGAGGGCCTCGACCCGCACGTGCCACTCAGACTCCGAATCAGTCAGCAACTCGCCCGGGCTCGTCTCAGCTTCCGGCTCGCTCAGCCAGTGGATCGGATCCTCTCGAGGTCTCCCGCAACCAGACAGCGCGCAGCCGAATGCTCGCAGGCTGGCGTTCGCGACGGCAATCTGCGACACGTTCTGGCTGTCGCGAGTCGAGTAGAGGGCAAGGGCGGGGCGAACGTCTTCCTCTTCGACTTCCGCCTGGACGAAGCGGTGCTGCCCGCTCGGGTCCAGGCCGGTCTCGGATGATCGCCACGAACGGGCCATAAGCCCACCTCTTGTGGTGCCTTGACCATGCGCCAACCTGGGGGTCGGGTCAAGTCCTTCCGCCACCTGGCCCCCAGCTGCGTCACCCTGCCGTTGGCGAGGGTGCGCCAATGTCACTCGATGCCGAAGGCCCCGTGGGGCCGGCGGCGCGGCCTCAGGCGGGGGCGTCGACCATCCCGGACGATGGCCACTCAAGCTCGGACGGGTTGCGCGGCCACAGGTCGCGGCTTCCCCGGGCTTCCGAATCAGTGGGCGGCTGTCACGGACATCGGCTGGGCCTGCAGGTCGATCAAGGTCCGGTTGCCGAGAGGTCTGGCGAGGGTGACTTGAGCTGTCCGGAGCGAGCCAACGGCCGAGCACATGGCGGGCAGGGTGTTCCGGTGCTCGTAGACGATCACAACGACCGCGATGTCCGACTCGACGGCCTCGGCAGTGTAGTCGGCTCCACAGGGCTTGTCCCCGCCGTCCGGGGCACCAACAAAGGCCACTGTGAGGGTCATGCCGCTGGCGTCCACGGTTGCCGATTGGACTGGAGGACCGACCCACGGCTGAGCCACTTGCCCGCCGCTGGCCTGGTCATTTGGGGTGGGCACGGGCGGCGCTGTGAACTGGCTTTCCACGGCAACCTGATCCAGCTTGACGTCCGTGTCCTTCAGGCTGAACTCCCAGGCAGGCGCCTGGGCCGGTCCTCGGCTGCTCTGGAACGTCGCGGTCGTGAGTCTCGCGCCCGTGATCTGCAGCGGAGTGCAATCCGGGCACGGCCATTGGGCGGCGGCCTTCATGTCGGAGAGGGCCTGCTGGGCTGAGATCACGGGAACGGCATGGGTCGTCCCATCCTGCCACTGAATCCTGCCGCCTGGGGGCGCCTCGGATGGAAGTGGATTCGCAATCACGAAGAGGCCGGCGCCCCATGCCATCTTGGCGTTGTTGCCGTCGATCTTCGGGCCCCAGTCGTCGCCGACCATGAGGGTGGACTCGCCGACGAGGATGAAGCCCGATCCTCCGGCGCCTGCCGCGGCGGCGGCGTCCCAGCGGGCCAGCGCCTCCTGCGCCTGACGATGCAGCTCAGCCACCTGCACGCTCGAGGCGGGTGCCGCGGCGGTGCACCCCGAGACAGTGACGACGAGGCCAACGACGGCAAGCAGTCCAAGTCCTCGCAAGCGCGCCATTTCCATCCTCCCTCATGGCCTCTGCAGCCTTGAGTACGGAAACGAGTTCCAGGCGGATCAAGCGGAGGCCGGCTTGTCCCTGGTTCAGCTTCGGGCGGCAGCGCACATTCTCCCACCGGAGGAAGGGGCACCCACGTTGGCGAGGGTGTCCTCTCGAGAAGCCCCGCACCTGGATCAATGCCGTCCGCGTGTCCTGGACAAGGACCCGCAGAGGCGCGGCTCCCCATCGAGGTCCCGCGGGCCGCAGGGCCGTCGAGCCGGTCCGCCCGGCCGTGCGCACCAGCTACGGGCAGGTGTTCGCCGGCGCGGGCTTGCCGTACCAGAGGCTGTCTTTGCCGAACAGCTGGATCGACAGCGCGGCCACCTTGGCGTTCAACAGGCAGGTGGACGCGGTCGCGCTGCTGATACCGGTGACTGTGTAGGGTGGCCCCAGCACGACCTGCGAGAAGTTCTGGCTCGGGACGTCCTGGCCGATCGCCACGTAGTCGGCCACCTGGTCGGCCGGGAATGTCGTGGTCACGCTCGATCCGAGTGTCGAGATCAGGCCCGGGAGGGCGAGTATCTCGCTGGGCTGGGCCATCTTGTGCAGCAGGGCAACGAGGACTTGCTGCTGGCGCGAGGCCCGTTTCCAGTCGCTGTTGTCGCTGCCGTGACGTGACCTGACGTAGGCCAGGGCGTGCTTGCCGTCCAGGTGCTGCGGTCCGGCGGCCAGGTAGAAGCCGTAGGTCTTGCCGTCGAGCCAGTCGTACGAGGGGTCGTTGATGACGCTCGGGTTGACGACGTCTATCCCGCCGACGGCGTCGATCATCTTCACGAACCCGTCCAGGTCCATGACGGCGTAGTAGTTGATCGGGATGCCGACGAGGTAGCTCACCTCTTTGACGAGCGTCATGTAGGGGCTGTCGGGCGACTTGATCCAGCCGTTCTTTACGTAGGTGGGGATCGAGTTGATCTTCGTCGAAGCCGAGTCCACGCCGCCGAAGTAGAACGGGAAGCTGGCACTGTCGCGGGGCACGCTGACCATCTGGACCGAGTTGGTCTTGGGGTCGTAGCTCACGACCATGATCGAGTCGTAGAGATGCTCGGACCGGGTGGGGGCGGCATCGACTCCGGTGAAGAGGATGGTGACGCGGCCGCCAGGCGAAGGCGCGGGAAGGGTTTCCTCGGGTTGCGATGTCTGCCCGGGCGCCAGGCTCGGTCCGGGCGTCGCCTGGTCGATCAGGTCGCCGTTCCCGTTGCCGAACACCGCGCCCCCGGCGTTGGAGTACGCCAGCAGGTAGTAGCTTCCGCCGAAATTGCCGACAACGATGAGCGCGGCCAGCGCGGTCAGGACGGCCCGTTCGACGCTCCGGCGGGTCCTGGGCCGATCCGCACCCACGAACGCGTGCGTGACGGCCGCAAGTCGCCAGACACCGACGAGAATCAGGATCGCCACCGCGGCCAGGCCGACCGTCCGATCGGCGAAAAGCTGTGCGGCAAAGACGACCGGCCCTCGCCGCATCGCATAGGCCAGGAGCAGCAGGATCAGCACCGCCGGCGCGGCAAATATGGCAGCGGCGAGGCGCTTCCCGACGTAGAGCTGCCCCAGGCCGGGCCACAGGAACGAGAGCAGGGCGGCAAATGAAGGCGATCGCCGACGGTCGGCCGGGTTCGGCGGTTTCACGTCGACGGGCGCATGGCGCTTCGTGTTCGGCGGTTTCGATTGCATGGTCCTCGACTCTACTCGGGTTGGGGAAGCCGCTCTGTGACGCTGCCGACCACCGCGCCGTGATGGTTCTCACCGTCGGGACCCCTGCCCGTGGGTAGGTCGGACCGGGTCGTGATAAGTTACCGACGATGCCGGCGCTATCCAGGCTCGGGTGCCGATCGCCCGAAGTCGGCCACCGCATGCCGGCCTCACCAGGGACAAGGGGAGGTCTGCCATGTTTCGGTATGTGCCCAGGCGGGGCCAGAGTCTGTTCCTCCTGCTGGCGGTCCTGGCGATCGCCCTGAGCGCGTGCTCCAGCAGCAGCACCAGCACTGCGGCACCCGCAGGCACCAGCGG
>JBEKVD010000080.1:0-10855 GCA_049514315.1 Candidatus Limnocylindrales bacterium | reverse complement strand
GGTCTCCGCTGGCCAGGGCGGGGAGTGGTTGAGCGGTCATCGTGGGCGCCTCGGGTGCGAGATGGTCGCCCAAATGACTCACTCGGCTGGCGTAGGAAAGCAACCCTATCGCGGCATCGTGGCGGGACCGTCGAAAGGCGCTGCTGCCAGGATCTGGACCGCCTCGGGGAGTCGGGCGTGAGAGCCGACAAATCGAGGGCTGCGCACTGCCTGCTAGGGTCATGAACGCAGGGAGCGTGGGGCTCGGCCTGCAAGACAAGGCCGGGCTCGTGCCCCGCATGCGTATGCTGAAGACAAATTCTCGCGAGGAGTAGGGATGTCGAAGATCACGCCGTGTTTGTGGTTCGACGGCAATGCGGAAGAGGCGGCCAGCCTCTACGTGTCGTTGCTGCCCGACAGTCGCATCGAGAACGTATCGCGCTCGGCGGCCGACAATCCGAGCACGCCGGCGGGAGCGGTGCTTCTGGTGGACTTCACCCTCGCCGGTCAGCCCTTCAGGGGTGTCAACGGCGGTCCCCAGTTCCCGTTCACTGAAGCGATTTCGTTCTCCATCGACTGCGAGGACCAAGCCGAGGTCGACCGCCTCTGGAACGAGCTCACGCAGGGCGGCGGATCACCGGGCCAGTGCGGCTGGATCAAGGATCGCTTCGGCTTGTCGTGGCAAGTCGTCCCGCGCGAGCTTGGCGAGCTGCTGGGCAATCCAGATCGAGAGCGGGCCGGCCGGGCGATGGAGGCGATGCTGCGCATGACCAAGATCGACATCGCCGCGCTGCGTCGGGCGTTCGAGGGAGTGCCGGGCTCCTGAGCCTCGCTCGGACTGGCGCTCGAAGCCGATCCCGTCGGGGTCCTCTTCGGGTGCCTCCGGCGTGAACCTGGTCGCCGGCATGACTCACTCGGACGCACCCGGACTGCCACACGGCCCCCGATCGTGGTCGGGCCGATTACGGGTTCGCCGCCGGTCGGCGTGATCGCGACCGGCTCCCTCTCATCCACTCCGCGTCTCGCCGGGTTGCCCTATGGCGTTCTCAGCGTCGAACGTGGAGGGTGACTGACTGCCGCCGATCGCCGTCGTTGATCTCGAGATCCACCCGGTCGGGGTCGCTGGCCTGGCGGGTGATCGTCACGGTCGAGCGGCCAATGCGGAGCTCGACGTCAGCCAGGGCGAGATCGATGGTTGCCTCGTGCACGGAGACGCGCGGCTCGCGACCTAATCTGTGAACCTCAAGGATCATCTCGTCCGGCATATCGGGCCTCCTGCTCGATCTGAAGGACTAGCTTGGGCAGGCAGGCCGCCAAGGTCAACCACCGATGTTGCGGATGTCCGCTGGGCCGTGAGGTTCTCCGACGGTCGAGAAGCCGGCTGGTGCCACGCCAGATCGTCTCGTCTGGAGTTGGACCTCCGATCTTCGCTGTCGGATCGTGGTGCGAGCTGGACCGCAGACCCGACCCTATGGCTTGATCGTGGCTGCCCGGGCTGCCATCGTGGCGCTTAGTCATCGGTGGCCCACCGCCGACCCGGGACCACGTTGCCTCCGATGGCGACTGCCACTGGCAGCCATCTCGATGGGTGGCCTACGTCTCTTGACCAGACAAGGGAACCGGGCGCATCGTCTCACCGTCAGGCCGGGGGGAGGCGAGATGATGATCCGGGTTCCGAGACGGTCGTTCGTAGTCGTCGTCTTGGTCGCAGGAATGCTGAGCGGTTGCGTCGGGGCCGGCGGCGCGAACCCATCGAGCCCGCTGCCATCGCCGACCAGCACGCCAATGACGCTGAGCATCGAGAACGACACGACGATCGCGGTGACGCTGGTCGTGAACGGCAAGGTGATCGAAACCGTCCCCGCCGGCGGCTACGAGGACCCGCTCAAGGCCGAGCTGCCCGCTCTCCCGTGGAACGTCGAGACTCGTTCGCCAAGCGGTCGCCTGCTCTCGTCGATGACCGTTCATGCAGGCGATGTCTGGTCGACAACTTACCCCAACGGAAACGGCGAGACCAAGGGGGATGCCGTCCGCGTGGATCTCTCGTGCGGCCGCCTGGACGTTTGGTCCGGGCCGCCAATGCTCGGGCCGGCACCCGATCCGGGCCCATCGGGAGACTGCGCCTAACCGTGGCAGCTAGCCGCAACGCTATGACCACGTAGTGACAATTGAGCAGTGCAGACTGCGCCGGTCGGCCGGCGACGAGGTCTCTGAACTCGGATCGTCGCGTCCGGTCGTGCCATACAGGTGTCGCAAGGCGATGCAACAGTAGGCACTGTCGGCCTCCATACTGAAGACAGAAGGTCGTCAGATGTACCTGCGGGGCCGCTGCATGGACATGACGCTTGGGGCTCTCGATGCCAGGTGAGGACAGGCCGAACCTGCTGGCGCACCTCGTCCTCGACCGTGCGACCGGCGTCTGGCGGCTCCAGGGTCTCCTCGAGCACTTGCAGGAGGCGGCTCGCCGGGCTGGCGAGTTCGCGGAGCCGTTTGCCAGTGCCGACTGGGGCCGTGTGGCCGGGCTGTGGCACGACCTGGGCAAGGCACAGCCTGCCTGGCAGAGGTACCTGCTGGCGAACTCGGGCTACGACACCACCGGCGCCGGCCGCGTTCCGCACTCGATGGCCGGAGCAGAGTACGCCGTTGAGCGTCTCGGCCCTGCGGGGCACGTGCTCGCGTATGTCATCGGTGGTCACCATGCTGGGCTTGCCGACGCCGGGCCACTTTCGGCCGCTCTCCAGGAGTCCACGCTGCTAGCGAACGCTCTCGAGTCCGGTTCTCTCCCAACTGAGATACTCGACGCCCCGGCGCCTGAAATCAGGCAGGTGGCTGGCTCGGATGAGGGGCTGCACCTGTGGATCAGGATGCTCTACTCCTGTCTGGTCGATGCGGACTCATTGGACGCAGAGCATTTCGAGAGTCCCGATCGATCTGACGCGCGAGTCAGCTGGCCGACTCTCGAGCAGATAGAGTCGCGCCTGACGCAGTCTGTGGAATGTCTCCCGCGCGGTGGCGCAGTGAATGCGGTGCGCTGGCAGGTCCGAGATGAGGTAATGCCGCACGCTGGCGATGAGCCCGGCTTCTTCTCCCTCACAGTGCCAACCGGCGGTGGCAAGACCCTGACTTCGCTCTCGTTCGCCTTGGCCCATGCTCGCGCCAACCGGATGCGCCGCATCATCTATGCCATTCCCTACCTGAGCATCATCGAGCAGACGGCGGACATATTCCGCAAGGCGGTCGGCGAAGGCGTCCTTGAGCACCACAGCAACCTCGACACCGACGGCCAGGAAGACCGTGACAGGCTTGCCGCCGAGAACTGGGACGCCCCTCTTATCGTCACCACGACCGTCCAGCTCTTCGAGTCGCTGTTCGCCTCGCGCCGAGGCCGATGCCGCAAGCTCCACAACATCGCTGGCAGCGTGATCGTGCTGGACGAAGCGCAGCTCCTGCCGCCGGATTACCTGGAGCCGGTCCTGTCAGCGCTGTGGCTTCTCGTGGCTGGCTACGGGGTTTCCGTCGTGCTCTGCACCGCCACACAGCCGGCGCTGGCCAGTGGAGCGCGCTCGGGTCGAACGTTCAAGGGACTCGATGATGTTCGAGAGCTGGTGCTGGACCCCGATGCTCTCGCGACGCGCCTCGATCGTGTCGCAGTGGAGTGGCCGTCAGACCCAAGCCAGCGGACGCAGTGGGACGAGGTCGCGGCCTGGCTCGCCGGCGAGCGCCAGGCCCTATGCGTTGTCAACACGAGATCCGATGCCGCTGCCCTTAGTGCGCTGGTGCCCGGTTCGGTCCACCTATCGGCGAGCATGTGTGCTGAGCATCGGGCAAGGAAGCTCGCCGCGATCAAAGAGCGCCTCGTGGCGGGCAGCGAGGTCCGAGTCGTCAGCACCCAGCTGATCGAGGCCGGTGTAGACATCGACTTCCCAGTTGTGTTTCGCGCCCTGACCGGCCTCGATTCGATTGCGCAGAGCGCAGGACGCTGCAACCGCGAAGGCAACCTGAGTCGGGGCAGGGTCGTGGTCTTTATGCCTCCCAAGCCATGCCCGATCGGCCATCTGCGCCAGGGCGAGGGCGCCACGAAGAGCCTCCTCTCCACTGCGGACGATGCTTCGTCGCTCCTTCGACCGGACGGGTTCAGACGCTACTTCGATCGGCTCTACGGCGATCTCCCATCGCTTGATGCGCAAGGCATCTTGCCGCTTCTGCAGCAGGACGCCCGAAGCCTGCATGTCGATTTCCGGTCGGCGTCCGAGAAGTTTCGAATGATCGACAACGAGGGAACTGCGACCGTGCTCGTTCCCTTTGAGCGTGGAGCGGCTCTCATCGCTGAGCTGAAGCGGTACGGACCCGACAAGACTCGCCTTCGCCGCCTGCAGCGATACAGCGTGACGCTCTACGCCCGGGAGTTTGGTCGCCTACGCGCATTCGACGGGGTTGACGAGATCGCGCCCGAGCTGTTCGCTGTCACACCTGGTTTCTACGACGACGACCTCGGCGTCGTCGTAGATGGCGCATGGGATGGTGCTGGCGCAGTGGTCTGAAAGAGAGGTGCGTATGGAGAGCCTGTGCCTCGAAGTTCGAGGCGACTACGCATGCTTCACTCGGCCGGAGTTGAAAGTGGAGCGGGTCTCGTATGACGTGATGACGCCTTCCGCCGCGCGAGCCGTCTTCGAGGCGGTGCTATGGAAGCCAGCCATTCGCTGGGACATCGAGCGCATCGCGATCCTGCGGCCGATCCAGTGGGCTTCGTTCAGACGCAACGAAGTCAGCTCCAAGGTTCCGACCCACTCGGTTCAGGCGCTCATGCGCCTCGGGAACGGCTCGCTAGCTCTGTGGGCCGATGACGAGCGCCAACAGCGAGCCAGCGTCGTGCTTCGCGATGTGGCATATCGAATCTGGGCGCGTCCGTCTCTTACGGAGAAGGCCGGCGCCGGCGACACGCTGGTCAAGTACTTCGAGATGTTCCGGCGGCGGGCTTCGAAAGGTCAGTGCGTCAACCAGCCGTACCTTGGCTGCCGCGAGTTCGCGTGCCATTTCGAGCTGATCGAAGACCCCGCGTCCCGGCCGCCGGCGATCGAAGAGTCGCGCGATCTCGGGATCATGCTCTACGACCTCGACTTCACTGACCTAGCCGCGCCAGCGCCACTCTTCTTCCGGGCGAGCCTGGATAGCGGCGTGCTCGCCGTTCCAAGGCGCGACAGCGCGGAGGTGCTGTCGTGATCCTCCAGGCGCTGGTTGAGTACTACGACCGACGCGGCGCCACGCGGGATCGGGCACTGGCCCCGCAAGGGTGGGAGCCAAAGCAGATCCCGTTCATCATCGAGATCGCGTCGGACGGCCGTTTTGTCCAGATCGTGGACACCCGCGTGCCGGACGGAAAGCGAATGGTCGCGAAGCAGTTCGTGGTCCCCAAAGGGGTGAAGCGTTCGTCAAATCCCGAACCAAACCTACTGTGGGACAACGTTGAGTACGTGCTCGGCGTACCCATCCGGAACGATCCGGCCAGGGTCTCCGACGAGCACGACATGTTCGTGAGCCTCATCACCGATCGGTTTGGGCCGGAACCGTCGGATTCCGGGATTGGCGCCCTGCTGAAGTTCATGGCGCACATACCGCTCGATGCGCTTGAAGCCGATCCGTTGTGGACGGAACTGGCCAATACGAACCCGTTCATCTCTTTCCGGGTGGCTGGTCAGACCGACCTCCTGTGCCAGATGGAGGCTCCCCCGTCGTTTGCGAACCTGGAAACCGGCCCTATTGGCCGCTGCCTGGTCAGCGGTGAGCGAGCGCCGATCGCGCGGCTGCATCCCGCCATCAAGAATGTGCGAGGCGGGAACACAAGCGGGACGACCCTCGTGGGCTTCAACTGGCACGCTTTCAAGTCATACGGTCGAGATCAGGGCGACAACGCTCCGGTCAGCGAGAAGGTCGCCTTCAAGTACACGACGGCGCTCAACGCTCTTCTCGCGCCTGATTCTGGTAACAGGGCCTGGCTGGGCAGCTCGACGTATGTCTTCTGGGCGGAACGCGATGCCGACATGGCAGTCGAGCAGGCCGTGGCTGGGTTCTTTTCGATCCCGCGAACCGACGACCCTGACAAGGGAGCGGCCTGGATGGCTGACGTACTCGCCGCTCTACGCTCGGTAAGTTGGACCGCCGGAGATCCCTCTGGCGGCCGGTTCTACGTTCTGGGCCTGGCGCCCAATGCCGGTCGCCTAGCCGTCAGGAGTTGGACAGTCGCGACAGTGTCGGAAGTTCGCTCAAGATTGCTTGAGCACTTCGGCGACATCGAGATCGTCCTGCCGGGCTTTGCGCGTCCTCATCCGTCCTTGTTCAGATTGCTGTGCTCGACGGCTCTACTGGGCAAGGCCGAGAATGTAGCGCCGAATCTCCAAGGAGAGATGGCCGAGGCGATCCTGGCCGGCCGTCCCTATCCGATCACCGTGCTCGCGGCAGCCGTTCTGCGCACCCGTGCCGAGCAAGAGATCACGCCCGAGCGGGCCGCTCTCATCAAGGCCGTCATCAACCGGCACCGGCGCGCGACCGGCGCAGAAAGGGAGGAACTGACCGTGGCCCTCGATCCGGCCAACCCCGACCCCGCCTATCGGCTGGGCCGATTGTTCGCGGCCCTTGAACGGGCACAGGAGACAGCGAGTCCAGGCTTGAATGCCACGATTCGCGATCGCTACTACGGCGCCGCATCCAGCACGCCCGTGACAGTGTTTCCACGGCTCCTCGACCTCAAGAACCACCACATCTCCAAGATCGAGTCAACGCCGACCCGCGCTTGGCTGGAGCGCCTGATTGGCGAGATCGTGGACGGGATCCCCAAGATCCCGCCTCACCTATCGCTGATCCAGCAGGGCGACTTCGCCATCGGCTACTACCACCAGCGCCAGGACTTCTTCCGCAAGCACACCGTCAGTGAAGGGGAGAGCAACTGAGATGGCCGAACTTACGCATCGATACGACTTCGTCCTTCTGTTTGACGTTCGCGATGGCAATCCCAATGGCGATCCGGATGCTGGCAACCTGCCCCGCGTGGATGCGGTTAGCGGACACGGCATTGTGACTGACGTGTGCCTCAAGCGGAAGGTCCGCAACTTCGTCGGCATGGTGAAGGCCGAGCAGCCCCCATTCGACATCTACGTCAAGGAACATGGCGTCCTGGCCGAACTCCACGAGAAAGCCTACGTCGCGACAGGTCATGGAGATCTTCTGGGCAAGGGCGACAAGAAGCGAACCGGCGGAGACGCGGTCGGCGAGGCACGTAGCTGGATGTGCGCCAACTTCTTCGATGTCCGGACCTTCGGCGCGGTGATGGCTCTCGGCGTCAACTGCGGTCAGGTCCGAGGCCCGGTCCAGCTCACGTTCGGCCGTTCGATCGAGCCCATTACAAGCCTTGAGTACGCGATCACTCGCATGGCCGTGGCGACCCATGAGGAGGCCGAGAAGCAGCAGGGTGATAACCGGACGATGGGGAGGAAGTCCACCGTGCCCTATGGCCTATATCGATCCCACGGATTTGTGTCCGCGTTCCTGGCCAAGCAGACCGGCTTCTCTGGCGAGGACCTCGAGTTGCTCTGGCAGTCCCTCATTCAGATGTTCGACCACGATCGCTCCGCGGCCCGAGGCGAGATGGCCACCCGCGGTCTGTACGTGTTCGAACACAACAGCGAGCTTGGCAACGCGCCGGCATACGCCCTGTTCGATCGCCTGACTGTCACGGTCGATCCCGCGGCCGCTGGAACGGCACGCAGCTTCGGCGACTACAGCGTGGCATTCGACGGCGTGTCAGTGGCAATCGGCGAGAAGTTCGATGTCGCTGGGGGCGTTGGCCTGCGCCGCCTCGCTTGAGGTCATCCTCGACCGCCCGAGGCTATATCGATGGACGAGGACCTCGATCTCAGTAACGAGACGATCGTGCCGGTGTCTGCTGTCGAGCATTTCAGCTACTGCCCGCGTCAATGCGCCCTGATCCACGTGGAGCAGACGTTCGATGAGAACCTGTACACGATCCGAGGACGGCTGCTCCACGAGACCGTGGACGCGGGAGCCTCGGAGACCGTGGACGGCGTTCGCGTTCTCCGCAGCTTGGCCCTGTGGTCTGAGCGCTACGGGCTCATCGGCAAGGCAGACGTGGTCGAACTGAGGCAAAGTGGGCCGTACCCAATCGAGTACAAGGTCGGTCCTCCTCGCGGCGTTCACGCGAATCTGCAACTGTGCGCGCAGGCGCTCTGCCTCGAGGAGATGTTCGGTCAGCCCGTTCCCCTTGGCGCGATCTATCAGGGTGCGCAGAGGCGTCGCCGCGAAGTCGAGCTAGGCGATCGGCTGCGTCAGCGAACGGTCCGGGTGATCGAAGAGACGCGCGAACTGCTGGCAAGCCAGATCGTTCCGCCTCCGATCGCCGACCGCCGCCGTTGCCGGCGCTGCTCTCTGCTCGATGCCTGCCTGCCAGAGGTCATCGCCGACCGCAGGCATATCGGTGGGCTCGCCGGCGCCTTGTTCCGACCAACCGAGGGTGGCGACGATGCGTGAGCTTCTCAATGTGCTGTATGTGATGACCCAGGGCTCGGTGCTGCATGTCGAGCACGACACGCTACGAGTCGAGGTAGACGGCGAGACGCGCTTTCGCGCGCCGCTCATGCGCCTGGCCGGAGTCGTTGTGTTCGGCCGCGTCACTCTCACCCCGTTCCTGATACAACGATGCGCGGAAGACGGTAGGAGCCTGGTCTGGCTCGACGCACACGGCCGGTTCCGGGCGCGGGTGGAGGGTCGGACGCGAGGCAACGTTCTGCTCCGGCGAGCGCAGCACATGGCTCTCTCGGACTCTGAGCAGACTACCCGGCTGGCCCGCCAGTTCGTCGCGGGGAAGATTCAGAACAGTCGCCAGCTCGTTCTTCGTGCGGCACGCGACGCTCCCACAGACGCGGATCGGGCGGTCCTGTCGGCCGTCAGCGAGCGCCTCGTCTCCAGCCTCGAACGGCTGCGCCAGGCCGACGATCTTGGCCAGGTGCTCGGATGCGAAGGCGAAGCGGGCCGGGCCTATTTCTCCGCCCTCCACACCATAGTCAGGGCGGACCCATCCCTGGGGCCGACGGGCCGAACCAGGCGGCCTCCTCGAGATCCCGCCAATGCCCTTCTTTCGTTTCTCTATGCCCTGCTCCGTTCCGAGTGCAGCTCCGCCCTCGAAGGCGTTGGGCTAGACCCGCAGGTTGGCTACCTGCACTGCCTTCGGCCAGGCCGACCCGCTCTCGCACTCGATCTCATGGAGGAGCTGCGACCGGTTGTGGCTGATCGGCTCGCACTCAACCTACTCAACCGCCGCCAGCTCCGCGCCGAGCATTTCGACGTTCAGCCTGGCGGTGCGACGTATCTCAGCGAGGAGGGCAGGCGCTTGGTTCTCACCGCCTACCAGAAGCGCAAGGAGGAGGAGGTCAAACATCGAGCACTCCGTCAGACTTTGCCGCTGGGTCTGGTTCCCCACGTGCAGGCCCGGCTCCTTGCCCGGCACCTGCGTGGCGATCTGGATGTGTACCTGCCCTATCTTCACCACTGAGGGGAGATGTCGTGGAGTTCCTCGTTACCTACGACGTGGCGACAGACACCGCAGAGGGAAGGCAGCGGCTTCGGCGCGTCGCGCAGGTGTGCGAAGCGCACGGACAGCGTGTCCAGAAGTCCGTCTTCGAGTGTCAGCTCGATCCTGCGCAGGTCGCGCAGCTCATGGCGCGTCTCCGTCGCGAGATGTCCGAGCGTGATGACAGCCTTCGCATCTACCGACTCCTCGAACCACGAGGCCAGTATCTAGTGGCATTGGGCCGGCAAGTCCCCTACGATCTTCACGATCCGCTCGTGTTATGAGCGCGCGCGGAACTATGGTGAGCTCTTCTTCAAGCATGAGGTTCGCGCGTTTGGCGCCGCCAAACGCTCTCGGAACCGTCCTGAGTTGACCCCATCACAGCTGTGACATGCGTCCGCGGCGGCCCGAGAGACGCCAGATGATCCTGGATGGGGCAGTTAGGACCAGATAGGTGCCCTTGCGACCGGCGACGGCGCCGGTCGAGGATTGAAACAGGTTCCATGCGTCCGTATCCATCTTGAGAGCCTTGACCTTGCGACCGGCGACGGCGCCGGTCGAGGATTGAAACACCTCGGCCACGATCTTGTCCGCCTGCTCCGCGTCTTGCGACCGGCGACGGCGCCGGTCGAGGATTGAAACGCACCCCAGGCAGTGGTCGTCTGGTCGGCAGTCGAGCTTGCGACCGGCGACGGCGCCGGTCGAGGATTGAAACGCTTTGCGAGTACGTACATCTCACGGTCTGCCTTCGCCACTTGCGACCGGCGACGGCGCCGGTCGAGGATTGAAACTTCCTGACGCCCGATCAGATCAACCCGTGGTCCGCTTGCGACCGGCGACGGCGCCGGTCGAGGATTGAAACTCGGTTAGGCTGAGAACGGTCCCGGTCATGCGCTACTCCCTTGCGACCGGCGACGGCGCCGGTCGAGGATTGAAACGACCTGGAACGGGGTTGGGACGTTGGTGCGCGGGAAGGCTTGCGACCGGCGACGGCGCCGGTCGAGGATTGAAACATGTCGATATGCCAGCCACGCGATGGCATATGCCCGCTTGCGACCGGCGACGGCGCCGGTCGAGGATTGAAACACGCTCGAAGCTCGCATATACAACTGGGGGACCTCTCCTTGCGACCGGCGACGGCGCCGGTCGAGGATTGAAACATGCCGTTGGCGTTGTCAGCGGTGAACTGAGCGCCGACTTGCGACCGGCGACGGCGCCGGTCGAGGATTGAAACGAGATTTACTCCAGCGGTATGGAGGGACCGACCCCTCCGCTTGCGACCGGCGACGGCGCCGGTCG
>JBEKVD010000079.1:0-11122 GCA_049514315.1 Candidatus Limnocylindrales bacterium | reverse complement strand
TGTGCCGCCATCGATCCCGCCGATCCCACGCGGGAGGCGCTGATCGGCCGGGCCGATGCCGGGCTCTTCATGGCCAAGCGAGCCGGTCGCAACCAGGTGGTCGCCGCGTGAAGCGGCTCGGGACAGCCACCAACGAGCAGATCCGACGTTGCAGGACGGGGAAGGTACGTGCCAAGAGGCGTTGCAGCGCACGCGGAGGCTACCGTTAGGCCGCCGTGGGCACCGCGGTGCCCACGGCGGATTGTTGGGTACGCTGCGCTGCGTGATCGCCCCCGGAAGCCGACTGTAGGCGAAACGCCGCCAGACGAACGTGCGCGATCCAGCCGGACTCTTCACCGACGGCCTAGGCACGCCCGGGTGATGCGTGCTTCTTACGCGGCTCAAGCCCGACCGGCACCCTCGAGCGGCAGGGGTCGACCCAGCAGGAAGCCCTGGCCCAGCTCGAGGGCAAGAGCACGCAGGACGGCGAGCTCGCGGTCGGTCTCGATGCCCTCGACAATCAGCCGGCAGCCGGTCACGCGAGCGAAGTGGCAAAGGCCGACAATCATAGCCTGGCGTGCGTCATCGGACCCGAGGCCGGCGATGAGTGATCGATCGAGCTTGACGAAGGCTGGGCGCAGCTCGACGATATGGCGCAGGCTGGCGTACCCGGTACCCGTGTCATCCACGGCGAGATCTACCCTCGGCCCCAAGTCGGCCATCGCTGCACGGAACGCCGGATAGTCGGCGATAACGGTGTGCTCGGTCACCTCGAGCACGAGGCGTCGGCGCCTTCTATGCAGGATGGTGCGCACCGGCTCTCCCGCGAGGATGAGCTCGGGCGACGCGTTCAGGTTGAGCCAGGTCGACTTTGGCAGGGCCTCCGCGGCCGCAAGGGCGGCCTGCAGCGTAACAATCTCCAGATCGGCCCCGAGGCCAACCGCGGCCGCCTGGGCGAACATGAACTCCGGATCCGAACCGTCGGTGAAGCGTGTCAGCGCCTCGTAGCCGACGATCGCATTGCTCGCGAGCTCGACGATCGGTTGGAAGACAGGATGGAAGGCTCGGTCCGCGATGATGCTTGCGATGTGATTGCGGCCCCGTCCGCTCTCGGTCCGCTCGGCCACGTCGCGGCCGATGAGCGCCCCGGCTAGGTCCGCGAACTCGACCAGAGCCGGCACGACTTCGGCGACAGCGATCTCCTCAGCAGCTGCCTTGGCGTCGACGATGAGCAGCCCGATGAGCCGCCCGTCGTGTCGTACGGGCGCACAGGCAACAGAGTGGATGCCCAGGCTCCTGAAGAGCCCGTTGTACGGGTGCGTGGGCCGGTTCACCCACGCCTCGATCCAGGGGCCTTGGGCGGCCCGCTCGCTGAGGTGCCGGCTGCGCCCGGACGGGGCCCGTTGCAGCGGCGGATCGGGCTGGCCCGCGACGACGAAGCCGATCGGCATCGCGTGTCCATCGAGTTCGAAGAGGAGGAGCGCTGCGGCCGTCAGGCCGGTAAGGCTCACGACCTGGCGGCAGATCGCCTGCGCGGTGGCCTCCGGCGTGTCGGCTGCTCGAAGGTCTCGGATCGTCTCCGAGATAAGCGCACGCTCCCGGGCGAGCCGGGTCGAGCGCTCTGTCAGCTCCCGCTCTCGCGTCACGTCACGCTGGACCGCCACATAGCTCGTGATCGCGCCCGATGGGTCGCGGACCGGCGAGATGACGGCCTCCTCGGTGAATAGGGAACCGTCCTTGCGCCGGTTGACAAAGTCGCCATTCCAGGGCACGCCGTTCGTGAGCGCAGCCCACATCGCCTGGTAGAACGAGGGCGTCTGAAGGCCGCTCTTGAGCAGGCGCGGGTTCTGGCCCATGACCTCGGCGCGGCTGTAGCCGGTTACCCGCTCAAAGGCGGGATTGACGTAAATGATCCGTCCGGCCTTGTCGGTGGCGATAATCGACTCGGCTACCTGCTCGACGCCAGCAGCCAGCCGATCGCGCTCGGATCGCTCGCGTAGCATCCCGATGCCGAAGACCAGGTCATGGGCGAGCTCCACGAGGATCTCGGTCTCAGTGTCGCCGAATGCATCTGGCTCCGACGCGTAGACCGTGAAAGCGCCGAAGGCGACGTCGTCCTGGAGCAGAGGCAGGCTGAGCCCCGCCGCGAGACCGTGCCGGGCGACGGCAGCTCGCCACGGCTTGTAGTCCGGCTCGGCGACCAGGTCACGCGCCAGGCTGACCCGGCCTGTCCGGATCGCCGTCCCGGTCGGGCCGCGCGCAAGGGCATCGTCGCCCCACGTCACCGAGATCTCGTCGAGGTACGGTGCGACATCTCCGTAACGTGCCACGGGACGGACGGTCCTTCGCTCGTCGTGCTCGGCGAAGCCGACCCACGCGAGTGAGTAGCCGCCCAGGCCCACGGCGATGCGGCAGATCGCGTCGAGTAGCTCCCGTTCGTCAGTCGCCCGCGTCAGGGCTCGATTGCACTCGGTGAGCGCGGCACGGGCGCGGCTGATGCGGGCGAGCTCCGCGTCGTCCTGGTGAGTGGTGCTGTCCCCGACCGTGCCGCGCCACTGGACGCCGCCGGCCTCGTCCTTCGTCACGCCCGCGCTCCAGTCCGGTGGTCGCGTCCAGGTCTCGGTGAACTCGATCGAAACTTCACCACCGGCATCTTTGCCGTTGGTGGGCGCGCCCACGTGGTGATCCGTACTGCCTTGCCGCAGTGGTATATCAATTATCAACAATTGTACGCCGCCGGACAACTTGTGGTCGCCCTTCGAAGGGGATTGAGCCGGCAGACGTCGAGAGAGTATGGTGGGCGATCACGTGTCTGCGACGTCAATGCCCCTTGGCCACGATCAGGGAGCCGCGAGTCCCTGACACCACCGAGCGACCGCAGCGCGGGGTATGTCCACCACGGTCTGGCCACCGCTTCCGGACACTGGGTGGAGATCGGAAGGAGCAACAGTGACGCCGCCTCGTCCGCCCAGCCGCACCGCGACTGGTCGTCGACAGGCCCGCGCTGACCGACGAAGCGAGAGCCCCGGCCTCCTTTGGACCGGGGCCCTTTGCCTGTCGCACCCGAGCGTGTTAGAGCGCGGAGCCCTTCGTACGACAGCCCACTATCGCCCGCCCCCCTCAGCGCGGCCGGAGATTCCGACGCATGCCGCGCTGGCGCACGGGCCGGGCGTGAGTCGTCACCGCACTGGTGGCGGAGCCTAGTTAGATATTGGACAGCCCTTGACGCCGCGGAAGTCTAGCGCGGGAACGGCGGCCCGCCGCTGCCGGCAAGAGCAGTACTGACACTGATCGCCGCTGTCGCCAGGGCAGCCAGTAGCCCGGCAGCAAAGAGGCTCAGACGCAGGTGCGTGAAACGAGGCATGTCGCAGTCCTCCAGTGGCTCCTACTAGACGGGAGCGTCGAAACCAACCTAGACTGGCCCCATGCGGCTGTCAAGCATTTATCAACATCTAACGTGCCGCGACGACTCTGACGCCAACACGCTGGGATCTCGGATTCGTGAGCTCCGCATAGCCGCCGGGCTCACGCAAGGCGAGCTTGGATCGCCGATGACGCGCTCATTCGTCTCGGCGGTCGAGCACGGGCGTGCGATTCCGTCCCTGCCCGCCCTGTTGCTGATCTCGGCGCGCCTGGGCGTGCCAGTCGGAGAACTCCTTGACCAGCTAGAGTGGACTTGGCAGGACACATATACTGAAGTCCATGCCGGAAACCACCCGCCGCCGCGTCACGGTCGATGACTCACCATTGGCGCGTTCGATTGGGGCGCGCATCCGTCAGGCGCGGCTCCAGGCGGGCCTAACGCAGCAGCAGCTGGCGGGTGATCGGTACACCAAGGCATACGTAAGTGCGCTTGAGAGCGGCGGATCCAAGCCCTCGATGGCGGCGCTCAACTACCTAGCGACCCGCCTGGACGTTCCCGCTACGGTGCTCCTGGCCGGTGAGACAGACCGCTGGAGCAGGCTCGAAGGAGACGTCCTGCTCGCGAGCGGTCGCTGGCAGGAGGCTCTCGACATCTACGACCGTCATCTTGCGGAAGCCCCACGTGGCGGTGCGCGCGCGGAGCTACTGCGGGGACGGGCGGAGGCCCTCGCGCGGCTCGACCGCGGACCTGAAGCCGCCACGGCTGGGTCCGAGGCCGCGGAGATCTTCGACCGGCTGGGTCGCGAAGCTGACGCGGCGCTGGCGCGGTACTGGGTCGCCAACGGCGAGTACTTGCAGGGCAACGCCGCTGAGGCGCGCCGACTGATCGAAGCAATTCTCGCGAAGGTGCGAGCCGGCCTGCGGGTCGAACCCGACTTCCACCTCCGACTGGCGATCGCCCAAGCAGCGGTCGAGACACGTGATGGCGAGTACGACCGAGCACTCGCCTACCTCTCGGAAGTCCGCGGACTTGCCGAGAAGCTCGACGACCGGCGCCGGGCAACCTACTTCTTCGATCTCGCCCACAGCTATCGCGAGACCGGTGATTACGAGGCTGCCGTACGGACTGGATACTCGAGCTTGGGTCTGTTCGCAGCGATGCACGCGGACGCAGAGACGGCTGCCCTCGAGAACGACTTGGCCCTCGCGTTCGTGAAGCTAGGGAACCTGTCCCGAGCGAACGAGTTCGTGGCGAGCGCACGAACGCGGTTTGAGGCCCTCGGAGACACCCGATGGCTGGCTCACATCGCCGACACGGAGGCCCAGATCGCGCTGGCCGGATCGGCCTTCGACCAGGCGGCGGCTCTCGCTGAGCAGGCGATCGAGGGCGCCGAGCTGACGGGCAATCAGAAGGCACTCATCGATGCGCTCGTGACCCGTGCGCAGATCCGGCGGCGGTGCGGCGACTGCGAGAGCGCAGACGGTGACTTCTCTCGAGCCGCGGATCTCGCGCGCGCCTCCGGCTCCCGCGGGCGTATCCGTGAAGTGCTCGGCGCCTGGTCCGAGATGCTGGCCGAGAGCGGCAACCTCCACCGCGCATATGACCTGACGCGCGAGGCGTTGTCGGTCTGATCGCAGTCATCGCCGCCAGCGCACTGTTGTTCCTCAGTGGAGAGATCGACAGGATTCTCGCCGGGCCGCCAGTCAATCACGGCGGCGGCCAGATTGGCAGACTGCTCGCTGGTCATGATGCAGCCATCGTGCAGGGGTGACGGAGGACCCCGCGCTTCGCTAACTGAGGCTGAGCGCCTCTCGTTGGGAAGTTCGGTCCCAGCCTCGGTCTCATAGCGCGGACCAGATTCGCCTTGGGCTGCGTGCCTGTACGACCTGCGAGAGGCTTCGCTTGGCGTTCATTCCTCCCTAATCGGCGCCCGCCTCGACCTGCGCTTCAGAGGCGGGCGCCGTCGCTGTTCGGGGCGCTCAGTTCCTTCCTTGGAGTGCACGGTGAGCGGGCCGAGCTTCTCCACAACAGCGCCAGAGGGCGGGGTCCTCGACTCGGCGGAGCTGTACACGCCCTGACACCGGCCCCCCAGCCCGACGCGAAGTGCCCCGGCCGAACCACGCGTTGCGGCCGATTCGGCGGATGTACGATTGGGGCATCCGCGAGGCCAGATGCGGGGAGGGACGGCCCGCGGGGGATCGGCGCCCGAGGAGGGGCGCTCCGCACCGGCATGGACTAGGGCGAAGGTCATGGCCAGCTCACGCGCGTTCCGTTCGTTCTGTGTCAAGCGGCGGTCCGCTGCGGGACGCCGCGGTCCCAGCTGCAGCGATCTCGCTTCGCTGATCGCTCCGGCGCCGGTCGCGGCCCCTGCTCGAGTGCGATCCCGATGCGGTTGGGTCCCGGTCACGGTGCGAGCCGGGCTCGCCGGCCTAGTCGCCACCGTCGCCCTGGCCGGGTGCGGCGGGGGCTCCTTAGGGTCGAGTGCCACGCACGCCGCAAGTCAGCAGATCACCGCACCCGCTGGAGCAGCCACCGCCAACACGCCATCCGCCGCGCCAACGGTCGCGCCCACCGCAAGGCTCTCGCGTGGGCCGACCGGCTTCAGCGCGACCGGGTCGATGACGGCCGCCCGCGGGTCCCACACAGCCACCCTGCTCAACGACGGCCGAGTCCTCATCGTCGGAGGCGACGCCGAAACGGGCGAGGTCGCCTCAGCCGAGCTGTATGACCCGGCGACCGGCAAGTTCAGCCCCACAGGATCGATGGCCACTGCTCGGGGAAATCACACCGCCACCCGCCTCTCCGACGGCCGCGTGTTCATCGTCGGGGGTCTAGACAACGACACTGAACCACTCGCCTCAGCCGAGTTGTATGACCCGAAGACCGGCACCTTCAGCCCAGCCGGCTCGATGACTGCCGCTCGCAAGGGCAACACCACTACCCTGCTCTCCGACGGCCGCGTCCTCATCGCGGGAGGCATCGCCACAGACTCGCCGTCGGCGCTTGCCTCGGCCGAGCTATACGACCCCAAGACTGGCAAGTTCACCGCAACCGGGTCGATGCTCGAGCCCCGCTGCCAGCACACCGCGACGCCACTTTCCGACGGCCGCGTCCTCATCGCGGGAGGCGATAACAACGGCGGGAGCGCGCTCGCCTCGGCAGAGCTGTATGACCCTGCGACCGGCTCCTTCGGCGCGACCGGCTCGATGACCACCGCTCGCGATGGCCACTCCGCCACGCTGCTCCCCGATGGCCGCGTCCTCATGACCGGAGGCGACAGTGCCTCAGCCGAGCTGTATGACCCGGCGACCGGCACATTCAGCCCCACAGGGTCGATGGCGCAGGCTCGCACCTACCAGTCGGCGACGCTGCTGCTCGACGGCCGCGTTCTCATTGCGGGCGGGGTGGACGCTGACGGGGACGCGCTCGCCTCTGCCGAGCTGTACGACCCCGCGAGCGGCACATTCAGCCCGACCGGATCGATGGAGACCACGCGGAAGTTCAACACGGCCACGCTGCTGTCCGACCGCCGCGTCCTCGTCGCGGGCGGCTACGACAACGACGACACGACCCTCGCCTCGGCGGAGCTGTACCAACCCTGAGGAATGGGCCGCATCGAGGGCTCGACACCCTTCGTCTGGGTCAAGACCGCCGACCAGATCCTGGCGAAAGCCGTTCGCAGGCCGTCAGCCATTAGCGAATCGGGACAACTAGGTCGGCTGTTGTAGTTCCGGGACACCCAGGCCCGCTATCGGATCCCTCCCGATACAGCGGCGGCCCACCACCATTCAGCCATAGCGTGAGCCGGGCAGCCGGACTCGATGCCACGATCCAGCATGCGGGATCGGCAGGTTCGAGTCCCCTCATCTCGGTTCGCCCGACGTACGTCTGCTGCTGCCATACGAGCCTGGACCGCGCATCAACGCAGGTTTGGCCCTCGGATCAGAACCAACGGCAGGAAAATCTCGTCAACGATTTGCGCGATCACGTCGTCCGGGACAAGGGCTCGCGTCCATAGAAGCTCATAGCGCAGCAGGTGCAGCGGCAGCGACGCAACACGGCGCGTAATGCTCTCGAGTCGCACTTCCCCCCTACGGTCCGCAGAGAGCAGGATGGCGGCCATCGTCTCGTCTCCGACCCGGCTGGCGAAGAGGTAGGCGGCGGCTTCCGGCTCCTGAGACAACTCATCGAATAGCCCGAATATCGTCTCGGTCCCGATCTCGGCAATGCCCGCCGATGCGCGGCGCAACAGCGCGATCACGTCACCTCGTAGGCTCCCCGTGTCCGGCACCTCGCCGGAGACCATCGGCCGGCGCATATGGAGCGCGGCGAGGATCAGCTCGGCGCGGTTCCGCCAGCGCCTGTAAAGGACCGCCTTGCTTGTACCTGCGCGAGCGGCTACGCCGTCCATGGTCAAGGCTGCGTAGCCGACGACATGGAGTTCATCCCACGCGGCATCGAGCAGCACCGCTTCCAGCGAGGGACCTCGGCGCCGATGGCCGCTCTTGCGCTCAGGTGAGCCACGGACAGGTGGCGACGCAACATCCATTCAGCCTCCCGTTGTGCGTGACACAGGATACCACCGTCTCCTATTGACCAAACCTGCTGATTGGGTGTTAGATACTTGTGTATCTTACTCCCCTTGAGGTCTCCACTGAATGGCAATCCCTGAAGCCGCCGCTCGAACGAGCGAATCGAAGACGGCGAGTGCCGCCGCGGCCCTCCCGAACCGCTGGCGGGCGCTGGCCCTGATCTCGCTCGCGACCCTCATGGTCGCCATGGA
Organism: Candidatus Limnocylindrales bacterium; assembly: GCA_049514315.1. Classification (GTDB taxonomy): domain Bacteria; phylum Chloroflexota; class Limnocylindria; order Limnocylindrales; family CSP1-4; genus Fen-1039. The sequence continues at coordinate 2,996 of JBEKVD010000079.1, read as the reverse complement.
CACGGCGATTGTCGCGGTCGCCTTGCCGTCCGCGCAGAGGGGCCTGGGCATCTCCGATTCAGCCCGCCAATGGGTGCTCACGGCCTACACGTTGTCTTATGGTGGCCTCCTGTTGCTCGGAGGGCGCCTGGCCGACCGACTCGGCCACCGCCGGACCCTGCTGATCGGGGCCATCGGCTTCGTCTGCTCATCCGCGGTGAGTGGCGCCGCTGTCAGCGGGCCGATGCTCTTCGCCGGCCGGGCCCTGCAGGGAGGTTTCGGCGCCTTTCTAGTGCCGTCGACTCGCTCGCTCCTCGTCCTGATCTTCCACGACCCCAAAGAGCGCGCTCGAGCCCTCGGGATCTTCACCGCGGTGCTGATAGGAGGAGCCGTCTTCGGCTTCATTCTCAGCGGAGTCATAACGAACTACCTCGACTGGCGCTGGACCCTATATGTCAACGTGCCTGTGGCGGTCGTCGTCGCAGTTGGGGCGCTAAGGCTCCTGCTCGACTTCCCGGGCGACCCGAGCGTCAGAATCGACCTTCCAGGTGTCCTGCTCGGAACAGGCGGCATGGTGGCCCTGGTCTTCGGGCTCTCCCAGGCGGCCACGGCCGGTTGGGACTCTTTCGAAGTTGCCGGTCCGCTGATTGCCGCGACTGGTCTGCTGGCGGCCTTCGTTCTTGTTGAGGCTCGGGTCGGGAGCCCGCTCCTACCGCTGCGCGTCTTGCTAGATCGCAACAGGGCAGGCGCCTTCATCACCCTCGGGCTCAACAGCTTCTCGAACTTCGGAATGCTGCTGATCCTCACCTATGAACTCCAGGTGGTACTCCACGCCAGCCCACTTGCAACCGGAATCGCGCTAGTTCCATGGGCGATCGCTGCCAGCATCGGCGCGGCGCTCGTCGGGCCCCGGCTCATGAACCGACTTCCGGCTCGGTATCTGCTCACGCCCGGACTCCTACTGCTGGCGGCGGGCCTCGTTCTTCTATCTCAACTCACGCCTGACACTGCCTACGCGCCGCTGATTCTGGTCGCCGAGCTGGTGCTCGGGTTCGGTGCCGGGCTCAACGGCACGCCCGCCATCTTCCTGGCACTGAGCGGCACTCCTACAATCGACACAGGCGTGACGTCGGCGATGTCGAGTACCTCGAACCAGATCGGTGCTTCGATCGGAACGGCGGCGCTAAGCACGATTGCGGCAAGCGCCACGACGTCTTACCTGGCCTCGCACGCCGCAGTTACCGCGACGTCCGCGATTGTGCGTGGCTTCACTACGGCCACGACAGTCGGCGCCCTCGTGCTTCTGGCCGGGGCGCTGCTAGTCGGGTTCCTCGTCAACGCCGACCCTCGGCCCGATCGCGATTCAGTACCTCCGAAGCTCCTCGAGCGTCAGATCTGACGCTCTGCGGATGGCTCCGGGATTTCTCGCTCGTGGAATTGCCGGATCGCACCGGACCGTATCCTTCGGGCGGCTCGCCATCAGTCGCGCCAACTCCACTCGGCCGGACTCGAACCACTGGCCGCTCAGTCGCGTCGACACGAAGGATTCCTCCTGTGTCAAGCAGCGGCTCGTGCCACGCCCTCAATGCTGGCTCGAGCTGCCTCATCCGCCTGGAGCCGGCGGAACACCTCGTCGCTGAGCCGTCGACGAAGCGCCCGAATGGCCTCGGTCTTGGTGTCGCCAGCGGCCAGGCGTTTGGCCACGTAAGCCTGCCCAGGTCCCGGACAGCGAAGCTGGGTCACGGCGATCCTGTGGAGGGCCGCGTTGAGCTGGCGATTGCCGCCGCGGTTGAGCCGATGACGGACAAGGTTGCCCGACCAGACTGGGATGGGAGCGGTCCCGGTGTGGGCCGCGAAGGCAGCGCGTGAGCGGAAGCGGCCGATGCCGGCTGTCTCGGCGACGACCTTTGCGGCGGTCAGCGGACCGCAGCCAACGAGCTCGAGGAGCCTCGGAGAGACTGTCTCGGTTTGGTCGCCGATCTGCCGTGCCAGGTCATCGATCGCCACTGTCAGCTCGGAGATCCGAGCAACGAGGTCTCTTGCGATCCGAGCGCACGGCTCGGTTCGCTCAACGAGCGCTCGGCCGATGCCAACGAGCACGACCCGCACCGCGAGCTTGCGTGACGGGGGTTCGGGGATACCGAGTTCCACGAGGAACCAGCGCAGGCGAGACTGGTGGCGCGTTCGATCGGCGATTAGAACTTCCCGATAGTCGACGAGAAGACGCAGCTCGCGCTCGACGCCATCGAGGCGAGCCAGGGGCAGGTCAGGTTCGCGCAACGCCGCCCGGGCGACCGAGAGGGCATCGATGGGCTCGCTCTTGCCCGGCTCCCGCGCTGAGCGTCGAGCACCCGCCATGAGCTTGGTGGGGACACGACGGACCGCTTCGCCGGCCTTTAGCAAGTCAGCCTCGAGCCGTCGGGTGAGGTTCCGGCAGTCCTCCAGGGCCCATGAGCGCTCCGGCCAGCGGCGGCTCCAGCTCAGCAGATCTAGATGCCCCTCCTCAGTCGTGGTGGCCGTCCGCTCGGCAAGCTTGCGGCCGGCCTCATCGACGGCCACGACGGTGTGCGTCCGCTTGTGCGAATCGACTCCGATGACGACCATGTTCCTTGTCTCCCTCTTCGCCGGGGGTGGACTAGGGCCGGTCGGCGGACACACCTGAGTTGAGGCAATGCCAGCCTCCTGTCAAGTCACGTCGACCGGTCCGCTATGTCCGGCGGCCGGCAAAATGCATACCGGCCACACCGGAGGGTGGGCAGCCATAGCGAGAGCCAGACCGCCGGACCCGTTCAGCGTGACACTCAAGTCATGGTGACGGCCGTCACGATGAATCTCTCTATGAAAAGGAGCCCGCGGTCAAGCTGGGTACCTCGCATCTGATGGCGGTCCAGGCCGGCCTCACGGACCCTCGGATGGTGGACGGGATCGAGCAGCGCTCATCTCTCTATGGCCTTCTCAAGTTCCGAAGGACAAGGTCAGATGGGAGGCTGCGCCGGCGGCCCAATTCGATGCAGGGT
>JBEKVD010000078.1:0-11696 GCA_049514315.1 Candidatus Limnocylindrales bacterium | reverse complement strand
CGGCCGAAGCGAGGGGCGAGTCGCTACCGTGGCCACCCGCCAGCAGGACTCGACCGTCGGAGAGCAGCGTGGCCGTAAGGCCGTACTGATCGGCAGGCATCGAACCGGTCGGCGTGAACCTGCCGGTCCTCGGGTCGTACAGGTCGGCGTGATTGCCCGAGTCTTCAGCTCCGGCGACCAGGACCCGGCCGTCCGAGAGCAGTGTGGCCGTGTGACCGGCGCGGCCGGTAGTCATGGAACCGGTCGGGCTGAACGTGCCGGTCGCCGGGTCGTACAGCTCGGCCGAGGCGAGGTCGGGGCCCTGGGACACGCAGCAGTTCGGTGCCCCACCGGCGATCAGGACCCGGCCGTCGGAGAGCAGCGTGGCGGTGTGGTAGATGCGAACGGTCCCCATCGAACCGGTCGGGCTGAACGTGCCGGTCTTCGGGTCGTACAGCTCGGCCGAGGCCAGGTTCTGCAGGTCGTTGTAGCCGCCGGAGATCAGGACGCTGCCGTCGGGGAGCAGCGTGGCCGTGTGGTATGCGCGAGCCGTCGTCATCGAGCCGGCCGGCCTGAACTTGCCGGTCTTCGGGTCGTACAGCTCGGCTGAGGCGATGACAGCCTGGTTCGCGTCCTCCCCTCCGGCGATCAGGACGCGGCCATCGGGAAGCAGGGTGGCGGTGAAGCCGTCGAGGCGCGCCGTAATCATCGAGCCCGTCGGGCTGAAGATGCCGCTCGTCAACGATGAGGAAGGCGCTGGCGCAGACGTCGCGGTCGTGACGGACGTGGCCGGCACGGTGGGCAGGCTCTCCGGCGCGCGCGTCATCGAAGGAAACGGGGCGACGCCCTGAGTGCAGCCACCCAGCAGGACGACGAGCGTCAGACCGGCGAGGAGCCGTCTCGTCGGGAGGTGCCAGCGCATATCGCATCCCCCTGGGCGCATCCACGCGGGTCGGTTTCGCCAGTGGCTCGGCGCGGTCCCGGCGGCCATGGTGTGGGCCGCGTGTCAAAGCCCCCGTGTTGCGCAGATTGTCCTACCCGCGTCCAGACCCGCGACGCAGGCGGGGATCAGAGGCCGGCGGCTGCGCCGTTGCGGATCAGAGGCCGGCGGCCAGGCTGGCTTCCCGGTCGCGTCTCGGGCCGGCCGGGCGCATGGCGATGGGCCCCACGCCGGGAGCGCGATGCCGACGCCGGGCGCGCGATGCCGCGGCGCGGTCGCGCCGGCGGGCTTCGACCGCCTCAATGAACGCCTCGATCGAAACCGAACTGCGCGAGGTTCAGGGCGATCTTGACGGGCGCTTGCCGCCCGTTGACCGAGCGCGAAAGCCGACCCGACCAACCCGGCAACGAGAAGTTCCGACGGCGCGACCAGGACCAGGCCGGCGAGCAGGGGGAACTCCGACAAGGAGAAAGAGTGCGCGCGCTCGGGCGACCTTCGGGGCCATCACCTGAATGGCGCGGCGTCTTGGTACAAAGACCGCCGATCGCGAACGGGACGGGCCGGCCACGACCGCCTCGAGGAGGGCGCCCTATCATGAAGTCGTCGGCATCGTCCGCCGCGCGAGGTCAGGCTGTGTCCTTACATCACGTTGACGACCGGCTCAGGGTCGATCGCCCCATCGACGAGGTTCGCGCGTTCTTCGAGCGGCCCGGGAACCTCGATCACGCCCCGGCCTCCGGCCGATGTGCGGCGACCGCACCGCGGCCATCGACCGGCCCCTACCGGGTCGCAAGGCGACGAGAGAGGATGCCATGAGGGTCGCAGTCGCCGGCGGCACCGGGTTCGTTGGGGGCGGCATCGTCGACGAGCTGCTGCGCCGAGGCGAGCAAGTGGTCGTCCTTACGCACCGGCCCCGGGTCGCGAGGGCCGCCCTCCCCGGCGAGGTCGAGGTGCGCGGGGCCGACGTGAACGGCGCTTCGGCCCTGCTGGACGCCGCGCTCGCCGGCGCGGACGCCCTGGTGATCGCGCTGGCCTTCCCCAACGCCCCGATGGAGGATCCGGCCCGGGGCTGGACATACGATCGCGTCGACGCGGACGGCACCGCGGCCCTCGCGGCTGCCGCCGCTCGTGCAGGCATCAAGAGACTCGTCTACGTGTCGGGGGCCGGCGCAGCGGAGGACGCGGCTCGGTCGTGGTTCCGCGCCAAGTGGCGGGCCGAGCAGGCGGTGAAGTCGACCGGGATAACCTGGACGATCATCCGGCCCACCTGGGTCTACGGTCCGAGGGACGTCTCGCTGAACCGGTTCCTGGGGTTCGCCCGCCGGCTGCCGTTCGTGCCCCTGACCGGGTCGGGCAAGCAGCTGCTGGCACCGGTCTTCATCGACGACCTGGCGCGGCTGGCGGCGGACTCGCTCCGGGAAGAGGCCGCCGCGGACCGCACCTTCGAGCTCGGCGGTCCGGAGACGTTCACGATGCGACAGATCGTCTCGGTAGCCCTGGGGGTAGCGCACAAGCGGCGGCTGATCCTGCCGGCGCCCGCCCCCCTGCTCAGGCTGATGGCTCGGGCAATTCAGCACCTGCCGGGGCACATGTTGACGCCGGACGGAGTCGACTTCGTGAACCAGCCGGCAACAGTCGACGTGGGCCCGCTGCTGGCGGCGATGCCCCGCCGGCTGACACCGCTGCGCGAGGGCCTGGAAACGTATCTGTCGTGAAACGGCGACCGTTGAGCGACGGGAGCCGTCCGCGGAGCACGACCTCGCGCTCCGCCCGGACGGCCGACGGCCTCGGCGCCGACCCTCGGACGCCTACCCGCCCAGGTAAGCCTTCTTGACCTGCTCGTTCTGGGCCAGGGCCGCCGACGTGTCCGCCAGGACGATCTTTCCGGTCTGAAGGATGTAGCCGCGTCCGGCCACCCCGAGGGCCATCTGGGCGTTCTGCTCGACCAGGAGGATCGTGGTCCCCTGGGAGTTGATGTCCTTGATGATCGAGAAGATCTGCTCGACCAGGACCGGGGCCAAACCCATCGACGGCTCGTCGAGCAGCAGCAGCTTCGGCCGGCCCATGAGGGCCCGTCCGATGGCCAGCATCTGCTGTTCTCCACCGGAGAGCGTGCCGGCCGACTGACTGCTTCGTTCCTGGAGACGGGGGAAGAGGCCGAAGACGCGGTCGAAGTCGGCCGCTATCTCTGCCCGGTCGCGGCGCGAGTACGCCCCCATCTGGAGGTTCTCCAGGACCGTCATCCGGCCGAAGATGCGGCGTCCCTCCGGCGCCTGGCCGATGCCGAGCCGGACCAGGGTATGGGCCGCCACGGTTGTGACGTCATGGCCCTCGAGCTCTATCCGGCCGGACCGGGGATGCATCAGCCCGCTGATTGTCTTGAGAGTGGTCGACTTGCCGGCGCCGTTGCCGCCCAGCATGGCCACGATCTCGCCGCGCCGAACCTCGAGAGAGATACCCTGCAGGGCTTCGATCCGGCCGTAGGCGGCGTGAACGTCAAGGAGGCGCAGCAGGGGCGCGCTCGTATCGACCGGGGCCGCGCCGCCCAGGCCTGGCGAAGCGGTCCGCCAGAGCCTCATGTCGCGCCCTTCCCGAGGTAGGCTTCGATGACGCGGCTGTTCGCCCTGACCTCGGCCGGCGTGCCCTCGGCGATCTTCTCGCCGTGGTCGAGGACCGTGATCGTGTCGCTGACCCCCATGACCACTCGCATGTCGTGCTCGATGAGCAGGATGGGCAGGTCGAGCTCGGTCTTGATCCGGCCGAACAGGGCCATCATGGCCGCCGTCTCCGAAGGGTTCATTCCGGCGGTCGGTTCGTCGAGCAGGAGCAGCTTCGGCCTGGTCGCCAGCGCTCGGGCGATCTCCAGGCGCCGTTGATCGCCGTAGGGAAGGTTTCGGGCCAGCTCCCCTTCGCGGGTCGGCAGTCCGACGAAGTGCAGGAGCCGCCGCGCCTCGTTGGCCGCGGCGGATTCCTCCCGGACCTGGCCTGGCGTCCGAAGAACGGCATCGAGGGGGCTGGACTTGAGCCGGTCGTGCATGCCGACGAGGACGTTCTCGAGCGCCGTCATGTTGGCGAAGAGGCGGATGTTCTGGAACGTGCGCCCGATCCCGGCGTTGACCATGTCGTTCGGCCTGGCGCACTTGAAGATGCCCAACCGAACCAGGAAGCGATCGTACCAGGCCGGCCTGATCACGGCCGTGATGAGGGTCGCGATCAGGAGTCCCAGGCCGACCAGGACCATGATCTGGGTCAGATCGGTTCCGGCGCCGATGCCGGCGCTGGCAACCACGTACGTCAGGACCCACACCAGGACGGCCGGAAGGACCCAGAACACGGGCTCGAGCCAGCCCCGCTCGGGCGCCGCGATCATCCGGCGGCCCAGGAACTCGACGTGGCCCGATGTCGGCTCGTACAGGCCGGCGACGACGTTGAAGAGCGTCGTCTTGCCGGCGCCGTTGGGGCCGATGAGACTGGTTATCGATCCCGGAGGGACCTGGAAGTCGACGTTGCGGACGGCGACGAGGCCGCCGAATGCCTTGGTCAGGCCGACGGTCCGCAGGACGGGCATTGCAGCCTGGTCGCTCATGGCTGTACCAGCTCCTGGTTGGCATCGGCCGCATCCTCGATGTCGTGGAGCTCCGCCTGCCGGCGCCGGCTTGGGAAGAGACCCTCCGGTCTCAGCAGCATCATCCCGACCAAGGCCAGGCCGTAGAGCAGGTACTGGTAGTCGAGGAAGTTGATGGCCGTCAGGTCGAAGTTGATGGGCCCGAGATGGATCGGCGGAACTCCCAGGCCGCTCACGAACTGGTTGAGCTGCTTGAGGCCCTGGCTCTGGATCTCGTAGATGACGAAGGCGCCGGCGGCCACGCCCCAGATGTTGCCCATGCCGCCCAGGACGACCATCGCCAGGACGGTGAAGCTGACGGTGAACCCGAATTGCGTCGGCGAGACGATGGCGAGCTTGGCGCTCAGGTAGACGCCGGCCAGGCCGGATGTCGATGCCCCGATGGCGAACGCGAGCAGCTTGGTGGTGACCGTGTTGATGCCCATGCTTGCGGCCGCGAGCTCGTCCTCGCGGACGGCCATCCAGGCCCGGCCCAGCCGCGAGTCCTGCAGCCGGTACAGGAGGATCATCGCAACCGCGATGATCGCCGCCACGGTTAAGTAGTAGGGCATCGGGTTGCCGAACCCGAAGTTGCCGTAGATGGGCAGCGACGGCTGGTACAGCGCGGTGATGCCGTTCGTGCCGTTGGTGTACTGGTCCGAGTTGTTGAAGACCACCGGGACGATCTCGCCGAAGCCGAGCGTCACGATGGCCAGGTAATCCCCGCGCAGGCGGAGCGTCGGCGCGCCCAGCAGGAGGCCGAACGTGGCCGCCACGGCCGCCCCAATGAGGAGCATCGGCCAGAATGGGATGTGGTTGTGGGAGAAGGGCGATGCCCCGTAGGCGTAGGTGTATGCACCGATGGCGAAGAAGGCCGCATAGCCGAGGTCCAGCAGGCCGGCCAGCCCGACGACGACGTTGAGGCCGATCGCCAGCAGCACCCAGACGCCCGCCTGGGCGAAGCCGTCGATGAAGTCGCCCTGCGTGCCGAAACCGGTGAACGGGGGCAGCAGGATGACGAAGGGCAGGATCGCCGTGACGATCGACATGCCGACGATGACCGACAGCGACTGGTGGCGTCCGAAGAAGCGGGCGGTCGGGGTGGTGACCGGCTGACTTCCGGCACGCAATCTGGCCACGGCCACCCGGAAAGGAGATCCCGAACGCCAGGACAGGAGCGACCTAAGCGGCCTCATGCTCGTTCCGCCAGCTGCTGGCCCAGGATGCCGGTCGGCTTGAAGACCAGCACCATTATGAGGATGGCGAACACGATGGCCTCGCTCCAGCGGGCGTAGCCCAGCTGCGAGCTGAAGACCTCGACGAAGGCGATCAGGAACCCGCCCAGGGCGGCGCCGGTGGTGTTGCCGATCCCGCCCAGGACGGCCGCAGTGAACGACTTGAGGCCGGCCTGGAAGCCGATGTCGAACTTGGTGTTGCCGTAGTTGAGACACCAGGCGACGCCGGCTGCGCCGGCCAGCGCCGAGCCGATAAAGAACGTCAGGGCGATGGTGGTGTTGATGTCGACGCCCATCAGCTGGGCCGCGTCACGGTCGATCGCGGTGGATCTCATCGCCCGGCCGAGCCGGGTTCGTCGCACGAACAGCTGCAAGGCGATGATCATGGCGATGGCCAGGGCGATGATGAAGACGTGGACATAGGAAGCTGTCACCTCCGACGATGTCACCGCGAACCCGCCCACGTTGAAAGTGGGCATCGTGAAGGAGACTCCGGCCTGCGGGTCGATGACCTGCGGGGTATTGAAGGGCGCGGTGCTGTACAAGGCCTGGATCACGTTCTGGAGGATGAAACTCACGCCGATCGCCGTGATCAGTGGCGCGAGTCGCGGCGCCCTTCGCAGTGGCCTGTAGGCGAAGCGCTCGATCAGCACGCCGACCAGTCCCATCACGGTCATCGAGAACGCGAACATCATGAGGAGCATGACAACGAGCAGGACCGGGTTGTTGATCGCGCCTTGGACGCCCAGCGTGGTCAGCAACCACAGCGTCACGAACGAGCCGACCATGAAGACGTCGCCGTGGGCGAAGTTGATCAGCTCGATGATGCCGTAGACCATCGTGTAGCCGAGGGCTATGAGGGCGTACATCGCCCCGATGGTCAGGCCGTTGAGGCCTTGCTGGATCAGGATCCCGGCGTCCACGGAGTCTCCTGGGTCACGCTTTGGACGGGCCGCTTTCGCGGATCATAGAGGGGGGCCGGAAAGACTTCCGGCCCCCCTGGATCGCGTGTCGAGAACCGCGACTTTACGGAGCGGCCGTGGTAGTAACGCCGGTGGTGAAGTCCTTCTGCAGGAAGAACTTCCAGTCCTTGGTGGTGGGGTCGAACTTGTAGTCGCTGATGACGTGCTGGCTGGTGTCGCCGTTCGCGTCGAAGGTGATGTTGCCGAGCACGGTGGCGAAGGTGTTGGTCGTGGTGGTGACGTAGGCCCGGACCGCCTCGCGTCCGCTGCCGACAGCCTTGAGGGCCTGCAGGAAGATCTGGGCGCAGGCGTAGCCGGAGGCGCTGTAGGCGCCGGGCGCGGTGTTGTACGCGGCCTTGAAGTCGGCCGCGAATTTGGCTGCGTCCGGAATCAGGCTGATTGCGGCAACGGTCATGTAGGTGTTGAGGTCGCCGTCCGGGCCGGCAACGTTCAGGAACGAGCTGGCGGTCGCCGCCGAGCCGTCGCTGATGCCGTCACCGCCGCCGAACGGGATGCTGCCCATGCCGACCTGGACCATCTGCTTGCGGAGCAGGCCGCCGCCGGTGGCGGTCACGCCGCCGAAGAAGACGTAACCCGGGTTCTTGGCCTTTGCGGCGGTGAGGAGCGCCGTGTAGTCGGACTGACCGCTGGCGCCCACGCCGTCGCGGCCGACGATCGTGCCGCCCAGAGCCGTGAAGTTCTTTACGAAGGAGTCCGCGAGGCCCTTGCCGTAGGTCTCGGTGTCGTCGACGACGTAGGCGGTCTTGGCGCCCACCACGCTGTAGGCGATGTCGGCGCCGGCCTGGCCCTGGACGTCATCGGTCGACGCGACGCGGACGTAGGCGATCTTGGTCGGGTTGGTCGCCCGGAGCGCCAGCGCAGTGGCGCCCTGGGTGAGGCCCGTTGCGGTGTTCGCGGGGCTGCACTGGATCAGGCCCGCGGCATTGGAGACCGGGATCTCGGCCTGGGCGACGTTCGAGTTGAACGGGCCGACGACCGCGAAGACGGTGGGATCATTGACGAACTGGCCGATGTTGGTGGCGCCGGTCTGCGGGTCGTGCTTCCCGTTGAGGGCGTCGTCCTTGGCAACGACGTTGACGGTGTAGCCCGGGACCGGGTTCTCCTTGACGGCGAGCTGGACGCCCTGGAGCGTCGGCTGGCCGTTGGGTGTCTCGGCTCCGGACAGCGGCAGATCTACACCGAGTGTTACTACCTTGTTGGCGGCCGATGAAGCCGTGCTCGTGGACGAGCTACAGGCGGATGCCACCAGCGCAATCAGGACGACGATGCCTAAGACTTTGGGCTTCATGTGCCCCATCCTCCACTCCATTCGACTTGACACGGGACTGACCCCGGTTTCCCCCCGAACCAGGGGGAGCTCCGCCGGCACTTCGAGTGCCATTGGTCAGCAAGCTCGGTAATAGGAAATGGGACCCGAGCTTGCGCCGTAGCGTACTCAGCCGCCGCTCCCGGAATGGTTGCGGTTAGGTTGCAGATTGGGGACTCGGACGTTCATGACGCTGCTGAGTGTCCTCGGGACGGTCACCAGGGCGATCGACCGCGAATGGCAACCGGTTTCTCAGCCGAATCGGCAACCAACAGCGGCAGGTCTTCTTACCCGAATCAACCGCCGTCAGGAGACTTGAGCGCCGACCGGGACGTCCGATTCGGTGGTCAGGAAGATCGTCCCGCCCGCGGCGGTCACCCCGAGTACCAGCACGTCGGAAGTCTCGGGTCCCATCTTCTTTGGCCCGAGATTCACGACCGCAACCACCAGCCGACCAACGAGCTCATCGGCACGGTAGTTGCGATACGCGCCGCAAGAGATCTTGGTACCCAGCTCGGGCCCGAAATCGATGGACAGCCGATACGTTGGCTTGCGCGTCAACGCCTCCGCGACTGCTATCACGCGGCCGATCCTGAGGTCGAGTTGCTCGAACGAGCCCGGGGACGCGGTTTGCTTCAAGACGATCTTCCTCCCGTTCCGCGACGCAGAATCTGAGTCGCTCCGTCGCCACGTTGAGTACCGGCCGGTTCGTGGATCTGCGAGACCGTCCCGCCGCGGTGCGCTCTCTCGTTGCGATCTCGAAGAGTATCAGGCAGCTATGAGACGAGACTCAGATTGAAATGACCCCCGGATGTGGCCTCGTATCTCGATCATCGCTGCCTGACGTTCTGGACTCAGCCCGGCTGCGCGACCCAGACCTCGGCGGCGTGCGTGTCCGGCCAGCCCGTGGTTCCGCCGAGGAGCAGTCGGGGTGAACCCAGCACGCACGACAGGCCCGCGCCCGAGAAGGAAGCATCCTGCGGCAGATGGACCCAGCTTCGTCCGTCGGTCGATTGCCACACCACGGCCGAGCCGTTGCCCGCATCCGATCGCCCGCCGGCCGCGACGAAGCCCGAACCATCCGCGGTCACTGCGGTCATGACCACCTGGAGCCCGTAGTTGTCCAGGCCCGCCCCGGAGGCCGAGACCCAGGTCAATCCATCCGGCGAGTACCAGGCAGCGGCTCCCGTTTGATCCTGCCCCTCACCAACAGCGACCGCGCCGTTGCCATCCCCAACAACTGCCAGCATTCTCCCGGCAGCGAAGGCCGGGCTCGAGACGGCCTGCCAGTTCGTGCCTCCATCGCTTGACCGCCAGACCGCGGCCGTCACGCTTCGCTCGTCGCCGGCGATGCCAACGGCCATGATGCTCGCGGTCCCTATGACTGCGACCCCGGTGACTTCGCTCGCTCCGGCCGGGACCTGGGCAGTGCCGCGCACCCAATTGACGCCGTCCGGCGAATGCCAGAACGACGCCGTTCGTTGGGCCGTAGACGACTCCTCGTATCCGCCCGCAACATATCCGTCGCTCGTGATCGCTACCGACGTGAGCCACTCCGTGGCCGCCGCCCTCGGAGCGGCCAACGTCGTCAGCGTCCAGGCGGCCCCGTCGTCGCTTCGCCACACGGCCGCTGCGCCCCCGCTCTCGCCGACTGCGAGAACCGCCCCATCGGTCTCGGTCACGGCCGCCGAGATGATGCTCGCGTCCGGCGCAGGCAGTGATGCAACTCGCCGCCAGGCCGTCCCGTCGTCGGAGGCCCAGGCCGCGGCGTGGGAGGGCGGCTGGTCGTGGCCGAAGGCGAGGAAGCCGCCGTGAAACGCGACCAGGGAGTCGATGTAGGTACCTATGACCGGGTGGCACGGCGAACAGAAGACCGGCGCATCCGTCGGCGCCGCCTCGATCGCCGCCGGCTGTTCCACCCTGGCCGCGAGCCAGTTCGGCCCGGCCTTCAGGGACCCGACCGGGGACGGAGGAAGCGCCGTCGCCTGGGCCGCAGAGGGCGGCCCCGCCGCGCACGCGGCAACCATCCAAGCTGCCGCCAGCCCGGCCAGCCCGGCCAGCCAGCGAACGGGCCTCGTGTGCCGCATCCGACTCTGCCTCCCGATGGACTCGCAGGTCGATGCTGTGTTCGCAGATCGCGTGAGCAAGGACAGGCTCATCCCTGCCGGCACCAGGTCCGAGACCGGCCCGATCGCGGTGCGGACCCGCTCAGCCCGGACGGATATGCCTCCCATGCGCCCGATGTCGCTCATTAACGGTCTCCCCGTCCGTTGCTGACGTCCAGTCGCGCATCCAAGGCAGTTCCAGGTGGCACCGCCCCCGCTTTTACGGCAGCCGCCCGGCCTCGCGTAAGGTGGGCGGAACGTGGAGATCCGGGTCGTAGTCCGACCCTGGACCGCTCGAAGATGATGCTTCCCACGACGATGAGGCCCCCGAGTACCTGGAGGGGCGTGATGTGCTCACCGAGCAGGAGGACCGCGAAGAGGACGGCCAGGAAGGACTGGAGGTACTGGTAGACGGCAGCACGCGAAGGCCCCACGCGCCCGATGGCCGTGAAGTAGAGGAGGTTGGTGACGATGCCGGTGAAGAGGACGGCGTAGCCGAGCGAACCCCAGCCTTCGAGCGTTACCCGCGCGTAGTCCTGTCCCACAAGGCCGGGGATCGCGAACGGCACCAGGATCGCGGTGCCGATCAGCATCTCGTAGGTCAGGATACGATGCGCGCTGTAGCGTCGCAGCAGGGGCAGGATGGGCAGCGCCGAGACGCTCGACGCGAACACGTTGGCCAGAGCGAGTCCCTCACCGAGGAGATTCGAGCCCAGCCTGGCGCCGGCTGCTCCGCCGACGACGATAAGGACGACACCACCGAGCCCGACCGAGACGGCGAGCCAGAACCGTCTGCCCGACCGCTCAAGCCCGACTGCCGCCGCCAGCAGGGCGGTCATGATCGGCGCGGTCGCCGTGAGGAGCGCAGTGCCCGAGGCGCTCGTGTTGGTGAGCGCGAAGACGAAGCTGATCTGGCTGATGGTGATGCCGAAGAGGCCCACAAGAGCGAGGAGGGGCAGGTCCTCTCGCCGCACCCCGACCGAGCCCTCGCGCAGGCGCAGGATGACCAGGAGCACGAGGCCGCCGATGCCGAAGCGAAAGACCGGAAAGGCGAGCGGCGCGATCTCGGTCAGGCCGAACTTGACTACCGAGGGGTTGAGCCCCCAGAGAGTTACGGCCGTCAGGAGCAGCAGGTCGGCCGATGCCGGCCCCGCCCCCGGCTGGGCGCTGTCGCGAGGCTGCGTCGCGTCGATCGAACGACTCGTGATGGCTGGCTCCTGTGTTTGCCGCTGTGTGCCGCGACCCAGGGGCTCTATGTACGTCCGGGCTGCTAACTCGCCGCCTGCCGCGGCACGGATCGCAGCCCGGCCCGGAACAGGTCCAGGCCCCAGGCGATCTCGCCCGTCGTGACGTCGACCGGGGGCAGGAACCGGATCACGTTGTGATGGGTGCCGCAATTGAGGACGAGCAAGCCCTGGTCGGCGCAGGCCCCGACGAGAGCCTGGCAGGTCTCCGCATCCGGGTCGCGCGTGGCGCGGTCCTTGACCAGCTCGAGGCCGATCATCAAGCCGCGGCCTCGGACGTCGCCTATTCGGTCGTCCTCG
>JBEKVD010000077.1:0-11860 GCA_049514315.1 Candidatus Limnocylindrales bacterium | reverse complement strand
TTGTGCGGCTCGCCGTTGACGAGGCAGTCGGTAGCGGTGAATCCCTCGACCGCGAAGGTGATCGCGTCGCCGTCGTCACCCCCGAAGATGTTGATCATGCCCACGTGGGCGACGCGTCCGGCGGGGAGCGCGGCGTGGAGGACAACCGCTCGATCCGTCTCGACGGAGCCGGTCCGGCCATCGACGGCAAGCGGCGCGTCGGATCCCAGCTGGCTGAGCTCAACCCCGGAGATCCATCCCACGATAGGCCGGCGGAACAGTCCGGGGTAGTAGGGAGCCCGCTGGGCGTACGCGAAATGCGCAGGGCTTCCCGCAGGCACGACCACGAACGAGAACCCATTCGAAGGAGCGTCGGTCACGATCTCAGAGAGATCTCGCTCCCCGTATGAGCGGATTCTTACGAGGGCGGGATCGACCGGCAGCTCGGTAAGGAACACCCGTTCAGCACTCTGGCACCCGCCCTCGTCGGCCATGAAGTACCGGATCGTTCCGCCGATCCAGTTGCCCCGCGGGAGGCGTCGGAGGACGGACGCATCGCCGGCCACGACGAATACAGCGCCGGAGGCGATGCGGGCGCTGGCCTCGTCTACCGAGCAGAGAGCGTTCGGCGGCGTCATCGTTGCACGCGCCTCAGCCGAAGATCTCGGAGAGCTCACTCACAGCGACCGTCTCGTACTGCTCGAAATACGCCCTCAACTCGCCGACCCAACGATCGACGTTGGGAGAAGAGGGATCGTCCTTGATGCAGCGCGTCGCATGCGTGAAAAGAATCTGGCAGGCGAGAGCACTTGGCCGGAACGGCACCACTCCCGTGACGAGGTCAATCCAGCGCCGGTCGGTGGTCGGCGGGAGCTCGAGGCCGGGCGTCGGCGATGACGCGTGAACCTGGACGTCAATTGCGAGAGACTGCCTCCCGCCTACCGCAGACTTGAGGTCCGCGGTGCGATCCCAAAGCACGAGCTCGAGCGCGCCGGTGTTGACCTGGATGACCGCTTCCTGACCCTGTCTAAGGGTCATCGACCCGCGCCAACCCTCCAGCGACGCGTTGGGCAGCGCAGCTTGCGAAAGCGACCCGACGGTCGGCCGAAGCAAGCCAGCTGCCAACGGCGACAAGCCGCCTGCCTTCTGGAAGGCGGCGCCCGCCCCCGGGCCATTTCCCTGGCCTGACGCCTCCAGGCCTTCGGAATCGAGTAGCGCCGTAAGCGGCACGCCAAGGGCGTCCGCAATGCGCTGCATCGTCTCGAATGACGGGTTCCCGCGGCCGCGCTCGATCAGGCTGAGCACCCCGGGGCTGATCCCGCACCGTCGGGCGAGCTCGTTCATGGAGTAGCGGCCTGCCCGCACGCGCCGGATCGCCACTCCTATCGAAGCGCTTGGGCGCGAGGGACTCGGGCTTCCTGTCACACGCAATCTCCTGATCGCTTCGCAGCGCTCTGGACGGGACATCCAAGGCTCACGCGATGGTAGCGGAGGCGGAACGGCGGCGCGAGTGCTCGACGGCCCGCCTGATTGCTGCAGGTGAGAAGGACCGTGCCCGTGTGAACATTCACCACATTGTACGGTGTTCACTAGATTGTGCCATGCGGCACTGTGCCTGCATCTTCAGTGAGTTCAGATTCCAGTCACGGCGCGCTCGCGCCCGCCCCATGAGACGACGGGAGCCCGTTCGCCGGTCCTCTGCACAGGTCGAGCTATAGGGGACGACAGGCTTGGACGGTGATCGGCTCTGCGAGGCGCTCCGTGAGCCTGCGCATCTGCGCGGGCCACGCTCGGCGTCGAGGGAGCGGCGTGCGGGCCTCGGGCCAAACATCCATTACTGGCCCCCGGCCACCACGCATCCCCGCCCGGCGGCGTGCCTGCCCGGCACCGGGCGTTGCGCGCCTCGACAAGGATCCCCGCGACCGCGGCGGCGTGGTCACCGACCTGCTTCGGGCCAGCGTGAGGCGCCTGTTGCGCCCCGAATACTGAAGGAGGCACTAAGTGTCAGATCCGAAGATGTACGCGCCGCCAGGAGCGAGCGGCAGTCCAGTCTCGTTGAAGGAGCGGTACGAGAACTTCATCGGCGGCCGCTGGGTCGCCCCGACGAAGGGGAAGTACGCTCCCAATCTCGCCCCCGCGACCGGTAAGCCCTTCACGGAGGTGCCGCGCTCGACGCCCGAAGACATAGAGCTTGCACTCGATGCCGCCCACGCGGCGAAGGACGCGTGGGGAGAGGCTTCCACGACCGAGCGCTCCCGGGTCCTGAACGCGGTCGCGGACGCGATCGAGAAGAACAGCGAGATGCTCGCCGTCGCGGAGAGCTGGGAGAACGGCAAGCCGGTGCGCGAGACGCTCGCCGCGGACATCCCGCTCGCAGCCGACCATTTCCGCTACTTCGCGGGCGCGATCCGAGCGGAGGAAGGGTCGATCACCGAGATCGACAAGGACACGATCGCATACCACTTCCAGGAGCCCCTCGGGGTCGTCGGCCAGATCATCCCATTCAACTTCCCGCTCCTGATGGCGGCCTGGAAGATCGCGCCGGCGCTCGCGGCGGGCAACTGCACCGTCGTGAAGCCGGCGAGCCCGACCCCCTGGTCCATCCTCAAGCTGATGGAGGTCGTGGGCGATATTCTCCCGCCGGGAACCCTGAACGTCGTGAACGGGCCGGGTGCGGAAGTGGGCATGGCCCTGGCCAAGAGCAAGCGCATCGCCAAGGTCGCGTTCACCGGTGAGACAACGACCGGTCGGCTCATCATGGAATACGCTGCCGAGAACATCATCCCCTCGACCACCGAACTCGGCGGCAAGTCGCCGAACATATTCTTCGACGACGTTATGGCCGGCGATGACGATTTCCTCGACAAGGCGATCGAGGGGTTCGTGCTCTACGCCTTCAACAAGGGCGAGGTGTGCACCTGCCCGTCACGCGCCCTGATCCAGGAGTCGATCTACCCCCGCTTCATCCGGCGAGCCCTCGAGCGGGTTGCCGCGATCAAGCAGGGCCATCCGCTCCATGTCGCGACGCAGATCGGTCCGCAGGTCTCCGCGGCCCAGCTCGAGAAGATCACGAACTACTGCAAGATCGGCCTTGCAGAAGGCGCCGAACTGCTCATCGGTGGCGAGCGGAACAACCTGCCCGGTGAGCTCGCGGGCGGGTACTACTTCAAACCGACCGTGTTCAAGGGCAACAACAAGATGAGGATCTTCCAGGAGGAGATCTTCGGCCCGGTTCTCGCGGTTACCACGTTCAAGGACGAGGCCGACGCGCTCGAGATCGCTAACGACACGCTCTACGGGTTGGGCGCGGGCGTTTGGACGCGAGACATCTCCCGAGCGTATCGGATGGGCCGCGCGATCAAGGCAGGGCGGGTGTGGACGAACTGCTACCACCTGTACCCGGCCGGTGCCGCGTTCGGAGGCTACAAGCAGTCGGGCGTAGGTCGTGAGACGCACAAGATGATGCTCGAGCACTACACGCAAACCAAGAACCTGCTCGTTAGTTACAGCCCGAAGGCACTCGGGTTCTTCTAGATGGCACGGCCGCCACTGAATCCCGGTACCGTCCGGGCGACGCCGGAGGCGCTCGCTCTCATCGAGCGCCTCGTGGCCGAGCACGGACCGCTCGCGTTCATCCAGTCGGGCGGCTGCTGCGACGGGAGCTCACCTCTGTGCATGCGCAGGGGTGAGCTCCGGCTCCGCAACGACGACCTCCTGCTCGGATCGATCGCCGGCGTGTCCTACTACATCGACGCCGAGATGTACGAGCGATGGAATCGACCCGAGATCGTCGTCGGCGTGTCGCCTGAGGCCGGCGACAGCTTCTCGCTCGAGGGCACTGTGGGAATGCACTTCGTGCTGCTCCCACCTGACTGACCATTCCACAAGGGCGTCCTCCGGCTCGCAAGCCAATCTTGCGGAGTCTTGCGTGGGCTCGACGACCAACGAAGCCACGTTGGGCTCGGTGTCGCCATGGCTGTGCCTCGTCGAGCCCCAGTGTGAGACGGGCCGTAAGGGACACGCGACGGCGGTGGCGACGAGCAGGTCATAGAGTTGCTTCCCGCGATGGGATTGGATGGGCGTGGCTGACCGCGGCCCGGCATAGGCCCGGCCATAATTGACCATCGTGTCTTCTGAACGCGACCGGGCGACGAACCGCAGACCCTCGTTTGGGCCACAAGTAGTCGGCTGGCGCTGAAACATGGCCATTCTTGCGACGCTGTTCGCCCTTATCGGGCGACAGGCGGGCCGCTTGCTGACGACGGCTCTTGGTTGGGCCAGCACGCTGCTCTTCGGACGCGTTCCTCGAGAGAAGCAGCTGCTCCTGTCGCTGATCGCGCTGGGCTCGCTCGTCTGGGTGGTGTTGCTCATCGGCATCATCCTGCCCGACGTAGGAACCTTCCTGCTGACAGCGCTGCCTCTGCCCGGGTTCATCGAACAGAACTGGGTACGCCTCGCGATGCTGATCGGGGCGCTCGTCATGCCTCCGCTGGTCGGTCTCGGAGGGCTGTTCGTCGTCGACGCAGCGAGCCGCCCTACCGGCCTCGCGGCGGCGAGACAGGTGCTGCGGGGCTACCCGGTCGCCTTTCTCCTCGCGTTTACGTTCATCTTCCTTGCGATCGTGGCCCTGGTGCGCAAGGGCCGGATGCTGGCCCGTCGCCGGGCGGACGCACATATCCCCATCGTGGTCCACGCCGGCGGCTACGAGATGATGGTCGACGACCTCCAGGCGGCCCTGGGCGAGGCCGGCTTGACTGTAGAGCGCCGGCCGGCGGCGGCAATCCTCGCCGTGCCAGGGCGGCTGGTCGGATGGGTCGCCGGCGGCGGCGTGCGGGCACTCGTCCCGGCCGAGCTGACGACTCTCATCTCGCCGGTGCTTGAGGTCGAGCTGTATCCCTCAGACATCGCGATCTCAGGCCAGAAGGAGGCCGTGGCTCGCGCCCGTGCCGCGATCGCGACTCGGTTGACTGTGACCGCAGCGTACCTGACCACCGCCAAGGAGGCGCAGGCGGTCGAAGACCGTCTTGACGATATTGTCAGAGCCCACAGCAAGACCAACCAGAGGGGAGGGTCTGGACTCTCCAAGGAGCTGATTGAAGAGCTGCGCGCGATTGACGCTACCCTCGCGACTCTCGATGTCGATTATGCCGACTGGGAAGTCCTGTACCGCATGCGTCTCCAGATCGAGCGCGACTTGCTGGTCGGCTCCCCGGTGGGTCACTCCGTGCGGCCGCCAGGCTGAGGCCGTTGGCGAACTCGGTCACTTGCATTCGGGCGCGGCCTCCTGATGCCGAGTCAAGGTGCGCTGCGAGGCGACGAGCGTCCCCACTACGCTGCCATCGTGACGAGGTGTCGGCCTACCTCAGGCGAGTGGCTCCCGCTCGGACGTGCCGGAACGGACCCTGTCACCTAAGACGCCGCGTCGTGGCCGACGGACAAGGCAAGCCGCCCGGAGAACCCGGGCGGCTTGCAGGAGCGGGGGCGCTGTTCAGGCTACGGACGCCCTGGCCTCAGCGTGAGCCTGTTCATATGAGGGGCCGGGCGGACGGCGGGGGCGATGATGGGCGCCTCAATGGTTGCAGCCAATGATGGTGTTGCCGGTGCCGCCGTTGTGGACCGTGTCGCGGTGATGGAGGCACACCACCGTATCCTGGTGTGTGTCTGTCCCAAGGTAGATCTGGGTGTGGCCTGCCATTGGCGTGAAGCGGCTGAGGTCGTTGGCCTGGACCATGCTGTTGGTCACGCCGTACAGGCCGATGGCAGGGTACCCCGTCCCGGTGATGGTGTTCCCCGTGATCACGGCGTTCTTGGTGAAGTAGACGCCGATCCCGGTGCCGCCGAGGCCAGCGACGGGGAGCACCATGATCGTGTTGTCCCAGATCTTCGCCGCGATGCAGGGATCGGTGATGGAGTTGCCACCCACGAAGATGGCGTAAGCCGCGGGCCCAACGCCTGTGAGCCTGTTGTCATGGATGAAGTACTGCGACAGGCTGCACGGGGAACCACCCCACTCGACCTCCACGCCACGCTCGGTCGTCTTCGCCGCGGTGTTGTAGGAGACGTCGAAGACAGAACTCTGCCTGGACGTCAGGTAGACCGTCTCGGGGTCGTTGGCGAAGTAGTTGCCCGCCCACGGCGAGCCGCCGATGGTGACCCGGGCCGAGCCGGGGTTCTGCTCCACATCCACGCCGACGTACATAGTCGTGAAGACGCTGCTCCGGACGCTGAGCGACGCGCTCGCCGCGCTTCCCCAGTACTGGACGCCGTACTCGAGGTTGTAGCCGAGGAGGCTCCCGGAGGTTAGGTCGGCCGCACCCGTGATGCTGACGCGGTCGACCGAGAGTTCAGCAGGCGAGCCCTCGAAGCAGACGGCGCTCCAGAGATAGGTGGTGGCCAGACCGGAGGTCGCGGTGCCATTGCCCCACGGCTCGCTGATGGTGAGATCGGAGATCTCGATGTTGCCGTCTTCGAAGGTGATCAGGTTAGGAGTGCCCGTCAGCCCCTGGAGGGCCTGGATGGTGGTGCGGTACTCGCCAGCTCCCATCAAGGTGCCCTGGAAGTCGTCCTCGACGAGCTGGCTGGTCTTGTAGGTCCCGGCCCGCAGCTGGACGGTGCAGTCCGGACCGTGGGCTGCGCACCAGTCGAGCCCGGCCTGGATGTTGGCCGTGTCGTCTGTTCCGTTGGGCTTGGATACCAGATAGTAGTGGCCCGGGGCGGCCATGACGGCCCCCGGGACGGCCATCGAGAACGCCAGCAGACCGGCGCTCAGCAGCACGATGGTACGTCTCACGACCCGCTCCCTCCATGGGACGCCTCAACGCGGGTCGGTCTCGCCAGTGGCTCGGCGCGGTCCCGGCGGCCGTGGTATTGGGCCGCGTGTCTGAGCCTCCCGTGCTCGGCACATTCTCGCACGAGTGTTCGCGAGCGTGAATGGGGTTAATTCGTCCCCGATGCGGCCGGTCTTGCTGTCACGACGTAGCCGACCAGCGGAGCGGAGGCCGGGGCCACGATGGTGAAGACCGTTACCGAGGCCTTAACGCTCCGTTATTGTCATCGCCCGAGACTCTGGACCGCGGCCGCTTCATCTGCTTCGGCAAGTGGTTGCCTCCTCCCTGAAGCCCCCGTTGCCTCTCCCATCGGCGGCGGGGGTTTCTCTTGCCTACGGCCCCCGACGCGGCTGCTCGATTGGCCGCACCGGGTCGGCATCGTCGGGCTAGGGTGACTTCTGTGGCTTATCGGAGCCGTGGCCCCAGTGCTCACTGAGCGGTTCTTCAACCTCACGGTAGATGGAGCCGTCCTGGTTCAGGATCGTCTCCTTGTACCGGTTGCCTTTTCGGTCGAACTCCCGCCTCACGGACCGCTCGATGCCGTCATCGTCTGTCAGGTCCATGCCGACGCTTCGCTCTCGCGCTGGCTTCCATGACCTCCCGTGGTGGTAGTCAGGGTCGGACTCCTTCGCGATGACCTTGGGGCCATGAGCCGTGCCGGTCCCCGTGGCGACTCCCGCGAAGGCGACGCCGCTGCGCCGGTGCGAGCCACATCGCGGGCAGGGTCCAACAGGCTCGTCGGGCGTGCCCGCGATCATGGGCAGCTCAAGACCGCAATCTGCGCACTCAGCCCGACCCGCCGGTCGGCCCGTCTGTTGATCCATCGACGCGTGTACCTCCACGGTCTACTGTCGCGGGTGGAAGGCCGCGCTCAGACAGTCTCTCGCCGCTCCACTACATGTCCGGGGTAATGCCGCAGCACCTGCTCAAGCTCCTCGGCGGTCAGCCCACGACCGAGCCGTCGCCGCGAGTCCTCCTCGGCTCCCTCGATGAGGGCCTGGCGGAGTCGTTCGTCTGAGCGGGCACGGCGCTTCTCCGCCATGTCGGGTGGCTGCTTCCCACGATCACCCACGGTCAGCCTACCCAGCGGATCTCTGGCTCCTTCCGTGGGACGGGCGCTGCCTCGGCCCTTGGATGGCCGACGATGATCGGCGCAACTGGCACCCACGGCGCAGGGAGGCCGAGCGCATTCTTCCCAACCGACGTGTTCAGAAAGCTCTGCGCGAAGCCGATCCAACAGGTGCCAAGTCCCTCCCCATACGCGGCGAGCATCAGGTTCTCGGCAGCCAACGCACAGTCTTCGACGACCCACCGCCTTTGCGCGATCCCCGAGATCAGGATCAGCACCGGTGCGTGATAGAAGATCTGGAAGCTCTCATCACCCAGCATCGTCCGGTAACGGTCGGACCCGGGGCCAGCGGGCAAGGTCGCGAGCATGTGGGACTTCGCATCATCCGAGATCCGGTCGAGCAGGCCCTGATCGCGAACCACCGTGAACGTCCACGGTTGCCCGTTTGACGCGTTGGGCGCGTGCACGGCCGCGTCGATCAGACGCCGGATCGTCTCGTCATCGACGGCTTCGGCCGTGTAGTCGCGCCTCGAGCGGCGGCTGTAGATCGCCTCGTTGATATCCATCGGGCCATTTCTCCCGTTACGAGCCTGCCGTGGACACTTTGTCGGAAACCCTCCCGAACCGAGGGACCGCATAGGCGGGGACGACACATAGGCGCCCGGCGGCCGAGTTGTGGGCCGCGTCTCAGAGCCCTTCGTGCACAGCCGAGATACCCCAAGCGTACAGGTTCCCCGAGGCGGCCCGCTCGACTGGCCGGACCACGTCGGGATCGTCGTACCTGCGCTGTGGGGCCGATGGACGGACCAGTGTGAGCCATGTCCCTGAGGTCCGCGGCCACCTCAACCCGATGGTGTCATGGTGACAGCCGGTCTGGGGCGCCGACGACCCGCGCAGCCCGCGGGTCGTCGTACGGCTCCAGTTGGAGCTCGGCACAATGTGGCTCGTGACTCTAGTCCTTTCGCAGCCCGCCGCCGAGATCCCGTTCGGGGTGACTGCAGTCGTCTGGGTCGTCGGTGAGCGCATCCTGTCGTTTAGGGATTTGCGTTCGGGAGCCTGGAAGAGCAGGCAGGACGCAGGCTCCTATTTCTCCGTCACGGTTGGGATCGTCGGCGGGTTCGCGGCCGGGCTGGTGTTGGCGTTGGACCAGACTCTGGTCCTGCCGAACCCGGTCTTGTGGGTAGTCGCGGGACTGATCGTCGCCTGGGCCGGGATGCTCCTGCGATTGTGGGCGGTGCTAAGCCTGGGTCGACTCTTCACGACGACGGTGGTGGTCCGGCAGGAGCAGGCGGTAGTCACCAGCGGGCCGTACAGGTTCGTCCGCCACCCCTCCTACCTGGGCGTGCTGAACCTCTTGGGCGGTTTCGGCCTCGCCCTGGGCGACCTGGCCAGCGTCACCGTGATGGTTGTTCTCCCAGCCTTGGGGCTGATGTGGCGGATCAGGGTGGAGGAGGCTGCTCTCCGCAAGGGGCTCGGAGACAGTTATGTCGAGTACTGCCGGGGCCGTTCGCGGCTAGTCCCCTGGATCTGGTAACGGGCCAGTTGCCCGCACGGCAGGATCCGACCCCGCTCTTGGCCGCGCTTGGCCCGAGTCTGGTGTCCTGGGCCACTCCGGGCACCTGACGCCGCGTGTACCGGGTCTCACCGCTTCACCCGACATCCACATCCGTCGACGCCAGGGCGCACCCTGGAGAACGAAGTCGGCTCGGGACCGATGCGGGCCCAACTTCCGCGGGGCGGTCGGCGCGACCAACACGTCGCGTGGAACCTGCCCACGGGCGGATACCGAATCTGCCCACGGACACGAAGACTGAACGCTGGCGGCCACGAAAACTGGACAGTGGCGGTAACTTGGCCGGCATGAGCGAACCCAATTCGGGGCCCGGAGCCAGCTACGCCGTATGCCAGCTGACCGGCCAGTGGCGCGGCAGGCAGTATCTGCTTCACGTCCCGGGGCCGGCAACAGAAGCCGCAGGTCCGCGACCGCTGCTCGTCCAGCTGCACGGGCGGGGAATCGACGCCGCAAGGTTCGAGCTCTGGACCGGCTTCTCGGCGTTGGCCGATGAGGCAGGATTCCTCCTGGCCATGCCGGAGGCCGTCGGCGAGATTTGGAACGACGGACGCCAAGGGGCTCCCACCCAAGGGGTGGACGACGTCGGCTTCATCGGAGCAGTCATCGACGACGTGGGCGCCCGACTGTCGATCGATCGCGGTCGTGTCTACCTGGTCGGGATGTCGAACGGTTCGGCCATGGCCGGGCGATTCGCATGCGAGCGGCCCAATCTCATCGCCGGGATCGGCCAGGTGGCGGGCACGGTGAGTGTGTCGGTGGCGGAGCGGACCAGGCCTTCTCTGCCCTTACCGGTGATCTCCTTCCATGGCACGGCCGATCGCTCGGCCCCCTACATCGGCGGCCGCCCAGGCGGGCTCAGCCGACTACTCATGATGAGGCACCAGGCGGGGCCGGCCCTCGGCGTGGACGAATGGGCCGCCTTCTGGCGGTCGGTCAACGGAGTCGGGCCGTCCTCGGAGATCGAAACGCTTGGTGCCGACGTCTCCGTCCGGCGCTGGCGAGGCTCCAACCCACTGGGCGACCTCGACTTCTACCGGATAGAGGGCGGCGGTCACACCTGGCCCGGCGCGGGCGCCCGGATCTGGATCCCACCCATCTTCGGCCGCATCAGCACGACTATCGACGCAACGCGCCTGATCTGGGAGTTCTTGTCGGTCCATCGACGGGGGTGAGACGGACATGTTTCCGGGGCGCTCCAGGCGTTGCAGAAGACCGCTGTCGTGGCCCTGGCGCGGGGAGTCGGCAAGAACGTTTCAACGACCTGTCCGCCGGCGGTCGAGTCGTGTCCTTGCGCTCACCATGAGTGAATAGTGTCGGTCCCAGGCCTGGCCGGAGGCTGGACCTGGCAGGGGTGTGTGCCGAGCTCGCGCGGATGCCCCGAGCGCGGCTGAAGAACTGCTTGCTCCCGAAAGGCGACGCCGCAGGGCACGCGGTCTGATTGGGTCCCTCGCTCCGACCGAGCGTCGCGGTATCGACTTCTTGGCGATCGGCAGCACCGGTGAACCATCGCCGAGTTCATGGAGCGCATCGCTCCGCTCGATCCCGCGCCGGAAGGCCTCACTGGAGCTTGCGGTGCTTGTCTCTGGGACAGTCCTCGTTCGAGCATGGCTCGAGGTCCCAGCCGACATCGAGTAGGGCCCCGGTGACGGTATCGGCGGCTCCGATGACATACGAGGGAGCCTCCAGACAGCCGCGAACGTTATAGGCAACGACGAACCAATGCTGCTCCTCGGGCTCGAACTGAGGCGGAGCCATGCACCAGCCGAGTGGCAGCCAACCGAGCACGTACTGCCAGGCCTGGTGCGGCCACGGTTCGTCGATGCGCAACTGCAAGTAGTCCCCGTCGGGCAACCTGGGGCCCGCCAACGCCTCAATCACCTTTCCACCTTCTTTGCAGCTCCGCCTTTGCCACCGAAACCCGCGGCCGGCTTCGCCCGCGGCCGGCTTCGCCCGCACCCGGCACCCGCAATGCCGAGCGCTCCGTGCCTCTCTCCGACACTGTCAAGCACCCCGGCCGTGGCTCACTAGCGAGTCGATGTAGCGTCGCCACCGCGCTCTGGTTCGACGCGCGCCACCCGAATACCGATGAGACCCCGGCGGGGTGCTGATCCGCACCACCGGAGGCTCGGGCCAGCGGCACCAGCCACTGCCCGGCCGGTGCGGCCAGCGATAGGCGGCGCAATAGCAGGGGATGGCATGGGTTCGCTCGGACCCAACACGTACGGGCCGGACAGCCGTGTGGACCCTACAGTGCTGCCCGGGCACGCCCCACAATGCCCACCCCCGGCACGGCTCCCCGTCCCTTCGAACGGCCAGGCAGTGGCGGAGAACTCGTGCCTTAGCGCCGTACATCTACGCCTCCAGATGGGGCCACGCCGTGTCAGATAAAGTCAGATTGCGCATACGTCAACG
>JBEKVD010000076.1:0-11977 GCA_049514315.1 Candidatus Limnocylindrales bacterium | reverse complement strand
GCCGGCGGCAGGCCACCCGTGTCCGGCGGCGCGACGAACGGGGGAGCCTCGGCGACGCCGGCGATCGGGACCGAAAGGAGCTCCCACTGCGCGAGCGCGTCCGCCGTCCGGCCCGACCACGCAGCGACGACGTCCCACCGCACCGGCTCGTGAGCCGACGACAGGCGGGGTGCAGGATGCGGGCGTAGCGGTCAAACACGACCGGGACGAGCGAACCCACCGAGTAGTCATAGAAGGAGCGCCGGGCTTCGGCGATCCATGCGATCTCGCCATGACGAAGCCTCGGACGGGTATCCCGGGCCTCGCGTCGCTTGAAATGGAAACGCATCGCCCGATTGTGGCGCCCTCACGCGGGCCAGGGGCGGCGTTCATGTCACGACTGAAGCAACACGTCCTGCCGGTCTCATGGCGGGCTGACCGAGGGGCGCCATCGCTCATCGAGTGCGCGACGTTGGCGATCCCGCCACGTTGCAACGGGCTCGCCATGCTACGGCCACCCTGCTGGTCAACAACGGGATGCCACTCGAAGAGGTATCCCGCTACCTTGGCCACTCCTCCACGGTGCCGACAAGGCGATATACCCGGCAAACCCCGGAGGCCTTGGGCGAGCGGCCGGCGAGGGCGCTGGCCCGCGCCGGCCTCGAGGCGGGCTGACCGTGGCAGTTCCTGATGGTGTCCGCTGCGCCGCCCCAGACCGGTGCCGGACTGGCCGACACGATGACACCATCGGGAGCGGACTGGGTGTACCCGGTGGCCCGAGCGCGGCGCTGTAGTCGTGCCGCAAGCTACGGTTGGTATAGCTCGGCCGAAGCGAAAGCTGCCGATGTCTCGTTCCCACCTCCGGCGATCAGGACGCGGCCGTCGGAGAGAAGCGTCGCGGTGAGCGAAGTGCGAGCAGTCGCCATGGGGCCGGTCGGGCTGAATGTGCCGGACGCCGGGTCGTAGAGCTCCGCCGAGGAGAGACTATTGTCGGAACTGTCCTTCCCGCCTGCGATGAGCACGCGGCCGTCAGAGAGCGGAGTGGCAGACTGCGAGTAGCGAGCCGTCGTCATCGAGCCGGTCGGGCTGAACTTCCCCGTCGCGGGGTCGTACAGTTCGGCCGCGGGAAGCGCCTCAAGGTCGGTGCTAATGCCTCCGGCGATCAGGACGCGCCCATCGGAGAGCAGCGTCGCGGTGTGTGAACTGAAAGCGGCCGTCATCGAGCCGGTCGGACTGAACTTCCCGGTCTTCGGGTCGTACAGCTCGGCCGATGCGAGCGCCTCAAGGTCGGTGCTAACGCCTCCGGCGATCAGGACGCGCCCGTCGGGAAGCAGCGTCGCGGTGTGTGAACTGAGAGCGGCCGTCATCGAGCCGGTCGGGCTGAACTTCCCGGTCGCGGGGTCGTACAGCTCGGCCGAGGCAAGCACGGCATCACCGTTTGCCTGGCCTCCGGCGATCAGCACGCGGCCGTCGGGCAGGAGCGTGGCCGTGTCCCAACTGCGAATGGTCGTCATCGATCCGGTCGGGCTGAACTTCCCGGTCGAGGGGTCGTAGATCTCCGCCGAGGCGAGGCTATCCCCGTTGCCGTCTTGCCCCCCAGCGATGAGCACGCGGCCGTCCCGCAGCAGGGTCGCGGTGGCGTAGGCGCAAGCCTGCGTCATCGATCCGGTGGCGCTGAACGCGCCGCTCGCGGGGTCGTACACCTCCGCCGAGGCGAACACCCTGAAGTTGCCGCTGAGGCCTCCGGCGATCAGGACGCGCCCGTCGACGAGAAGCGTCGCCGTGTGGCCGAAGCGAGCGTCCGTCATCGATCCGGTGGCGCTGAACCCGGTAGGTCCGTGAGCGAGCGTCGCTGTTGGCGCGGCGGCGGTCGTGCCCGGTTGCGAATTCGCTGTGGGCGGAGCGGCGGGAGTGCCGAAGGAGGCGGCCCCGCCGGGTTGCGTGGTGGCCGTGGGCGCGGCGGGCTGCCCGCTGACGAGGGGCGCGACCGCCGGCCATTTGGAACCTCCGCCGCACCCGGCCAGGGCAGAGACGGCGAGGAGGACGGCCGCCAGAGAGAGGCAAGTCGCCCGATAGGACGGCCCGCGGCGCAGCCATGCGGAACCGATGACGCGCCAGACGAAGGATCGAGTTGTTCGAGAGCGTGTCGCCATCTCTCGGCTCCTTCTGCCGGTATGGTGTGAGCGCCGAGGGCTCCAGACCGAATGCTCTGGCCTGGCGCAGCGTCCGTCAAGCCGGGATTCACTTCAAAGCCCGCAGATGTTGGTGCGCCTCGGAAATAGGTCCAGGCGCGGAGGAGCCCGGCCCAGCCAAGTCGACGGTGTCGTCACCTTGGGCAGGCCCGTGACCTGTGCCCGCGCTTGGCATGGCCCGGGCAGAGAGGCGCAGGCATTGCTGCTCGCTGGGTGCGTGAAGCTGGGTGAGGGCGAACGGGGCCGCGGCCGGGTCGAGGTGGTCAAGATGGGATATGACCCTATGGCTGAATCGTGGGGTTGTGAGCGGTGCGAACCGATGCCGCCTGACCGGTTCTACGACTCGCGGATTGCGTCGCGCATGCCGGATGCAAGACAGCGTGGCTCACGCTGGACGAAGAGGACGCATGACACGGGCCGTCGCGGTAGCTGCGTTCGCGAGGCATGGCGCGGTCTCCGTAGAGGCGCGAGAACATGAGACCCGGCGCCGAACACGGGCCGGGTCTCTGCGCAGCTCTGCCAGTGGGCTAGCCGAGCTTCTTGAAGACCTGCTCCGCCTCGTCAAGCGTGAATGCACGAAGGGTTTCCGTATGGACGTTGCCGGTACCCCCAGCGCCAGCCGCGGAGGCCAGCATGGTCTCGGCGTCCGGCGCCTCGGCCAGCACCACGAAATCGTATTGCCCTTGGGTCAGGTACCAGCCGTGGACCTTGGCTCCCAGGCGCTTTCCCCGTTCCTGGTTCCCCTCAGCGAACTTGCGGACGTCCGGGAGGTTCTTCGCCCCCTGGGCTGTGAACTTGCCGAGAACAACGAACATCGCCATGTGAACACTCCTGCTGTGGAAGAGCGGGTCGGTCTCGCCATTGGCCCAGTGCGTCGGATTGGCGACCGTGTTGGACGCCGCGCTGGTGGAACCCCCTTGGGCTCCATGCCACTCGCCGTGTCGGCGGAGTATGCGCGGTCCTACCCGAAAAGATGGCCAAGTCCCGGAGCGTGAGCCGACCCGGTAACCCCGGTGAATCCCGCGAGGGACGGGGCCCCCGACGCAGCCGCTCGACTGGCCGACCACGATCATCGGCGACCTGCGGAGCGAAGGCCGGTGCGAGTAGTAGCGATGGGCCGCTCACCCGCGGCCTAAGTGACGCTGGATGTCGTCGGCCGACACCCACACGATGGCAGCATCGTGCTCACCATCGGGGATCGGACCGACCCGATACGCGCGGCGTCGGCGTATAGCCTCTCGCCACCAAGGCTCTTCGCGATGGCGACCACGGTCACCTGCGGCCTAGGCACGGCCGTCAGCCAACCTGGTCAGCCTGTCGGGACACGTGGCGTCCGCGATCAGCGCGGGCTTTCGCGGACCAGGCTCATGCGGAACTCGAACTGGTCGCCGTTGTATACGGAATGCACCGCCTCGACCGGCGTGCCGTCGGCGAGGCTCGCGATGCGCATCCGGACTATGACCGGCTGATCCCCCGCGACGGCCAAGAGTCCCGCCTCAAGGTCCGTGGGGATGTGCGCTCCGAGGAGGTCCGAGGTGGAGGCAATGCGAGTGGCGTACTTGCCCTCGAGGATCGAGTACAGCGACTGCGACATGTCCTCATGCAAGAGTCCGGGAAAGCGTCGCTCCGAGAACCACTCGGTCTCGAGGATCGCTGGTTCCTCATCCACCACTCGAAGCCGGACCAGCTCTACCGTTCGCTCGTTGTCATCGAGCTCAAGGCCCTCGCGGACCCACTCGGGCGGGTCGGTGATGCTTGAGCCGAGCGAGATGGTCCGCACCGCGCGCCCCGCCCGGCGCATCGAGGCCGTGAACCCGTCGAAGCTCTGATAATTGAAGAAGACGCGCCTGCGCCGGACGAAAACGCCCCTACCGCGGGCGCGATAGCAGTAGCCGGCGAGAACGAGCGCGCGGACGGCCTGGCGGATGGTCATGCGGCTTACGCCCAGCCGCTTGGCGAGATCCCGTTCCGAGGGCAGCCGATCGCCCTCTTTCAGCTGGTTACTCTCGATCTGCCGCTCGAGCGCGAGCATGATCTGGTGATACAGCGGCACCGGGGACGCGGTCTCCACGCGCAACATGAGGTCACTCGTCATTCGAGCTTCTCCCGCCTTCTAGCTTCGTCATGGCGCGAAACCCCGCGTAGAGCGCGCAGTACCTTTGATACCCGTCCCGGTATGTGGCCGCGTGCGCCCCGTCCGGCCTGACCCACGTCGCGCAGGCGAGGGGAGGGGCGGACTCCCACCACCCGATCCCGATGCCCGCGAGCACGCCCGCACCGTACGCCGAGTCACGCGTCACGTAAGCCATGGGTAGGTCAACGATATCCGCCAGCACCTGCTGCCATAGCCCGTTCTTAGCACCTCCGCCGACGAGTCGGACCTCGGCTGCGCCGTCGGCAACGGCCGCGACCTCGGAGTGTCTCTGACCTTCGGTGGGGAACTCGGGGCCCGCCTGAGCTTCTCGATCGGCGACCGCCCACACGTCGAGCATTCGGCGCAACTCATACGCGACGCCCTCTAGCACGGCACGTACCAGGTGCCCGCGCCGATGATCTGGACGCAGGCCGCAAAGGGTGGCCGGCACGGAAGCAGCGTACCCGGACCGCTCGCCCATAAGAAATGGCAGGAACATGAGGCCGGCGGCGCCTGGCGTTGTTTCCCCGGCGGCGCGCAGCAGATCGGCGAGATCCTCGCCCGGGGCGAACGCATCGCGGGCCCAGGTGAGGCTCGATCCAGCGGCGTGGAGGGAATTGAGCCGGATCCATCGGCCCGGCGCTGCGTGGCAGAACGCCCCGTCAACCGGCCGAAGCGATGACGCCACGATGACCCCGGACGTCCCGATCTGCGCCACCAGGACCGACGGCTCGGTCGCCCCGAGGCCGATCGCTTGGGCCGCCTGGTCACCAGCACCCGCCACGACCGGCGTGCCCGGCTGCAGCCCGAGCAGCGCCGCTGCCGACGCGCCGAGCGAGCCAGTCGTGCTAGCCGAGGGGAAGCACGCCGGCAGCCAGGAGGGCGCGATGCCGAGCGCGTCGAGGATCTCGGTTGACCACACCCAATTGCGAGCGTCGAACATCGAAGTGCCGGACGCATCCGAGGGATCGGTCGCGAGTTGCCCGGTCATGCGCAGTCTTAGGAAATCTTTCGGCAAGAGTACGTGGCGGATCCGCCGGTAGATCGCCGTCTCGTGGTCGCGCACCCACAACAGCTTGGACAGCGTGAAGGCGGGAAGCAGCGGGTTGAGTGTAATCTCGCGGATCGCCGGGAAGGCCCTCTCGGCGCGCGCGCACTCGGACACCGCACGCTGGTCGCACCACAGCAGGGCCGGCGACACTGGCTCGAGGTCTTCGCCGAGGAGGACCGCGCTGTGCATCTGCCCGGTGACCCCGACTGCGACAATGTCTACCGATGAGCAGCCCGCCGCCTCCCTCGCGCGAGCCACGCTTTGCACGGCGCCGTTCCACCACAGCGCCGGATCCTGTTCTGCCCATTCGGGACGCGGGGAGACGTAGCCATACGCATCGGAGGTTGCGGAAACGGCCGCGCCGTCTCGGCCAATCAGACTAGCCTTGCAAGCGCTGGTTCCAGCGTCGATGCCGAGGACGAACTCCATCGGGGGAACCTACGACCCGGACGGGTCGAAGGGCGTCAAGGAGTAACCCGGCGGCGTGGCCGTCGGCGGGGTTGCAGCGCCCTGGCCGCGGGCAGGAACGTCGCCCCCAATCGCGCCAACCATGATCGAGACCACATCCGCCATCGTGGTGTCCTGAGGTCGGAGCACCGCAGCGCGTCGCCCCAGCCTCAAGATGTAGATGCGGTCCGCCACCTCGAAGACCTGGGGCATGTTGTGGCTGATGAGTACGACCGCGAGTCCGCGGGCGCGGATGCGCTGGACGAGCTCAAGCACTTGGCCGGCTTGTCGGACGCCCAGGGCGGCGGTCGGTTCGTCCATGATGATGATTCGGCGTCCCCATGCAGCCGCGCGGGCGACGGCCACCGCCTGGCGCTGACCGCCTGACAGTGTCTCCATCGACTGCCTCACCGACTTGAGGCCGATCCCGAGATCCATGAGGTGCCGTGTGGACGTCTCACGCATGTAACCGTAGTCGAGTTTGCGGAAGACCAGCCCGAAGAAGTCCTTGCGGCGAACCTCGCGACCCAGGTAGATATTGCTCGCGATGTCGAGCGCGGGCGCTACCGCAAGATCCTGGTAAACAGTCTCGATCCCAGCTGCCCGGGCATCATGGGGGCTCTGGAAATTCACTCTGTTACCTTCGAGGAAGATTTCGCCCGCGTCTGGGATGATCGCGCCCGAGAGGGCCTTGATCAGGGTCGACTTGCCGGCTCCGTTGTCACCCACGAGACCGAGCACCTCACCTGGCCGCAGGTCGAAGTCCGTGCCGTCGAGGGCAGTGATGTGACCGTAGTGCTTGACCAGGCCACGCGCCTCGAGAATCGGCGTGGGCGGCTGCCCGGCCTCTGCGGCTGCAGTCAGCGCTTGCCGGCTCGTCACGACGCCCGCCTCCGTCGGACGAGTTGATCGACCGCCACGGCGACGATCACCAGGATTCCGATAGCGACCTGCTGGTACAGCGAGTCAATGTTTGCTTGGGTCAAGCCGTTGGCCAAGACCGCGACGATGAGGGTGCCGATGAGGGTGCCGAAGACTCCACCCCGTCCACCAAACAGGCTCGTTCCGCCGATCACGACTGCCGTTATGCTGTCGAGGTTCGCTGTGGAGTACCCGTTCGGATCGGCGACTGGGATGCGCCCGAGTGCTTCCCAGGCGCCGATCGCGTAGATGGCCCCTGCGACCACGTAGACGCTGAGCAGCGTCCGCCTGACATTGATGCCCGCAAGACGCGCCGCTTCGATGTTGTCACCGACCGCGAAGAGGTGTCGTCCGGCAGCGGTCTGCGTAAGCGCGTAGTGCGCGACAGCGAACAAAGCGAGCCACACAAAGATGCTGTATGGAACCGTGGCCCCGCCGACCTTGATGGAGTTGCCGAGCCAGGTGAGGAGGCTCGGAGGCACGGTGTAGCTGGCGGAACTCGAGTAGAGGCGGGTCGACGCGGCGATCGCCGTCAGCATTCCAAGAGTGACGATGAAAGGCGGCAGGTTGAACCGACTCACGATCGTGCCGCTGATCGCGGCCATGACCATACACACGACGAAACCGAGGAGAAGCGCGACGATCGGGTCGCCGCCCTCCACCACGTACTTCGCCATCACGACCATGCCGAGGACGGCGATCGAGCCGTTGGCAAGATCGATGCCCGCGGTCAGGATGATCAGCGTTTGGCCGAGGGCTAGCGTGCCGACGACGACCGATTGTTGGAAGATCAGAGAGATGTTCTCGGCTCGCAAGAACGTGCGAGTGCCGAGAGAAAAGACGAGGCATGCCAGCAGCAGAGCCACCAGGGGACCGGCGACCGTGCTTCCCAGCAGCGCCCGCCACACCGGCTCTCCCGCGGGGAGGGCCGGTGTGGCGTGGACACTTCCGGGCTTGGGACTTTCGGCTGTCACCTCAAGGCTCCCGGCGTGTTCCTCTCCGGTGCTGCGACAACGCGACTAAGAGGTTGCCCCCCAGCAGTTCTGGAGACCCCAGGTCGTGTCCTGGGACTGGACCCCGGTGATCGCCTGATCGGTGATCAGTGTGGTACCGGTGTCTATGATGCCAGATGGCTTCTGGCCGGTGCTGACGTAGTTGATGATCGCGTCGACGGCATCCTTGCCCATCTTCGAGGGGAACTGCATGACCGTTGCGCTGATCTGGCCGTTCTTGACCGCCTGCACGCCAGAACAACTACCGTCGATCGAGACGACGATGACCGGATGACTCAGGTTGGCCGCCTTGATCGCCGCGGCGGCGCCCACAGCCATCGGCTCGTTGATCGTGTATACAACGTTGATGTCCGGGTGCGCCGATAGCATATTCTCCATCGCGGTCTGACCTGAGTCGGCATTGGCCTGCGTCGCGATCTCGGCCGCAATCTCGGGGCTGCTGTCGGTGATCCCAAAGCCGGCGAGGAAGCCGTCGTGCCGAGCCTTGGAAGTCTTGTCCGTGAGGTCATAGTCGAGCAGGGCGACAACCGGCGTTGTCGAGCCGATCTTGGCCTTGGCATATTGGCCCATGAGCTTCCCGCCCGCGAGATTATCCGTCTCGTAGGTGGCAGCAACTGCGGTTGATGGACTCGTCTCAGTGTTCACCGCGACAACAAGAATGCCCGCCGCGGTCGCCTGCTGAACAGCCGGGACCACAGCGGTCGCATTTCCGGGGTCGAGGCTAATGCCTTTGACCCCACGGTTGATCATGTCCTGAATCGCAGTGACCTGGGTCGCTGCGTCGCCCGCGACCTTCGATTCGGCCGTGATGACGGTGAGTCCGTGCGCTTGCGCCTCCGCCTTCGCGGCGGCCTCGAGGTTTGCGAAGAACGGGTTGCTGAGCTGCTGCTCAACGATGCCGATGGTATAGCCGCCGGCGCTTGCCGACGTCGCGGACGCGCCTGCCGCCGTGGTAGGCGTGCTGGACGAACTGCTGCACGACGCTACGACGAGGACCGCCGCAACGAGTGCTGGGTAGCTGGACCTGATCCGCATCCTCTTCCTCCTTATTGGGCAACTGCGCTTGCGGGACAACCGCGGCAGGCCACCCTGCCGTTCTAGCGCACCATGTAGCCTCCATCGACGACGAGGTCGCTTCCCGTCGCGAATGCCGCTGCGTCCGAGGCGAGATACCAGACTGCGTTGGCGACGTCGGCAGGAGTGCCGAGACGGCCCATCGGGGTCCCCTCGAGCCAGATCCGGCCCCAATCGGGGTTCATCCGCAGGCCCTGCTGCGTCATCGCGGTTCCGATGTAGCCCGGTGACACGCAGTTCACCCGCACGCCCCGCGACGCCCACTCGGACGCAAGGGAGCGAGTGAGCTGGATGATGCCCGCCTTAGAGGCGTTGTAGGCGACCTGCGGCTGCGGCCAGTTGACGATGGACCCCGACATCGAAGCGATGTTCACAATGGCACCGGATCCGCGCTCAAGCATGTGCCGGCCGACCGCGCGGCAGCACCAGTACGTGCCGTAGAGATTGACTTCGACCACTTGCCGCCAGTCGTCATCCGTTGTGGACTCGGCGGGAGAGTTCCGGGCAATGCCGGCGCAATTCACCAGGATGTCGATCCGACCGAGTCCATCTGTGGCCTGCTTCACCGCGGCTTCTACCCGCTCTGGATCTACGACGTCGGCGAAGATAGGTAGCACGCGGCGCCCCGTCGCTCGCACTTCCGCGGCGGTATCGTCCATGGCGACCCCGGGCAGATCGAGGATCGCGATGTCGGCACCGGCTCCGGCCAGCGTCCGCGCGATTTCCTGACCGATCCCCCGGCCCGCGCCGGTTACCAACGCCACGCGTCCGGACAGATCAAACGGAGACGCCATCTCCCATCCTCCCGCATTGGTCTAGTGGGCTAGCCCACTAGACCGTAGTAGTATCACAGTCGCGCGCGCGCTGTCTAGCCCCAGGTTGTGGACAACCAGCCGGGCGGCGATCTCAGTCCTCGCGAGCCCGTGTCTCTGTCCAGGTCGGCTGGCCAAGTGATCCTGGCCAGCGGTGTAGCCAACGCTCAGCGAGCTGCGACCCGAGGTGAAAGGAGCCTGTGATGCCCACCCCATCGAATGTTGACCGACCGCCCTATGTCGCCAGCGGCGACCGGTACGACGCTATGACGTACCGCAGGGTCTGCGCGAGCGGCTTACGATTGCCGGCGATCTCACTCGGCCTGTGGCAGAACTTCGGGGAGGACGCGCCGCTTTCCACGCAGCGCGCGATCGTGCGGCGCGCGTTCGATCTCGGGATCACCCACTTCGACCTGGCCAACAACTATGGGCCGCCGTTCGGGTCGGCCGAGGAGAACTTCGGAAGGCTGCTTGCTTCCGACTTACGCCACTATCGCGACGAACTGGTCATTTCCACCAAGGCCGGGTACGTCATGTGGGCAGGTCCGTACGGCGAGTGGGGCTCACGCAAGTATCTACTCGCGAGCCTCGATCAGAGCCTCAAGCGTATGGGCCTTGAGTACGTCGACATCTTCTACTCGCACCGGGTGGACCCAGAGACTCCGCTCGAGGAGACACTCGGCGCGCTCGACAGCGCGGTCCGGCAGGGCAAGGCTAGGTACGCGGGGCTCTCGTCATACTCAGCGTCACGGACACGCGAAGCCGCGGCCATCATGCGTCGGCTCGGTACACCGCTCCTAGTCCACCAGCCTTCCTATTCTCTGCTCAACCGGTGGATCGAAAACGACTTGCTCGATGTGCTCGGCGACGAGGGGATCGGCTGCATCGTGTTCTCACCGCTGGCACAGGGTCTACTCTCCAATCGTTACCTGAACGGCGTCCCCGAGGATGCTCGGGCCGCGAGGAACGACTCATTCCGACGCGACATGCTGAACGAAGAGACTCTTGCCAGGGTCCGGGCACTCAACGAGATCGCGCGCGGGCGCGGTCAGAGCCTCGCCCAGATGGCGCTCGCCTGGACGCTCAGGGATGCGCGGGTCACTTCCGCGCTGGTCGGCGCTCGATCGATCACTCAGCTGGAGGATAGCCTTCAGGCGCTCCACAATCTGCACTTCACGGCGGACGAACTGGCAACGATCGACCAGCACGCAGCGGACGCCGGGATAAACATCTGGACGCAGTCGAGCGACGCGTAAGCAATGTCTGCCTCCGAAAGCCACGTCGCACCTCGTCGATCTGCGCAAGCGGACACCAGCACCAGGCTCGCTTGCCGGGTGATCCTGTTCGACCTAGATGGCGTCCTCGTAGACTCGACCAGGTGCATTGAGCGCTGCTGGAGCGCTTGGGCCGTTGACCGCGGCCTGGATCCTGTTGCGGTGATGCGGGCCGCCCACGGGCGGCGAGTCGCCGAGACGCTACGGCTGGTGGCGCCGCACCTTGACGAGGCGGGTGAAGGGTTGGCACTCGAACATATCGAGTCCCACGAGACCGAGGGACTTGCCGAGGTGCCCGGGGTGGCGCGGCTTATGCGCCTCCTCCCTCCGGGCTCGTGGGCGATCGTCACTTCCGCCGTTAGGTCCGTCGCAGAGCATCGCCTGCGGTACGTGGGCCTCAAGGTGCCCGCGACCTTCGTCACCGCGGACCAGGTCACGTATGGCAAGCCTGATCCCGAAGGGTATCTCGAGGCTGCCGCGCGGCTGGGGCTGGAGCCCCGAGATTGCATCGTCATCGAGGACTCACCGTCGGGTATCGAGGCAGCCCGGGCCGCGGGCATGCGGGCCATCGGGATCTACGGAGCGTCAGAGCCGAGCACGCTCAAAATGGCCGACGCCGTTGTCCACGCCTTCGGCGACATCCGCGTGGAGGTGCTTGCTGACGGCGGGCTTGTTCTCTCTCCCTGAACGCTGGCCTGGCCACCCGCGGGTGAAGTCTCCATCGAGCCGAACGCTGTGACGTCGATCGTGGCTGGCCGTCGGCAACGAGATGGACGTCGCCTGCGAGGGACCTGAACACCCTGATCCGATCACCTCGGCGCCTCCTATACAGCATCACGATCGCTGGATAGCGCGGCTGCGGACCGCCTTCTGCAGGCCGTCCAGCTCCGCGGGTTGCCAGGCAGCGTCCCAAGTCCGCCCTGATGGGCCGCAACGATGAAGTCTCCAATAGGTCGGCCTCTGCCTAGACGTGGGCGAGATCGCGCAAGAGCCCACGGTACTTGGTACTGAAATGATCGAGCGGGGGCGCTGGCCGCTCCTGGACCTGCTCGGATGCTACTCGTCCAACATCGGTGCAGG
>JBEKVD010000075.1:0-12095 GCA_049514315.1 Candidatus Limnocylindrales bacterium | reverse complement strand
GCCGGCGATGGCCCGCCCCCGCCGACCGTTGTCGATCAGGGCGTCGCAGGCCTCCTGGAGCATCCGCTTCTCGTTGCGGATGATGATCTCCGGGGCGCCGAGCTCGAGCAGTCGCTTGAGCCGGTTGTTGCGGTTGATCACGCGGCGGTAGAGGTCGTTCAGGTCGGACGTCGCGAAGCGGCCGCCGTCGAGCTGGACCATCGGCCGCAAGTCCGGCGGGATGACCGGGATGACCGATAGGATCATCCACTCCGGGCGCGTGCCCGATCGCCGGAAGGCCTCGATCAGGCGGAGCCGCTTGATGGCCTTCTTACGGCGCTGGCCCGACGTGGTCCGAACCTCGACGTGGAGCGAGCGAGCCAGCTCCTCGAGGTCCATCCGGCCGATGATGTCGCGGACCGCCTCTGCGCCCATGGCGGCGTGGAAGATGCGGCCACCGCGGCTGCCCGAGCCGTATCGCTCGTCCAGGTACCGGAAGTCGTTCTCGGACAGGGTAGTGAGCGGCTTGATCGACTCGATCTCGTCGCGCTGCTTGCGGATCTCGTCCCTGGCGCCCTCGGCCTCGCGGCGGAGACGCTCGCGCTCAGCCTCGAGCTCTGCGTCGTTGGCGAGCTGGAGGTCGGCGATCTTCTGGTCGACGCTTCGCGCCTCGTCCGCCTCGCGCAGCTGGATCTCGGCGGTGAGCCGCTCGGTCTCGGCCGCCACGATCTTGCGCAGCGACGCGGTGGCATCCTTGCCGCCGGCCTCGCCGGCAGCGACCACGACCTCGCCGGTGACCGGGAAGGCGATGGTCTCAGTCGCGACATTCTTGCCGAGAGCGGCCAGGAGCTTCTCGACGCCCTGGGCGGCCTCGACGATCCCCTCGGTCTGGGTCGTTCGCTGCAGCTCGAGCTCGCTCCGGGTCGCCTCCAGGACGGCGTTCAGCTC
Organism: Candidatus Limnocylindrales bacterium; assembly: GCA_049514315.1. Taxonomy (GTDB): domain Bacteria; phylum Chloroflexota; class Limnocylindria; order Limnocylindrales; family CSP1-4; genus Fen-1039. Next base: position 11,168 of record JBEKVD010000075.1, on the reverse strand, counting down.
GTCCTTCTGGCGGTTGAAGCGGCCCTTGAGCTCATCTTCGAGCTCGGCCAGGGCCCGGCCGCCCTTGCCTCCCCTACCCTCGGCCTCGTCCTCGAGCGCGGCGAGAGCGCGCTTGCGGGCCTCCTCGTCCACGTGGGTGACGATGTACAGGGCGAAATAGAGGATTCGCTCGAGGTTGCGGGGGCTGATGTCGAGCAGGATGCCCAGGCGCGACGGCGTGCCCTTGAAATACCAGATGTGGCTGACCGGGCTGGCCAGCTGGATGTGGCCCATGCGCTCACGGCGAACCTTGGAGCGAGTGACTTCCACGCCGCACTTGTCGCAGATGATGCCCTTGTACCGAATCCGCTTGTACTTGCCGCAGTAGCACTCCCAGTCCTTGGTGGGACCGAAGATGCGCTCGTCGAAGAGCCCGTCCTTCTCCGGCTTCAGCGTTCGATAGTTGATCGTCTCCGGCTTGGTGACCTCACCCGAGGACCAGTCCCGAATTTGCTCGGGACTGGCCAGCGAGATCCGGATGGCGTTGAAGTTGTTGACCTCGAGCATTGCTCTCCTCCACACCATCGCCTGGCTCGATGGCGCAGTTGGGACCATGGATCGGCGACGCCTGGCTGGCCGGGCGGGGGCGCCGCGTCATGCGTGCAGTGAATCAGTCTTCGAACCCGGCGAGGTTGATACCGCCCAAGTCCGGCATCGGGTACGTCCCGGCGTCCTCGGCGAAGCGGATCTCCTCGTCGTTCTCGTTGAGAATCTCGACGTTGAGCCCCAGGCTCTGGAGTTCCTTGATTAGAACCTTGAACGACTCGGGGACACCCGGCTGCTGGATCTCCTCGCCCTTGACGATCGCTTCGTAGGTCTGGACGCGACCCATGACGTCGTCTGATTTGACGGTCAGGAGCTCCTGCAGGATGTTCGCCGCACCGTACGCCTCGAGGGCCCAGACCTCCATCTCACCGAAGCGCTGGCCTCCGAACTGGGCCTTGCCGCCCAGCGGTTGCTGCGTGATGAGGCTGTAAGGTCCGGTCGACCGGGCGTGGATCTTGTCCTCCACCAGGTGGTGGAGCTTGAGCATGTAGATGTAACCGACGGTGATCGGTCGATCGAACGCTTCGCCCGTCCGGCCGTCGCGGAGCACGACCTTGCCGTCCTCCGGCAACCCCGCGGCGCGCAACTCCTCGCGGATCTGCTCTTCCGTCGCACCGTCGAAGACGGCCGTCGCGGCAGTCAGACCACGCTCGTGGAGAGCCCAGCCGAGGTGCGTTTCGAGGATCTGGCCGATGTTCATTCGGCTCGGGACTCCGAGCGGATTGAGAACGATGTCGACCGGGGTGCCGTCGGGCAGGTAGGGCATGTCCTCGACCGGCAGCACCTTGGCGATGACACCCTTGTTGCCGTGGCGGCCGGCCATCTTGTCGCCGACGCTGACCTTGCGCTTCTGGGCCACCGAGACGCGGACCAGGCGGTTGACGCCCGGCATCAGTTCGGTGTCCTCGCGAGTGAAGGTCCGAACGTCGACGACCTTGCCGCGCTCGCCGTGGGGCAGGCGCAGGCTCGAGTCCTTCACTTCCCGGGCCTTCTCACCGAAGATCGCCCGGAGGAGCCGCTCCTCGGCGGTCAGCTCGGTCTCGCCCTTCGGCGTGATCTTCCCAACCAGGATGTCGCCCGGCTGGACCTCGGCGCCGATGTAAACGATCCCTTCCTCGTCGAGGTCCTTGAGCGACTCCTCGCCGACGTTGGGAATGTCGCGCGTGATCTCCTCGGGGCCGAGCTTGGTGTCGCGGGACTCCAGCTCGTGCTTCTCGATGTGGATGCTGGTGAAGAAGTCCTCCTTGACGAGGCGCTCGCTGATGACGATGGCGTCCTCGTAGTTGCCGCCCTCCCAGCTCATGAAAGCGACAAGGACGTTGCGGCCGAGAGCCAGCTCGCCGTGATCGGTCGAGCTGGAGTCGGCAATCGGCTCTCCCTTGTCCAGGCGCTGGCCGACGGTGACGATGGGCCGCTGGTTGATGCAGGTGCCCTGGTTGGAGCGGACGTACTTCTGCAACGGGTATTCGTCGAGCTCTCCGGTGTCGGTTTCGACCTTGACGCGCTCGGCGGTCACGCTGGTGACGACGCCCGGCCGGTGGGCGACGACGACCTGGCCCGAGTCGAGGGCGGAGCGCCACTCCATGCCGGTGCCGACGATGGGGGCCTCCGGCTCGAGGAGGGGCACGGCCTGGCGCTGCATGTTCGAGCCCATCAGGGCGCGGTTCGCGTCGTCGTGCTCGAGGAACGGGATGAGGGCCGTGGCGACCGAGACCACCTGCTTGGGCGAAACGTCCATGTACTCGATGGCGCCGGGGCGCGCCTCGGGAAACTGGTCTCGGTAGCGGCACGGGATGCGATCGCGGACGAAGTGGCCCGCGGCGTCGAGCTCGGCGTTGGCCTGGGCGACGTGGTGCTCCTCCTCCTCGTCTGCGGCGAGGTACTCGATCTCAGACGTGACCACGGGTCGGATTGGGAAGGCCCCGGCCTTCTGGCGCTTGAGCTCGGCGATGGCCGCGTCGGTGAACCTGCCGCCGGCCTTGAGAATGACCTTGCCGTCTTTGCCGACGACGTCCGCGCCGGCTTCCTGGCCGGCGATGTCCGCGTCGTCCCAGGCGATCGTCCGCTTGACCTTCCGGTAGGGCGTCTCGATGAATCCATAGCTGTTGATTCGGCCGAAGGTGGCCAGCGAGCCGATGAGACCGATGTTGGGACCCTCCGGGGTCTCGATCGGGCAGATGCGACCGTAGTGGCTGGGGTGGACGTCGCGGACATCGAAACCGGCGCGTTCTCGAGATAGACCACCCGGACCCAGCGCGGAGAGGCGCCGTTTGCTGGTCAGCTCGGCCAGCGGGTTGGTCTGGTCCATGAACTGGCTCAGCTGGCTGCCACCGAAGAACTCCTTCATCGCCGCCACGACGGGTCGGATGTTGATGAGGGCATTCGGGGTCGCCTTGTCGATCTCCTGGATCGTCATGCGCTCTCGCACCACGCGCTCCATGCGGAGCAGACCGACCCGGAAGGCGTTCTGGATCAGCTCGCCGTTGGCGCGGATGCGTCGGTTGCCAAGGTGGTCGATGTCGTCCGGCTCACCGAGACCGCGGTTCAGTTCGATCAGATGACCGACTATGGCGGCGATGTCTTCACGAGTGATGATCCGCTGTTCGCGATCGAGTTCGATGCCCATTCGCTCGACGACCGGCGTCAGCTTCTTGTCGAACTTGTACCTTCCGACCCGACCCAGGTCGTAACGTCGGAAGTTGAAGAAGAGGCTCTCCACGAGCTGGCGGGCGTTGTCGCCGGTCGGCGGATCGCCCGGGCGCAGCTTCTTGTAGACCTCGATCAGGGCATCCTGCTGGGTCCTGGTGAGGTCTTTGTCGAGCGTCGAAGCGATGTACTGGTGCTCGGGATCCGTGTCGACCGTAGCGAACAGGGCGCTGATCTCGTCGTTCTGCTCGTAGCCGACGGCCCGCAGGAGCGTGGTCGCGGCGATCTTGCGCTTGCGGTCGACCTTGACCGAGAGGAGGTCCTTGTTGCTCGTCTCGAACTCGAGCCAGGCGCCGCGGTTCGGGATGACCTTGGCCGAATAGAGCGTTCGGCCGCTGGTCGGATCTTCGACCGTGCTGTAGTACACGCCCGGCGAGCGGACGAGCTGGGACACGACGACACGCTCCGCGCCGTTGATGATGAACGTGCCCTGATCCGTCATGAAGGGGAAGTCGCCCATGTAGACGCGCTGGCGCTGGATCTCGCCGGTCTCCTTGATCAGGAGTTCGACGTTGACGTACAGCGGCCGGCTGAAGGTGAGGTCCTTGGTCCGGCACTCGAGCTCGCTGTACTTGGCAGTGCCGAACTCGTAGTCGAGGAAATGGAGCTCCATCACCTTGCCGGTGAAGTCCTTGATCGGGCTGATCTCGTCCAACAGCTCCCGCAGCCCCTGTTCCACGAACCACTCGAAGGACTTCAGTTGAAGCTCGATCAGGTTGGGGATCTCGAGGACTTCGGGGATCCGAGCGTAGCGTCGTCGGGACGTGGCCGCGGAAGCGCGAGAGGACTCAGAGACAGACAGCATGAACCGCTCCTTGACGGAGGAGAAGGGGGAAGGCCGCGCTCACAGAAGGAGTAGGATACCGCGATTTCGGCTGGTGTCAAATGGGCGCGTCGGAAGGTAGTGTCTCAGTTTGAGCCGCGCCCGCCGTTGACTTCCGCCTAGGCCCGGCACACAATCTGAGCATGCAAAAGCGTTCAAGCATGCCACGAGACCCGAACCAGCTCGCCAAGATGATTGTCGATATGGCGACGGGCGAGGCTGAGCCCGAGCCTACGCCGAAGGGACCCACCAAGAATCCTAACGCTGTGGCGTTGGGGAGACTTGGCGGAGTAAAGGGCGGGAGGGCGCGAGCAGAGAAGTTGTCCTCCGAGCAGCGACGGGAGATCGCCAAGCGGGCCGCGGCGGCCCGATGGCAGCCGGGACCGACCGAGCGGGACGACTGAGTATCTCCGCGTGTAGGCGCTCTGCCTCCACGAATCGGCTGCGGGCTTCCTCTTCCGTTCGCCCGAACACTGCGAAATCGGCGCCTTCAGCATGGAATCCACCCTGGATTCGGCGTATGTATGGCTCCACGAGACACCTCCTAGCCCCCGAATCGTAGGGCTGGCCGGGCAGAGTGCGAAATGACCTGCCAAGTTCGTTTGTGCGATTGACATAGCGCACACGTAGTGCTACTCTGCACACGTTGCACTTATGGAGGCCGCACAATGGCACTAAACCTTCGGGCAGGACGGCTCATCGCTCCATACGCCCCCCTTCGTAACGTTTTGGAAGTGCTTCAGCGCCTTCGGGAGCGCGGGCTACAAGTGCCTGTGACGCTCGACACCCTAACGGTTCTCGGCGTTCCGGAGGGTAATGCGCCGCGCACGCTTCAATCGCTGAAGCTCCTCGGCCTCGTAGCGGAAGATGGGCAGCTCGAACCCGCGGCCGAACGCCTTCACCGGGCCACAACTGAGGAGTATCCACGCCTGCTTGAGGAAATCCTCCACAAAGCTTATGCGCCGATATTCGAGGTCACAGAACCGGCAACGGCTACCGAAGTCCAGATTGCGGACGCATTCCGGCAATATGACCCGGCGGCACAACGCCCGCGCATGGTGAGCCTCTTCCTGGGTCTGTGCGTTGAAGCAGGGATCGCCCAGAAGCCATCACGTACCTCGGCCGCGCCCAGACGCGAGGCTCCTCGACGCGCCCCGGCCTCAGAGAGAGTAGCCAGTACGCCGCGCTTCTACCGAGCTCCTCCGGGCGCCGTTCCCTCAATCAGCCCAAGGCTGACAGTCGAGTCCGCCGGTCTATACGGCGTGATCGAAGACGACCTCGCCCTGCTCGATGAGACTCAATTCAAGGTTCTGTGGGATGCGCTCGGGACGGTCGCTATGGCGAAGGCAAAGGCGCGGGCAGCCGAGCGAGCCAAGGCGGCACGTCCTACGAGCGAGTTCTTTGATCAGTTCCTCAAGGCGACGCCGAAAGAGGAACCGCCAGCCGAGGAGGGCTAATGAAGAAGGCGCCGAGCCCTATGGTCTGGTAGGGCCAGCTCGGCGCCAAAGAAGGAGCTGTACACGATGTTTCAGCCATCGTGTTCGGCGGACGAGGAGCCCGGTAGAACTTGGCCGATCGTTGCGCCACTGCTCTTGTTTGGATCGGGCCCCCGCAAGGGGGCTCGTTCCGCGCTCAAGCATGAATCTTCAGATTCAATCTGTCAACCTATTGACAATGCCTAGACGCTCAAGTATAATGTGCAGTATGAACAGGCTAAGTCGAGCAGAGCGAGCGGCGATCATCCGGCTACTTGTCGAGGGAAACTCCCTTCGGTCAGTAACCCGGATTACCGGCAACTCGATCAACACCGTCTCGAAGCTCCTGGTCGAGCTTGGCGCCGCCTGCGCCGACTACCAGGACGAGCACCTGCGCGACCTGACCAGCTCGCGGATCGAGTGCGATGAGATTTGGTCGTTCTGCTACGCCAAGTCGAACAACGTTCCAGACGAGCATGCGGGCGAGGCCGGGTTCGGCGACATCTGGACCTGGGTCGCGCTGGACCCCGATACCAAGCTCGTACCGTGCTGGCGAGTCGGCGAGCGTGGACCCGAGGATTGCACGGCCTTCCTGCTCGACCTGGCCGAGCGCCTTCGCTATCGGGTCCAGCTCACGACGGACGGCCACCGCCCATACCTGGCAGCCGTTGAGGAAGCCTTCGGCTCGGCGATCGACTACGCCATGCTCATCAAGTTCTACGGATCGGACCCCAACGAACCTCGGAAGTTCAGCCCGCCCGTCGTGCTGTCCGAGGAAGTGCGCGTCATTCAGGGCGACCCGGACCCGTCGCGGATCGGCACGAGCTATGTCGAGCGCCAGAACCTCACGATGCGGATGGGCATGCGGCGGTTCACGAGGCTGACCAACGCCTTCTCAAAAAAGGCCGCGAACCATGCTGCGGCGGTCGCGCTGCACTTCTTCTACGTCAACTTCGGCCGGCCCCACAAGAGCCTTGCGAACCCGTACCCGCGGACCCCCGCTATGGCCGCTGGCATCGCGGATCACATCTGGACTTGCGAAGAGATCGCGGCGCTGCTCGACTGAGAAAACCAAGAAGCCGACCCTTGGAAGGATCGGCTTCCCTTCGCGGGCTAAGCCCGTAACCCAGTGTGCCCCTTGCGGGGATGACGACCTGCTACCCGTCATGCTGGGTTTGTGCCGCCTGCTGGTCAAATGCTATGCCGGAGCAATCTGTGCCGACACAGCATGTGCGCCCCCGGAGGGATTCGAACCCTCGACCCTCGACTTAGCAGGTCGTCGCTCTAGTCCACTGAGCTACGGGGGCTACCTAAGATTCGAGCAGTTATGAGGATGGAAGTCAAGTGCGGCTGGACGATTCCCTCGTGCGGGCATCCAGCTAGGGGGGCCCCACTCAAACTGAGACACTACCCGTCGGAACTGAGCCTTGACGTCGGCCCCTCAGAGGTCCCCGGACCCACCGCGCCGGGCCGCCGACCCGCAGGCCTGCGGCGTCCGAGAGTGGGTCCGGTGCCGTTGCCCGAAGCTACCTGATCTCGACCTTCGCGCCCTGCTCCTCGAGCGCGGCCTTGATCTTGGCGGCTTCGTCCTTGTTGACGCCTTCCTTGACCGGCTTCGGCGCGCCATCGACCAGGTCCTTGGCCTCCTTGAGGCCCAGGCCCGTCAGCTCGCGCACTACCTTGATGACCGGGATCTTGTTCGGACCGATTTCCGACAGGATCGCCGTGAACTCGGTCTGCTCCTCGACTTCCGCGACGGCAGGGGCCGGCGCCGCAGCGGCGACGGCGGCTAAGGCGACCGGGGCAGCGGCGGTGACGCCGAACTTGTCCTCGAAGGCCTTCTTGAAGTCGGCGAGCTCGAGCACCGTCATCGACGCGAAGGCGTCGAGCAGCTGGTCTTGAGTCAGTTTTGCCATTTGGTCACTAGCTCCTTTGTGACTCGAACCCTCTCGGCCCGAGCGGTTTGTCTGGGTAAACTGCGGCGCTCAGGCGCGTTGAGCCTCGGCCAGGGCCCCGATCAGTCCGGCGATGTCCCGAAGAGGGGCATCGAAGAGACCGGCCGTCGCAGCCATCGGTGCAGCAATCGCACCGGCGACCTGGGCCAGAAGCACGTCGCGTCCGGGGAGCAGCGAGAGGCGTGTGACCCCGTCGGCGTTGATGACCTGATCGCCGATCACCGCCCCGGTGACTTTGATATGGCGATACGGCCGGAACGCGTCCAGGACGGCTCTGGCGGCGGCCCCCTGGTCGCCCTTGACGAAAGCGACCGCCGTGGGACCTTCGAGCAGGGCACCCATGGCTTCCGATCCGGCATCGCGTGCGGCGATCTTCATCAGCCGGTTCTTGACGACCTGGTAGGTGACGTCCTGCTTGCGCAGGTTTCGACGGATCTCGCCGAGATCGGAGACCTTGAGGCCGCGATATTCGGAGACGATCATCGCCGAGCTGGACCGAGCTTTCTCGGTCAAATCCGCGACTGTCTCGCGCTTGGCCTCCGTAGGCATCTGTGCCTCCCTGGAGTCATTGGCCTTGCTCGGCCGGCCCTTACCTTCGTTGCCTCCTGCGCCCCTCGCTCACGCACTTCTGAGTGCGCTCGCTGCGGTGCTCGTCGGCGCCTCGGTCTGGCCTCGGCGGAGCTTCGGCTTGCCAACTCCATTCCAGTTCTTCTGCGCGCAGCCGGCACGCCACGGTGGGCTGGCCGGCTCCGATACGCGGGCCGACCAAAACGCCCCTGCGACGGCTTTCGCCACAGGGGCGCTCCCACCCGACCGGATGGAGGCTGGTTCCCTGCCTCGGCATGCCCGCCGGTATCTCTACCGGCGAATTGAGTCCGGCCGCAACCTGGATCGCTGGTGGCGGCGGCTCGCGACGCATGCTGTCTGGGGCGGTCCGTCGTATTCGATTGTGAGGCGGCGGCGCCTCTTCAGGCGATCCCGCCGCCGGCCCGGTCCACGTTTCCGCGTCCGCGCCTCATGTGTTAGGCGGCGCTACGACGCCGCGGCGACCGCGAGGACGGCCGGGATATCGATCCGGATGCCGGGTCCCATCGTAGGCGTGATGGTCAGGGACTTGAGGTACTGGCCCTTTGCACCGGTAGGCCGGGCGCGGTTGACGGCATCGAGCAGCGTCGCCAGGTTGTCGACCAGTTGCTGCGCCTCGAAGCTGGTCTTGCCGAAGGGTACGTGGATGATGCCGCCCTTGTCGACCTTGAACTCGACGCGGCCGGCCTTGACTTCCTTGATCGCCCGCTCGAGGTCGAAGGTGATCGTTCCGGACTTGGGGTTGGGCATGAGGCCCTTGCGGCCGAGGATCCGGCCCAGTCGGCCAACCATGCCCATCACATCGGGCGCGGCCAGGGCGACGTCGAAGTCCGTCCAGCCCGCCTCGATCTTCTTGACCAGGTCCTCTGCGCCGACCTCGTCCGCGCCGGCCCGGAGAGCCTCCATGGCCTTCTCGCCCTGGGCGAACACGACGACGCGCACCACCTTGCCGGTGCCATGGGGCAGGACGACAGTGCCGCGAACCATCTGGTCGGCATGGCGCGGATCGACGCCGAGTCGCAGGTGCGCCTCGACGCTCGCATCGAAGGACACGTAGCTGGTCTTGCGGACGAGCTCGGCACCCTCGGCGGGCGAATAGAGCGTGGCCCGATCCACGAGCTTGGCGGCTTCCTGGTACTTCTTGCCGCGTTCCGGCATCTCGATCTCCTTCTACCGGTCTCGTCCGGAGATCCGGGCTCGACCTCCCCCTGCGCGGGGTGCACGTCCGGCTGGCTCGCCGCCGGAGCACGTCGGGCCGGCTCTCGCCGTCCCGGTCGGTTTCTCTATCCGACGACCTCGAGACCCATGCTCCTGGCCGTGCCCTCGATCTGGGCCATCGCGGCCTCCAGCGAGTTGGCATTGAGGTCGGCCATCTTGGCGGTGGCGATTTCTCGGATCTGGTCCCGGGTGACCTTACCGACGGTCTCACGACCGGCGGTAGGAGCGCCCTTCTGGATCCCGGCTGCCTTGCGGAGGAGGTCCGTGGCCGGCGGAGTCTTGAGGACGAACGTGAACGAGCGATCCTCGAAGATGGTGATCTGGGCGGGGATGACCTGGCCGACCTTGTCGGCCGTCTTCTCGTTGTACGACTTGGTGAACTCGACGATGTTGATGCCGTGGGGGCCGAGCGCCGTGCCGACCGGCGGCGCGGGCGTGGCCTTGCCGGCGTTGAGCTGCAGAGTGAGGACGATACGGACCTTCTTGGCCACGGGCGTTCGGCTTCCTTTCGCTTACAGTTTCTCGACCTGGAGGAAGTCGAGCTCGACCGGGGTCTCGCGGCCGAAGATGCTGACGAGCACCTTGACTTTGTTTCGCTCCGGATTGACCTCGTCCACCGTGCCGATGAATTCGGCGAACGGGCCGTCGGTGACCCGAACGTTTTGACCCTTCGTGAAGGCGACGCGGTAGCGAGGCGTCTCCACGCCCATCTGCCGGAGGATCTGCTTGACCTCCTGCTCGTCGAGCGGGATCGGCTCGCTGCGAACGCCCGGGATGTTGCCGCCGCCGACGAAGCTGGTGACTCCCGGCGTGTTCCGGACCACGTACCAGGAGTCCGGATCGAGGATCATCTCGACGAGGACATAGCCCGGGTACACCTTCTTCTGCACGGTGTGGCGCTGGCCCTGGCGGATCTCGATTTCATCCTCCATCGGCACCAGGACCTGGAAGATCTTGTCGTCCATGCCCATCGACTCGATGCGGTGTTCGAGGTTCGCCTTGACCTTGTTCTCGTAGCCCGAATAGGTGTGGATCACGTACCAACGCTTCTCGGGCGGTCGGACTGCCTCGGCGGCTTGCTCCGTCTTCATGCTCGCTATCACCCGCCGTTGATCTGCTTGGCGATAACGGAGAAGAAGTAGTCGAAGATGGCGATGTAGACCGCGACCGCAGTGCTGATCGCCAGCACCACGACCGTCAGGTTACGGGCCTGCCTCGGCGTCGGCCAGTTGACCTTCATGAGTTCTTGCCAGGAGTCTTGAACGAAGCGCTGGATGCGCGACACGGCTGCTCTCTATCTATCGAACCTGAGTGTGTCTGGCAGGCGCCGCGGGACTCGAACCCACAACCGCTGGTTTTGGAGACCAGTGCTCTACCAATTGAGCTAGGCGCCTGCGTAATCGCCTTCCCCTGGGACGGGTCATCTCTTCGTTGCTCCTTGCGGTCCTCGCTCACGTACCTGGAGATGCGCTCGCTCCGGATCCTCAGTCGCGCCTCGATCTGACCTCGCCGCAGGCTCGGCGCCGTTCTCCTATTTGGCCTCTCGGTGCAGGGTGTGACGGCGTTCGCGAGGGCAGTACTTGCGGAGCTCGAGTCGGCCGGGATCGTTCTTCTTGTTCTTGCGAGTGGTGTACGTCCGCATCTTGCACTCGGTGCAAGCGAGCTGAATGATCGGACGCGCATCGACCTTCGCCATTCTCTACTCGACGATCGAGGTGATGGCCCCGGCGCCGACGGTGCGTCCACCCTCGCGGATGGCGAAGCGCTGTCCGACTTCGAGGGCGATCGGGGTGATGAGATCGACGGTCATGTCGACGTTGT